>JAVHVD010000056.1:0-3466 GCA_032160745.1 Pseudonocardiales bacterium
ACGCTGCCCGAGGTGTATGCGTGTGTGCGGTGCTCGGGCACGAACGCCTTGTCGACGACGATGTCGTTGCTGCCGGTGCCGCGCAGCCCGATGACATGCCAGACGTCGTCGATCTCGTAGTCCGAGCGCGGCAGGAGAAAGCAGAGCCTGCGCACCGTGCCGTCATCCTCGGTGGCCACGCCGCCGAGGATGGCCCACTGCGCGTGGTCCGAGCCCGAGGAGAACGACCAGCGCCCGCTGACCAAGTAGCCGCCGTCGACGATCTCGACGGTTCCGCGGGGGGTGTACGACGAGCTGATCAAGGTGTCCTGGTCGGCGCCCCACACGTCGTCCTGTGCCTGCTTGGACATCAGGCCGAGCTGCCAGTTGTGGACCCCGATCACCGAGTACACCCAGCCCGTGGACGGGCAGCCGGATCCGATGATCATGGCGATGTCCATGAACACCTGCGGATCCAGCTCGTAGCCGCCGTACGCCGCCGGCTGCAGCACGCGGAACAGCCCGGCCGACTTCAAATCGTCGATCGTCTCGTTCGAGATCCGCCGCGCTTTCTCGGCGTCGAACGCACGCTCGCGCAACACGGGTGCAAGCGCCTGCGCGCGGTCCAGAAGATCTCCGGATTGCATTCATACCCCCTCTGTCAGAGCAGCGCGCACGAGCCGCGTCGCCAGTTCTAACTTTCGAAGCAGCAGCCTCGGAAGTCCATCCCTGATCCCATACAGCGGCACGGTCACGGTCATCTCGTGCCGGAGTCCCGGTCCAACTCGACCACCAGATGCTCGGACAGGTCACCGACCAACTGGATCCGTACCAGCCGGTCGGCGAAACGCCAGCCGCGTTCGTCGCGCGCGAACTCGTCGGTGTACGTACCCGCCAGGATGACCTGCAGGGGCAGGGCGGGCGTCGCCTGCAGCACGGTGAACACCGAGCGGGCGGTGGCTCTCGAGCCGTCAGGATGCTCGTCGACGATCAGGTTCGTCGTGACATGCTTGGTCGCGGGGGTGCCGTCGTCGCGACGTACCGACCCGGCAAATCCGGCTAGTATTTCCGTACTCCCGGTCATGGTCGAGATCCCGCCGGCACCGACGCTGCGGAAACTCGCCTGCGCGAACAGCTGCGCCATCCCTTCGAGGTCGCCGGCGTCGAGTCGCTCGGCATAACCGAAAACCAGTCGAGCGATCGCGGCATAGGTCGGCTCGGCAGAGGCATTCATGGCCGCGACCGTATGTCCACCAAACGTGTCTGGGAATACACAGTTCGAACGAGCGGGACACTCGCATGCGCCGTCGACCTTCGCACGCGAGGATTCCTGCAGTCAGCGAGCACTGGGAAGCCAGGAGGGACCGCCATGGCCGGAGCCCGTCCCCACCGCGCGGAGCGGCGGGAGTACTTCATCGACGTCGTCGGGCTCCTGGTCGCGGACGAGGGCCTCGCGGCGGTCACCATGGAACGCGTCGCCGCCCTCGCCGAAGTCAGCAAGCCGGTTCTGTACAGCCACTTCCCCGATCGGGGCGCGCTGCTCACTGCGCTGCTCGAGCGCTGCTGGCACCAGATGGATTCGGTGGTACAGGTCCGGCTGCGTGCCGCGCGCAGCCTCGACGGGTGTCTCGAGGCCGTGGTCACCGGGTACTTCGACGAATTGGACCGGCAGGGGCCGGTGCTGCAACTGATGGTGACCAGCGGGTGGCACGAGCCGGCGGTCGAGCTTGCACGGGTGCGACGCCACCGCGCGGCTGAGCGCGAATGGAGTGCCTTCTACGCACAGCGGATAGGCCTGCCCGCCGCGGTGGCCGAGCCGACCGCCGCAATATTGCGCACCGCGTTGCAGGGCGCCGCCGCTTACTGGATCGAGCACCCAGAGGTCCGGCGCGAGGACGTGGTGCAGACCTGCCTGGTGATCATGCGGGCCGGGTTGGATCGATTGGGTCGTCAGCACCGGCTCGAGAACATCGGGCGACCGGCAACTGCAGACCGGCCGCGGCCGGCCCGAGCCCGACGGTGACCCGGGTCGTCGCGCAGAGCGTGGAGGTGTCGTCCACCTCGATCAGCGTGCACACGAAGCGCGGGCCCTCGTCGAGCTCGACCAGAGCCACCAGGTACGGCACGGCGTCGGCCACCGCGGGGTGAGCCGAGTGCTCGACACGCGTGTAGCTGTATAGCGTGCCCTGACCGCTGCTCGCCACCCACGACACGGCGCGGCTGCGACAACCTGGGCACACGGGCGCCGGAGGGTGCCACACCAGCCCGCAGTCCAGGCACCGCTGCAGGAGGACACGGCCTTCGCGGGCCGCTGTCCAATACGGAGCGTTGAACTCGGTCGCTTCGGGCACGATGCGGAGGGTGGACTCGGTCATGGGCTGAGCACCACCGCGCTCGGTCCGGACGAGACCAGGACGGGCCCGGACCGCTCGACCTGAGCACTGGAGCTACCGCGGCACTGTCGTACGGCCTCGACCACCAGATTCATCCCGTGCACGTACGCCTCGGACAGGTGCCCACCGCTCGTGTTGACGGGAACCGGGGCGGTGTCACCGATGCCGTGATCCAGCACTGCTCGCCACGCGGTGCCCGGTGCGGCCAGCCCGTAAGCCTCCATCCCGAGCAGGACAGAGACAGACGTCGCGTCGTAGATCATCGCCGCGCTGAGGTCGGCGGGCCGGACGCTCGCTTCCGCGAAGAGACGCTCGGCAATTTCGCGGTAGGTAGGACCGTTGCGGAGCTCGCCGTACACCGAGATCGATTCGGCGTAGGCGAACATGCCCACGACGGCCGCGGTGATCCAGACAGGCGGGGTGGCCACAGCACGGGCCACGTCCGGGGCCGCTACGACGACCGCCGCCGCGCCGTCGGTCTCCAGCGCGAGGTCGAACACGCGCAGGGGCGACGCAATGACGCGGCCGGCCAGGTAGGCGTCCTCGTTCAGCGGACGGCCGTACATGACCGCGGCCGGATTCCGCTGCGCCTGGGCGCGCTGATCGATCGCGACGCGGCTCAATGCGCGCACCAGGTCCTGCTCCGCGATGCCGGCTTCCCATTGATACCGCCGCGCCCACATCGCCATGACCTGCCCCGGGCTGAGCAGCCCGTACGGCCCCGCGAAAGCACCCGACGGCGCGCGGTCCCCTCGGGCGACGAACTCGCCACCGGCACAACCGAGAGAGCGCTCGGCGCGCCCGTACCGGGTCGTCGAGTAGCCGTTGAGGGAGCGGTAGCACACGACGATCCGCGCCTGGCCGCTTGCTACGGCCGCGCTTGCCTGCGCGAGGACGGCGGGAGCGCCCAGACCCCCGTAGCCGGTCTGCGAGTAGTAGCGCAGCCGCCAGCCGAACGAGCGCACCAACATCGCCTCGTCCACGGCGTCGTAGGAGTAGCGGACCAGGCCGTCGACGTCGCCCGGTGCCACGCCACAATCGGCGAGCGCCCGCTCGATCGCCTCGACCGCCAGCGACCACTCGGACCGGTGTGA
>JAVHVD010000057.1:0-17005 GCA_032160745.1 Pseudonocardiales bacterium
TCATTCGACACAGCCCCAAGATCATTCGTCACAGACCGGGGGAACGGCGCCGGCCGGGACGGCGACCCGGCCACACAACCGGACCCAGGGTCCGACTCAGCCGTCGCTGCATCGTGAAACTCGAGACGGGGCTATCCCTTATAGAGCTGCGGCTCCTTCACCTTCGGCGCCTCGACGCCGATTCGGCGAAACAGCCGCCACAGCGCGTCGAGGTGCGGCCCGATCACCGGCTTGCCACTGGTGATCAGACCGACGGCGAGCTCGCGGCGCGGATCTGCCCACATGGAGACGTTCGTGAAGCCGAGATGCCCGAACGCCTCGTCGGTGTCCGGGCCGTACAGGCTCATCGTCTTGGCACCGAGCATGTAGCCCTGCGAGTAGCGGATCGGGAACCCGAGCGTGCGATCGAACTCGTGATAGGACGTCTCGGCCGTGGCCCGCCGGATCGTCCGCGGCTTGAGGACCGATACCCCGTCGAGCGTTCCGCCGGCGCGCAGCAGATCCATGAAGCGCGACATCTCATGCGCCGTCGACACGACGTTGCCGGCCGGGACGATCCCGGTCAGCAGCCGGGGGTCGTTCGTCAACTCGGTCAGTTCGTCGAACGGCATGCCGAGCGCCCGGGTCAGCAGTCCGGAGATCGGCGGCACCATGCGCGGTCCGGTCGGATACGCCAGCCCCACCTGCGCCACGTCGTCCGGCGCGACGCCGAAGTTCGTCCAGCGGAAGCCGAGCGGGTCGAGGATGCCGGCGGCGAGCACGGTACGGATGTCCTTGCCCGTCGCCCGACGGACGACCTCGCCGAGCACGAAGCCGCCGGAGATCGTGTGGTACGCGACGGCGGCGCCGGGCCGGTGGACGGTGCGCAACTTGGGGATCGCCTCGAGGATCCGCTCCGGATCCTCGAGCCGCTCGAGGTCCATCATGTCGCGCGGCAGTTGCGGGATACCGGCCCGGTGCGAGAGCACCTGCGCGATGGTGATCGCGTCGCGCCCGCCGCCGGCGAACTCCGGCAGGTAATGGGTGATCCGGTCGTCGAGGTGAATGATGCCGCGCTCGGCCAGCTGGTGAACGACGGTTGCGGTGACCGCCTTGGACGAGCTGAACGTGCAGAACGGAGTGTCCGGCGTCGCCGGCACGCGGACGGCGTCCGGCCCGTCAGCGGGACCACCGCCGCGGGCCCAGCCGAGCGACCGGTCGAGCACGACGTGCCCGTTGCGCCGCACGCACAGCGTGATCGCCGGGTTCATGCCGCGGCGGAAGAGCCGCTCGGCGGCGGACCAGATGCGTTCGATGGCGTCCGGGGTCATGCCCGCTGAAGCCGGGTCGACCTCGCGGTCGCTGCGCCCGGTGATCGGCTCGAGGTCGCGCGGGATTCGCACCAGACGAAGCGGGTTCGCGGCCGCGCGGACGTGCCCATGCGAGACCTGCCGGTTCGTCAGCACCGGGGGAGCCTACGAGACGCGGCGCCCGCCGCGGGACACCACGACGACGGTGGCGACGTAGAGGGCGTGCACCGTGAAGGACGAAAGCAGCACTTCGCGCTTCCAGCGCCACGGCGGCGGCGTGCCACCGAGGGTGGGAAAGAGAGACAGCGCCATGGCCTGGCATCCGGCGTAGAAGACGGCGCCGGCCACGGCGTCAGAACGAGCGACCCGGCGCAGCGGCTCGTACGCGAGCGCAACGGCGCTGCCGTAGCCCCAGTGCACGGCCGCGAACACCGCGGCGTTGCCGCGAGCTGTGCGTGGCGGCCGCCGCCCGACCGCACGGCACGCGGCGATCACGACGTGCTCGCTGGCGTCGTAGTCGACCGGCCCGTCGGAGTTGGGACGCAGCGCCGTCTCGGCGGCCAGGACAGCGCTCATGACCGTGGTTCCGGCAACGCCGCCGAGCAATGCGCTGAGCCACGGTCGCGCCGTGCCGGTGGGATACAACAAAGTTGACCGTCAGTCCTCGGTCCACTCGTCCGCGGACGCCTTGGCCGCCTCGGTGTCGGTCGTCGTGCCATCGGCCTCGCGCTTGAACACGTCCGACTCGCGAATGTCGCTCGACGTCTGCTCGGCGACCTGTTCGACCATCTCCTGATCCGACAGACCCTCGCCGGCCTCGGTGGCCTTGCGCTCGCTGCTCATGCGTGCTCCTTCGTCGCAGATGTCGTTCCGAGAGTGCCTACCCTCCAGGGGTCGTCGCGAATCGGGTATGGTCGAGCTATACCCCCGGTAGGTATCGGGTCACGACGAGGAGACTGCGGATGAGCGTCCAAACCTATTCCGTCACCGGTATGACCTGCGAGCACTGCGTGAACGCCGTGCGCGAGGAGGTCGGCGCGCTCGGCGGCGTCAGCGAGGTCGTCGTCGACCTCGATGCCGGTGGCGCGTCGAGCGTCCGGGTCACCAGTGACGCGCCGATCGCCGACGAACAGGTCGCCGCGGCCCTCGACGAGGCCGGCGACTACCGGTTGGCATGACCGAGAAGACGGCCGACCCGGTCGCGCGGACGGTCGAGCTCGCCATCGGCGGGATGACCTGCGCGTCGTGTGCCGCCCGGGTCGAGAAGAAGCTCAACCGGCTGGACGGTGTGACCGCCTCGGTCAACTACGCGACGGAGAAGGCGCGCGTCTCGCACCCCGACTCCATCACCGTCGAGCAGCTCGTCGGGACGGTGGAGAAGGTCGGGTACACCGCCTCGCTCGACGCACCCGCCGACGCCGACGACACCACCGCGCTGCGGACCAGGCTGCTCGTCAGCGCCGGCCTCGCCCTGCCCGTCCTCGCGATCTCGATGGCGCCGTCGCTGCAGTTCCGCTACTGGCAGTGGATCGTGCTGGCCCTCGCCACGCCGGTGGTGCTGTGGGGCGCGCTGCCGTTCCACCGGGCCACCTGGACGAACCTGCGGCACCGCGCGACCACGATGGACACGCTCATCTCACTGGGCGTCCTCGCGGCCTACGCGTGGTCGCTCTGGGCCCTCTTCATCGGCGACGCCGGCGAGCTCGGCATGCGCATGCGGTTCAGCTTCGTCGCGTCCGACGGCGACGCGCTCTACCTCGAGGTGGCCTCGGCCGTCACCGCCTTCCTGCTCGCCGGCCGCTACGCCGAGGCGCGGGCCAAGCGCCGATCGGGCGCCGCCCTGCGCGCGCTGCTCGATCTGGGCGCGAAGGACGTCGGCGTCCTCCGCGACGGACGCGAGGTACGCATCCCGGTCGCGCGGCTGGCCGTCGGTGATCGGTTCGTCGTGCGCCCCGGCGAGAAGATCGCCACCGATGGCGAGGTGGTGGAGGGCAGCTCGGCGGTCGACGCATCCCTCGTCACCGGCGAGTCCGTACCGACCGAGGTTGCGTCGGGCGATCCGGTCATCGGCGCGACCGTGAACGTCGGCGGCCGGCTCGTCGTCGAGGCCACCCGCATCGGATCGGACACCCAGCTCGCGCAAATGGCTCGCCTCGTCGAGCAGGCCCAGAACGGCAAGGCGCAGGTGCAGCGCCTCGCCGATCGCGTGTCGGCCGTCTTCGTGCCGACGGTCCTCGTGCTGGCCGCCGGGACGTTCGCCGCGTGGCTCGTGCTCGGCGAGGGCGCCCACGCGGCCTTTACCGCGGCCGTCGCGGTGTTGATCATCGCCTGCCCCTGCGCGCTCGGCCTGGCCACACCCACCGCGTTGATGGTCGGCACCGGCCGCGGCGCCCAGCTCGGCATCCTGATCAAGGGCCCGGAGACGCTGGAGAGCACTCGTCGCATCGACACGATCGTCCTCGACAAGACCGGCACCGTCACGACCGGCGAGATGACCCTGCACGACGTCGTCGCCGACGACCGGGACGAAGTACTTCGCCTCGCCGGCGCCCTCGAGTCCGCGAGCGAGCACCCGGTCGCGGCGGCGATCGCTTCCGCCGCTCGCGCCGAGTTCGACATCCTCCCCCCGGTCGAGCAGTTCGCGAACACCCCGGGGCTCGGCGTCACCGGCGTCGTCGACGGTCACTCGGTCGTCGTCGGTCGGCGCGCGCTGTTCGAGCAGTGGTCGCCGGTTCCAGATGCCGCGACCACCGCCACCGTCGATGCGGCCGAGGGCGCGGGGCGTACCGCCGTCCTCGCCGGGTGGGACGGAGCGATCCGCGGTGTCCTGGTCGTCGGCGACACGGTGAAACCAACCAGCGCGGCGGCCGTCCGCGCGCTTCGGACGCTGGGGTTACGACCGATCCTGCTGACCGGCGACAACCAGCGGGCCGCACGGGCCGTCGCGGCCGAGGTCGGCATCGGCGACATCGTCGCCGAGGTGCTGCCGGCCGGCAAGGTCGACGAAGTGCGGCGGCTGCAGGACGCAGGACGTGTCGTCGCCATGGTCGGCGACGGCGTCAACGACGCGGCCGCACTCGCTACCGCCGACCTCGGCATCGCGATGGGCACCGGCACCGATGTGGCGATCGAGGCGTCCGACCTCACGCTCGTGCGCAGCGACCTGCGTGCGGCGGTCGACGCGATCCGGCTCTCCCGCGCCACCTTGAGGACGATCAAGGGCAACCTGTTCTGGGCCTTCGCGTACAACGTGGCCGCGCTGCCGCTGGCGGCGGTCGGTCTGCTCAACCCGCTGATCGCCGGCGCGGCGATGGCGGCGAGCTCGGTGTTCGTGGTGACCAACAGCCTGCGGCTACGCCGGTTCCGCTCGTCCGCCATCTGACACCGGAAGCCATCACTTCTCGAGGTACAGGTCGGGGCGGCGGGCCTGCAGGTGGTGCAGGACCAGGCGCGCCTGATCGACCTCGGTTTCGACATCCACCTCCGCGACCGCCAGCCCGGCCTTCGCCCAGGTGCGGGCCAGCAGTTCGCCACCGGGCCCGACCACCTTGGCCTGTCCGAGAAAGCGCAACCCGCCGGCGGAGCCGGTCTGGTTCGCCGACACCCAGACGATCTGATTCTCGGCGGCGCGCGCGGAGTCGTAGACGTCGAACAACCGCGACTGCCGGTCCTGCGGCAGGCGGGTGCCCGGCTTTGTGATGCCGGCCGGCCAGGCGGACAGGCAGGCGACGAGCCGGGCGCCGTCCAGCGCGAGCGTGCGCGCAGCCTCGGGGAAAGTCTTGTCGTAGTCGATCAGCATCCCCATCCGCCCGATCGGGGTGTCGAATGCGGCGAGCCGATCCCCCGGTCCGTGGACGAAGGCCTCGGCCGCCGGCTGATGCACCTGGCGGTACCGGCCGAGGACCTGATCGCTGGTCAAGCAGACGGCCGCATTCCAGCCCCGGCCGTCGGCCAGCTCGGTGTAACCGAGGCACAGCACAAGGTCTCCGACCATCGCGGCGATGCGTTCGAACTCGGGTGCGTCTGGTGCGATCCCCTGCGGCGATCCATCCGCACTCGCGGACCGCATGTCGGCGACGTATCCGCCCAACGCCGCGGCGGGCAGCACGAGCAGCGACGCCCCGATCCGGCGCGCGGCGAGGATCACCGTATGGATCCGCTCCATCGACCGGGTCAGGTCGCGACTGAAATGGGCCGACGCCGCAGCTATCCGCAGCCTGGTCATCGGTTGGCGATCGCAGGCATGCCGCGAGTCAACGGCCTCGGAGTTCGCGGATGGTTACGGTCGGAACAACTCGGGGTATCGCAACGCCGGCAAATGTTTCGGCGCGGCTACATGTGACCTGGGCGGCATTTGCCCCGTGTCGTTACCGGCTCCGACGTGGCAACCCGGCACACTGGGTGCTGAACATAGGTGTGGGGCCCTGTCATGTATGAGATGACAGGGCCCCACGTTCGTCGTACCGCCTGGCCGGTCCGAAGACCGACTGGCCTGTTCGACTCGACCGGACCGCCCGGTCGATCCGAAGATCGACTGGCTCATCTGGCCGTCTCGCTCGCTTTGATCGCCCTACCGAATCTTCCGGTTTCCCGGCCGATCCGGCTTCCGAGGTCTCCCTCGAATCAGGTTCTCTGCGCTGCGATGGGGTATGTCTACTGCCTTCCCCAACGCCGCACAAGTGTTGTTCGCGAGTCTCTCGAACTTCTTTTCGTCGTCCACAGTTTGCGGCCGGTTATCCCCCGAACCGGAAGGTTGTGCACCGCCCGTCCACAGACCTTGTCCCCAATTGTGGACGGATCAGAGGGTCGCGGCGAGCCGGGTGCCCTGATCGATTGCCCGCTTCGCGTCCAGCTCGACCGCCACATCCGCACCGCCGATGACGTGCACCGCGCGGCCGGCGGACTGTAGTTCGGTGACGAGGTCGCGGCGCGGCTCCTGACCGGCGCAAATCACGACGTCGTCGACCTGCAGCACGCGCGGGCGCGGATTCTTCGCACCGATGCTGATGTGCAGGCCGCTGTCGTCGATGCGCTCGTAGGTGACGCCGCGGAGGAACTCGACCTCCCGCGCCTGGAGCGTGCTGCGGTGCACCCAGCCACTGGTCTTGCCCAGCCCGGCGCCCACCTTCGACGTCTTTCGCTGCAGCAGGTAGACCTGCCGCGGCGATCGTGGCGGCGCGGCCAGCGCGAGGCCGCCACGCGCGGTGGCCGGATCGGCGACCCCCCATTCGGCCAGCCACTCGTCGCGGTCCTGCGCCACGCCGTGCTCGCCGGTGTGCGTCAGGAACTCGCTGACGTCGAAGCCGATGCCTCCGGCGCCGATGACCGCGACCCTCGCACCGATCGTCACCTTGCCGAGGATCACGTCGGCGTAGCCGTGGACGTTCCGTCGATCAGCACCGGGGATCGACACCGTCCGCGGAGTGACGCCGGTGGCGAGCACGATCTCGTCCCACCCGCCGTCGACGAGTTCGGCGGCGGTCACCGCGTGGCCCAGGTGGACCTTCACACCGGTGAGCTCCAGGCGTCGGGTGAAGTAGCGCAGCGTCTCGGCGAACTCCTCCTTACCCGGGATCCGCCGTGCGAGCTGGAATTGCCCGCCGATCTCGGCGTCGGCCTCGAACAGCTCGACGGCGTGCCCGCACTCGGCGGCTGCGGTGGCGGCGGCGAGTCCGGCGGGCCCGGCGCCGACGACCGCGATGCGCTTCGCGCGGCGGGTGGGCAGCAGCTTCAGCTCGGTCTCGTGGGCGGCTCGCGGGTTGACCAGGCAGCTCGCGATCTTGTGCTGGAAGGTGTGGTCGAGGCAGGCCTGGTTGCAGGCGATGCACGTGTTGATCTCGTCGCTGCGGTCGTCGGCCGCCTTGCGGACCCAGTCGGGGTCGGCCAGGAACGGGCGGGCCATCGAGACCATGTCGGCGTCGCCCCGGGCGAGGATCTCCTCGGCGGTCTCTGGCATGTTGATGCGGTTGGACGCGATCACCGGGATGGTGACCTCGGGCCGCAACTTGCCGGTGACCCAGCTGAACGCGGCCCGCGGCACCGACGTGACGATGGTGGGCACCCGCGCCTCGTGCCAGCCGATGCCGGTGTTGATCAGCGTCGCCCCGGCGGCCTCGACGTCCTTGGCCAGCGCGATCACCTCGTCCCAGCCCTGCCCCTTGTCAACCAGGTCGAGCAGCGACATCCGGTACACGACGATGAAGTCGGGTCCAACCGCTTCGCGGGTCTTGCGCACGATCTCGACCGCGAACCGACGCCGCTTCTCCGGCGTGCCGCCCCACTCGTCGCGCCGCTTGTTCACCCGTGCGGTGAGGAACTGGTTGATCAGGTAGCCCTCGGAGCCCATGATCTCGATGCCGTCGTAGCCCGCGTCCCGGGCGAGGACGGCGGCGCGGGCGAAGTCGTCGATCGTCGTGCGGATTTCGCGGCTGCTCATGGCCCGTGCACCGAACGGCGTGATCGGCGACTTGGTCCGCGACGCGCTCGCGCTGAACGGGTGGTAGGCGTAGCGGCCGGCGTGCAGGATCTGCAGCGCGATGCGGCCGCCGTTGTCGTGCACCGCGTCGGTGATCTCGCGGTGCCGACCGACCTCGCGCCCGGTCGTCAGCTTCCCGGCCATCGGCAGCAGCCAGCCGGTGCGGTTCGGCGCGAAGCCGCCGGTGACGATCAGCCCCACGCCGCCGCGGGCCCGCTCGGCGTAGAACTCGGCCAGCCGGGACAGGTGCTTGGGGCGGTCCTCCAACCCGACGTGCATCGAGCCCATCAACACGCGGTTCGGCAGCGTGGTGAACCCGAGGTCGAGCGGCGCGAGCAGGTGCGGGTAGCGGGTCATCGCTTGCCCTTCGGGGTCAGGGCGGCCACGACCTCGTCGTACCAGTCGATCAGACCGCGTTCGAGACCGATGCCGCCGCGCAGCACGAGCCACTGATGCAACCGGTGGCCGCGCAGGGCGGACGGATCGGGGAACTCGCGCTTCTCATTGGTCAGGTAGAACTCCAGCCGCTCGGCGTGCGCCGCGCGGTGCCGACGCACCTCGACGGCCACCGCCGCCGGATCGCCGTAGGACGCGCCGCGGATCTTGACGGCGAGGTCCGAGCGGGCCGCCTCCGGCTCGGCCGGTTGCGCGATCCACTCGCGCAGCTCGGCCCGTCCGTCTGCGGTGAGGTCGTATACCTTCTTGTCCGGGCGGCCGTCCTGCACGACGTGGGTGGACGCGATCCAGCCGGCCGACTCCATCCGGGCCAGCACCTTGTAGACCTGCTGGTGGGTGGCCGTCCAGAACTGGCCGATCGACTTGTCGAAGCGCCGCGCGAGGTCGTAGCCCGTGCTCGCGCGCTCGGCCAGCGACACGAGGATTGCGTGCTCGAGCGCCATGAGCGAGACCGTAGCTATGCAACGAGTTGCAGTGCAAGTCGTTGCGGCCCATCTGAGCCCTCCGGTCAGCGGTGAAGGGCCAAGCGCTGGTCAGCGGAGTGTCTTGCGCATGACCCACCGCGGTCGACCTCCGCTGCGTCCGGTGGTCCGGACGGCTCGTTGGAAGCCGCCTCGCTCGAAGAGCTCGACGGTGCCGACGTAGCCCGAGATGACGTCGACACGACCGTCCGCGGCGTCGACCGGATAGCCCTCGATCACCGCCGCGCCGTGAGCATCTGCATGTTCGACGGCGCCGGCCAGCAGGCGGTGCATCAACCCGTGCTTTCGGTACCCCGCGCGCACCACGAAGCACACCGCTGCCCAGCTGTCGCGATCATCGACGACCGGGATGGTGCGGGAGTTGAGCAGGCGCCGATAGCTCGCGCGCGGCGCGATCGAACACCAGCCAGCCACTTCGTCGTCCACGTAGACGAGCACACCGGGACCGGGGTCGTTGGCGCACTCCAGGCGCATGTAGTCCGGACGCTCCAGGGCAGGCACGCGGCTGTCCCGATAGGACATGCACCAGCACCCGCGGGCGTCGGGTCGTTGCGTACCGACGACGGTCGCGAAATCGTCGAAACGACCCAATGCCGGACGCACGTCGATCGTGGGTTCATGATCGGTCGGGTACCGCGGACGTGCAGGCACGGTCGCAACCTAGCGACCGGTCAATCCTGTGCAGACGCGGGCCCCTACCGGCGTGTCTGCACAAGATCGCTTGCACCGAACGTCAGGGAACGAGGTGCAGGACCAACATCTCGACGTCGCCGCTACGTACGTACGACACGATCTCCATCCGCGCCAGCGGCGCGACAGGATCGTGGTGTTGTTCCAAGCCGTTCGCAATGTCTTCGACACCACGTACTTGGGCATCGAGTTCATCTTCGCGGCGAATCCTGCGTCGTCCTCGATGGACGGCCACGCGGCGGCGAACCCGTCGTAGGTGACCCTCCCGAGAAGCTGCGCGTCGGCGTTGGTCAGCTCGTCCATCTTGAACTTGTCGCCCTCGGGGCCCCGGTCGAACGTGAACGTCCATCCGCCGTGGCGGTAGCCCTCTGAACCGCCCGGATCTTCCATGACGCCGTCGAGGCTCACGAATTCGGTTACCACAATCCGTCCCACTGCCCTGCTCCTTTGTCGAAGGGGTGCTTCACCAGGCGTCGAACGGGACGCCCTGGATTCGACAGCCGGCGGGACGAACTTAGGCGGTCACCGGCGCGTCCCACGCGGTGAACTCGATATCGAAGCGCTCGACGATAGGCACCAGGCTGCGCTGCAGGATGGTCGTGTAGGCCTCGTTCACCATGGAGTCGTGGATCGGATAGGCCCGCGGCGCCCGCACGGCCACGGCAAAGTCGATCACCTCGGACATCTTCGACCAGGGCGCGTTGGCCGGCAGCAGCAGCGTGGCCACCGGAACCGGCGGAACGACGAACGAGTCGCCGGGGTGGTACACCGTGCCGTCCACGAGGAAGCCGACGTTGGCCACGATCGGGATCTGCGGATGGATGAGCGCGTGCTGCCCGCCGAACGTCTGTACCGCGAAGCCGGCCGCTCCGAACGATTCCCCGGCGCCGATCGTCACAACCTGGTCGCCGAACTCGGCGAGCGTCGCCGCGACCGGCGCCGGCGCCCACAACCGCAGCCGCGGGTCGGCCCTCAGCGCCGCCCGCACCGGCTCCTCGGCGAGATGGTCGAAATGCTCGTGAGTGATGAGTACCCCATCGGCGCCGTCGAGCGCGGTGTCGACGTCGCTGAACATCCCGGGGTCGATGACCAGCGTGCGGTCGCCGTCGTCGAACCGGACGCACGAGTGCTTGTGCTTGCTGAGCTGCATCAGCGACGCCTACTCGTCCACGATGTGCACTGCCGCTTCCTCGGCGCTGGAGGCGTAACCGGCCGGGCCGACGTCCTCGGCGATCTCATCCTTCTCCAGGTCCTCGTGGGCGCCCTCGTCCGGCGCGACCAGGCGGCCGGCACGGGGCTCCTCGTCGCCTGCGTCGATGTCGGCCTCGGTGACGTCCGGCTCTTCCTCGCTGAGCTTCTGGTCGAGGGATTCGCCCTCACGCTCCTCGGACGCCGTGGGGATGCGCTTGAAGTTGTACGGCTCCCGGTCGGGCGGGTCATAGCTCGTCTGCATGACCTCGTCGGGGTCGTCGCCGGTCAGGGCCTCGACCGGATCGAGGTCGTCGGTGTCCCCCACCGGATCGCCGGATTCGTACACGCTGTCGCCGAAGATTCCGCTATCACTCATGACGCCCATGGTGCCCGCTTCGCCTGGGACTGTCACGGGCACACTGCCGGACGTGACCTCCGTCCTGTGGCTGCGCCGCGACCTTCGGTTGGGGGACCATCCAGCCCTGCACGAGGCGGCGAAGGACGGGCCGGTGCTCGCGCTGTTCGTCCTCGACCCCGCTTTGCTCACGCCCGCCGGTGCACCGCGGCTCGCGTTCCTGTACCGGACGCTGCGGGAGCTCGACGCGGCCTTGCGCGGGCACGGCGGGCGGTTGGCGGTCCGGCGCGGCAATCCGGTGACCGAGGTGTCACGGATCGCGCAGGAGATCGGCGCGTCAGCGGTGCATGTGAGCGCCGACTTCAACCCGTACGGCACCCGCCGGGACGACGCGGTGGACAAGGCCCTCGGCCCGGTGACCCTCATCCGCACCGGCTCGCCGTACGCAGTGGCGCCCGGTCGGGTGATGAAGAGCGACGGCAAGCCGTTCCAGGTGTTCTCGCCGTTCTACCGGATGTGGGCGCAGCACGGCTGGCGACCTCCAGCGGCGGCGATCGCCGACCGGGTCGAGTGGCACGGAGGCGTCCAGGGCGAGGACATCCCCGCCGATCCGCAGTTACCCGACGGCCTCGAACTGCCGGACGCGGGCGAGGACGCCGCCCTGCGGGCGTGGAGCGCGTACCGGGACGGGGCGCTCGCCCGCTACGCCGACGAGCGCGACCGACCCGATCTCGACAGCACGTCGCACATGTCGGTTCACCTCAAGTGGGGCTGCATCCATCCGCGGACGATGCTGGCCGATCTCGGACCGGCGGACGAGACGTTCCGCAAGGAGGTCGCGTGGCGAGATTTCTACGCTGCCGTCCTGCACGCCTGGCCGAACTCGGCGCGGGAGTATTTCCAACCGCAGCTCGCGACGATGACCTACGCGTCGCCGACCTCAGCCGTGTTCGCTGCCTGGTGTGCCGGACGGACCGGTTACCCGATCGTCGACGCCGGCATGCGTCAGCTGCTCGGCCAGGGATGGATGCACAACCGGGTGCGGATGATCGTCGCGTCCTTTCTGGTCAAGGACCTGCACATCGAGTGGACGCACGGAGCCCGGCACTTCATGCAGCACCTGGTCGACGCCGACCTCGCGAGCAACCAGCACGGCTGGCAATGGACGGCCGGCACGGGCACCGATCCGGCGCCGTACCACCGCGTGTTCAACCCGGTCACCCAGGGCGTGAAGTTCGATCCGGCCGGCGACTACGTTCGGCGCTGGGTGCCCGAGCTTCGCGGGATCTCAGGCAAGGCGGTGCACGAACCGTGGCGCGTGGCCGACCCGCCGGCCGGATATCCCGAGCGGATCGTCGACCACGCAACGGAGCGCCGGGTCGCGCTGGAGCGCTATCAGCAGACGCGCGCCTGAGGCATTCAGATGGGGACTATGCCCCAGCTGCCGGTCCACGCGCCGCCGGGCTCGAGAACGATCAGCCCGGCGCCGGAGTTGAATGCGTCGGGCGCGCAGGTCATCGGCTCGATCGCCACACCCGACTGCCTCGGCGTGAGGTTCTCGACGGTGAAGACCTGCAGGAACTGGTAGGTCTCGTCGAACCAGAGCCGGGCTCCGCCTGACGGGGTTCGCACCTCGGCGGCACCCCGTCCACCGTCGGTGGTCAGTCCGGTGAAACCGTCGTCGAAACGCGTCGTCCGCAGCCGCTTGCCCCGCCGGAGGTCGTACTCGGTGCTCGCCACCGAGCGCGCGCCCACCGGTACCTGCTTGTCGTCGACGATCAACCTCTCGCCGGCCGGAACCCGCACCGTGGTGTCCGCGAGCGCATGACCGCGCGTGGACAGGTACGGATGGGAGCCGGCGCCGAACGGCGCACGGCTCCGGCCGAGGTTGCGGGCGCCGAGCGTGACCATCAGCCCGCTCTCGGCGTGCACCGTGTACGTCGCTTCCACGCGCACTTCGAACGGGTAACCGGTCTGCGGGACGATGTCGTGGCGCAGCGTCACCTGCTCGGGGGTGTGCGTCACCTCCGTCCACCGAGCCCAGCGGGCCAGCCCGTGAATGGCGTTACGGGCGGAGGGCTCGGTCAGTGGAAGTTGCAGCGGGGTGCCCTCGAAGGTGTAGCGGCCCTCGCGGATCCGGTTGGGCCACGGCATGAGCGTCGCCCCGCAGCCCTTCGGCGGCAGCGCGTCGACGTCGTACGTGCAGGTGATGTCGACGCCGCCGGTCGTGTAGCGCTGGAGGGCCGCACCGACCTCCACCACCGTCGCGCGGTGTGCGCCGGCCTCGATGGCGTACTCCCGCCCGCTGAACGTCATGGCGACGACGCTAGGCCCTCTTCGATGTCCACTGGATGCGCGACCCGGGTGTCGTAGCGCCAGAACGGCCGGACCAGCACCCCGGCCGCGGCCACGACCAGCATGCACGCGATGCCGCCACCCACCCACGAGATGGTCGTGGTGCTGGCCGACGCGGTGGCGCCGGCCCGGAGATCACCCAGCCGTGGTCCGCCGGCGACGACGGCGATGAAGACGCCCTGCATCCGGCCGCGCATCTCGTCCGGCGCATAGGTCTGCAGGATGGTCTGCCGGTAGACGGAACTGACGAGGTCGGCGGCGCCGGCCAGCGCGAGCAGTCCGACCACCAGCCACAGCTGTCGCGCGAATCCCGACAGCGCGACGGCACCGCCCCAGCAGACGATCGCGACCACGAGTGCGACGCCCTGCCGGTGTACCCGGCCGATCCAGCCACTGGTCAATCCGGCCACGACCGAGCCGATCGCAATCGCGGCGTACAACGGGCCGACCGCGCCATGGAAGTGCGCGTCGGCGACCGCAGGGAACAGCGCGCGCGGCATCGCCAGCACCATGGCCGCGATGTCGACGAGGAAGGACATGAACAGCACGGGGCGGGTGAGGATGAAGGCGAGGCCTTCGGCCACCGAGCGCAGGCCGAGCTTCGGGGCGGTGCCGTCGGGCGGGATGGTCGGCAGCCGGAAGGCCGAGTACAGGGCCGCGGTGAAGAGCACCGCGTCCAACGAGTAGGCGTAGGCGAAACCGTTGTGCTGGGTGACGAGGAACCCGGCGAAGAGCGGGCCGATGACCTGGCCGATGTTGCCGACGGTGAAGTTGAGCGTGTTCGCGGCAGGCACGAGTTCGCTGTCGACGATGCGCGGGATGATGGCGCCCCGGGCCGACGACGCGATGGCGAAGAACGCCGACTGGACCGAGACCAACGCCAGGATGAGCGGGATGCTGTTCAGGCCGGAGAGGGTTTGGAAGAGCAGCGCGACGGTCACCGCCCAGGTCCCGAGCGAGGACCACAGGTAGAGCGTGCGGCGGTCCATCGCGTCGGCGATCGCGCCGCCGTAGAGACCGAAGACGACGATCGGCACCAGGCCGGCCAGCCCGACCAGTCCCACGTACAGCGACGAGTGCGAGATCGCGTAGATCTGCACCGGCACGGCGACCTGGGTGAGCATCGATCCGACGAAGGACGTGCCCTGTCCGATCAGCAGCCGTCGGTAGGCCGGGATCGCCACCGGTCGGGTGTCCACGGCATGCCGGAGCAGCAGGTAGCGCAGTCCGCGTGCCTGTTCGGTGCTGTCGTCCTGGACGGGAAGGTCAGCGCTCACGGGGCGAGGCGCTCCCGCACCCACTCGTCACCGTCCTGGCGGAAGCGGATGCGGTCGTGCAGCCGACCCGGCCGGCCCTGCCAGAACTCGACCGCGACCGGCGTGAGTCGGTACCCGCCCCAGTGCGGCGGCGCCGGAACCGGACCGGTCCCGAAGCGGGCCTCGGCCTCGGCGGCCAGCCGGTCGAGCGCAGCGCGGGAGTCGACGACCTGCGACTGCGGTGAGGCCCAGGCGCCGAGCTGCGACTCCCGCGGCCGGGTGGCGAAGTAGGCCTCGGTCGCGGCCCGGTCGATCTTGGCCACCGCTCCGGTCAGCCGCACCTGACGTTGGTGGGCGAGCCAGACGAAGACGGCCGAGGCGCGGGGATTGACGGCGAGGTCCCGCGCCTTCGCGGACTCGTAGTTGGTGAAGAAGACGATGCCGTACTCGTCGATGCCTTTGGCCAGGACGGTGCGGACGGTCGGTTGTCCATCGGCGTCAGCGGTGGCGAGCTGGATGGCGTTGGGCTCCAGGACGGTCGGGTCGGCGGCGGCCGTGTCGAACCACAACCGCAGCTGCTCGGTCCAGGTGCCGGCCAGGTCGGCCTCGTCGAGGGAGCCGCGCGTGTACATCGCACGCAGGGCGGCCGGATCTGTCATCACCACAATCTTCGCACCTCTCAGGAGCGGCCAATCCGGCATGTGAGAAGAATGGACGTCATGACAAGTGACTACAGCCCCGGCCTCGAAGGCGTCATCGCGTTCGAGACCGAGATCGCCGAGCCGGACAAGGACGGCGGCGCCCTGCGCTACCGCGGCGTGGACATCGAGGACCTCGCCGGCCATGTCACCTTCGGCAACGTCTGGGCCCTGCTCGTGGACGGAAAGTTCGGGCCGGGGCTGCCGCCGGCCGAGCCGTTCCCGATCCCGGTGCACACCGGCGACGTCCGGGTCGACGTGCAGGCTGCGCTCGCGATGCTCTCGCCCGTCTGGGGCTACCGCCCGCTGCTCGACATCAGCGATGAGGAGGCGCGCGACCAGCTCGCCCGCGCCGCCGTGATGGCGTTGTCCTACGCCGCCCAGTCGGCGCGCGGACTGTCCAACCCGGCGGTCCCTCAGTCCCGGATCGACCAGTGCACGACGATCGTCGAGCGGTTCATGACCCGCTGGCGGGGCGAGCCCGACCCGACTCACGTCCGCGCCGTCGATGCGTACTTCGTCTCGGCCGCCGAGCACGGCATGAACGCCTCCACCTTCACCGCGCGGGTCATCGCCTCCACGGGCGCCGACGTCGCCGCCGCCATGTCCGGCGCGATCGGCGCGATGAGCGGCCCGTTGCACGGCGGAGCCCCCGCCCGCGTCCTGCCGATGGTCGAGGAGGTCGAGCGGACCGGCGATGCGCGCAAGGTCGTCACCGGCATCCTCGATCGGCACGAGCGGCTGATGGGCTTCGGTCACCGCGTCTACCGCGCCGAGGACCCGCGCGCCCGGGTGCTGCGGCGTACCTGCAGGGAACTCGGCTCCAAGCGTTTCGAGGCAGCCGAGGCGCTCGAGCAGGCCGCCCTCACCGAGCTGCGCGAGCGGCGCCCCGACCGGCCGATCGAGACCAACGTCGAGTTCTGGGCCGCGGTGATCCTCGACTTCGCCGAGGTGCCGCCGCACATGATGCCGGCGATGTTCACCTGTGCCCGCACGGCTGGTTGGTCGGCACACATCATGGAGCAGAAGAAGACCGGTCGCCTGGTCCGGCCGTCCGCCCGCTACATCGGTCCCGAGCCGCGCAAGCCCAGCGAGGTCGAGGGCTGGGGCGACATCGCGCACGACTGAGTGCACCAGGCGCATCGATCCCGGGCGCTGGCTGGTCAGGGGTCATTTCTGAATCTGTATTACGCGCGTAATACAGATTGGAGACAGCACCCCTTCTCCCCCGCGTGCCGCTCGAGGCGACGCTGAGCCGGGCGGCCGGCCCTCGCGGCCGCGTTCTAGGCTGACGCATGATCTCTGGGCGCCGCGCGGCTCGCCGGCTCGGTGCTGTTTTCGCAGCGACCGCCGCCGCCGTCGGCGCCTTGGCCGCCTGCTCGAGCGCCGTCCAGGGCCAGGGCCAGTTCCGCCCGGCCTGCGCGCCGGCCTTTTTCGGCGTCCCGGGCTCCGGGCAGGGCGTCAGCAACCCGGCTCCCGGCCGGGTGCCGGCCGGGGTCACCGCCGCCGACGCCCGCCGGTTCGGTACGACCGAAGCCGTCCTCAAGCGCGAGCTCACTACCGTCGCCGCCGGCCGGCTGGCCTCGGCCACGCCCATCAGCTACCCGGCCACCCCGGTCGACCGCTACATCGGCTTCACCGGGCTCACTCCCGATCTCGACCACAGCGAGTCCCGCGGCGTGACCGCGCTCCTGCACGCGATCCGCACGGCCCAGCGCAACGGCTGTGCCAACCGTCCGCTGCTGCTGTCGGGCTACA
>JAVHVD010000058.1:0-7996 GCA_032160745.1 Pseudonocardiales bacterium
TACCTGCCGCAGGATCCCCGCACCGGCGACCTCGAGGTCCTGGCCCGCGACCGCGTCCTGTCCGCCCGTGGCCTCGACACCCTCGTCACCGACATCGCCAAGGCGCAGATCCAGCTCGCGGAACGGCCGCACGACGAACCGCTGCTGCGCCGCTACGGCAGCCTCGAGGAGCGCTTCACCGCGCTCGGCGGATACGCGGCCGAGAGCGAGGCCGCCCGGATCTGCGCCAATCTCGGCCTCCCCGATCGAGTGCTCGGCCAGCCGCTCGCGACCCTGTCGGGTGGCCAGCGGCGACGCGTCGAACTCGCCCGCATCCTGTTCGCCGACTCCGGAGCCGAACCGACCACCCTGCTGCTGGACGAGCCCACCAACCACCTCGACGCCGACTCGATCGTGTGGCTGCGCGACTTCCTCCGACAACACAACGGGGGACTGGTGCTGATCAGCCACGACGTCGGCCTGCTGGACGCGGTCGTGAACAAGGTCTGGTATCTCGACGCCAACCGCGCCGCGCTCGACGTCTACAACGTCGGCTGGAAGACATATCTGCAGCAGCGCGAGACGGACGAGAAACGACGGCACCGCGAACGCGCGAACGCCGAGCGCAAGATCGACTCGCTGAAGAGTCAGGCTGACAAGATGCGCGCCAAAGCGACCAAGGCGCGGGCCGCGCATCAGATGGACCGGCGGGCGGCGGCGCTCGCCGCCGGCCTGGCCGAGGTCCGGGTGCACGACAAGGTTGCCCGCCTGCGCTTCCCGGCGCCGGCTCCGTGCGGCCGGACACCGCTGACCGCCGAGGGACTGTCGAAGTCCTATGGCTCGCTCGAGGTGTTCGCCGACGTCGATCTGGCCGTCGATCGCGGCGCCCGGGTGGTCGTCCTCGGCCTCAACGGCGCCGGCAAGACCACGCTGCTGCGCCTGCTGTCCGGCGTCGAGGTGCCGGACACCGGCGAGGTGGTTCCGGGGCACGGGCTACGCCTGGGCTACTACGCGCAGGAGCACGAGACCCTCGACCACGACCGCACGGTGCTCGAGAACATGCGCACCGCCGCGTCGAGCGTCGGCCGGGCCGACCTCAACGACACCGAGCTGCGCAAGATTCTCGGAGCCTTCCTGTTCACCGGCGATGACGTCGACAAGCCGGCCGGCGTCCTCTCCGGTGGTGAGAAGACCCGGCTGGCGCTGGCCATGCTGGTGACCAGCGCGGCGAACGTCCTGCTGCTCGACGAGCCGACGAACAACCTCGATCCGGTGAGCCGCGGCCAGGTGCTCGATGCGCTGCGGACCTTCGCCGGTGCGATCGTTCTGGTCACACACGACGAGGGCGCGGTCGACGCTCTGACCCCGGAAAAGGTGATCTTGCTGCCGGACGGGATCGAGGACAACTGGAGTCCTGACCTCGCCGATTTGATCACGCTCGCCTGAATCACCCATATAGGACGAAGCGTCGCGACGCCCTGCTGGCACGAATTAGCCGGGTGATCAGGGGCGTACCGGGAGTTTGGTCTAGAAGCCCGACACCACCCGGCGTATACGCGTCGAGTCGATCTTGCGAGCCCAAAATCGTGCTGCTATCAAACCGGAGATCGAACAACGAGTCCCGCACGACGAATCACTTGGACTCGTCGGCACCGCTGGAGGGAAAGACCATGGCCGTATTGAAGAAGGGCGCACGCATCACCGGCGCCGACCGCAACAAGCTCGCGGCGGAATTGAAGAAGTCATACGACAAGGGAAAGAGCATTCGCGAGCTGGCCGACGTGCACGGCCGGTCGTACGGCTTCGTGCACCGGGTGCTGTCCGAGTCGGGGGCCACGCTGCGCGGCCGCGGCGGCGCAACCCGCGGCAAGGCGGCGAAGGGCAAGGCAAGGGGCAAGTAGCCCGTCGGTAATCTGGCGTCCGTGACGTCACTCGAGATCGACCCGGAGGCTGGCCTCCGGGTCGATCTTCGTGATGACGCCGCGACGATCGTTCTCAACCGTCCGGACCGGCTCAACTGCCAGTCGCCGACCATGTGGGACGAACTGGTCCGCATCCGGCGCGAGCTGCCGTCCGCCGTCCGCGTCGTCGTCCTCCGCGGCGAAGGACGAGCCTTCTCCGCCGGGCTCGACCGCGCGCTGTTCACCGGGGCGACGGCGGACGGGATCCTGGCGCTGCCCCGCCTGCCCGAAGCGGAGGCGACAGCGCGCATCGCCCGATGGCAGCAGGCCTTCGACTGGAGCTCGCGGCCGGATCTCGTGAGCATCGCGGCCGTCCACGGGCACGCCATCGGCGGCGGCTTCCAGCTCGCGTTGGGCACCGATATCCGCATCCTGGCCGCGGACGCGCAGTTCACGATGGCCGAGCCGACGCTCGGCATCGTCCCCGACCTCGGCGGCACCAAGCGGCTGGTCGACCTGGTCGGGTACTCGATCGCCGCCGAGATCTGCCTGACCGGCCGCCGGGTGAGTGCCGAGGAATCGCTGCGCATCGGACTCGCATCCCGGGTCGTCCAGAACGACGAGCTGGACGCAGCCGTGGAGCAGACCGTGACCGGCCTCCTGGCGATCGATCGGGACGCGGCGGCCGAGACGAAGGCACTGCTGCAGCGGGCGCACGGGCGCACCCAGGACGAGCAGCAGGCCGCCGAACGTGAGGCCCAGTACCGCCGCCTGAGGACTATGGCTGACTTACCCGCCGAGGACTGACTTTCCCGCCGAGGACTGATCGCGTTCTCGACCGCTCGCTGCGCTCGGGCCGATCCCGCGCTCAGTAAAGCGCCTCCGGCGCTCGCCGAGGCGGCTTCGCCGCCGGCCGGCGGGCTCTTCGCGCGAGCGCTCATCGCGTCGTGGTCGCCTTCCCACTCGCCTCCCAGCGCAAGCATTGTCCGCCTTGAGCGGACAATGGAAGGGCGGCTCCCGGTCTGGGCGTTGCCGCCCCACGGAGGTCAATACATGTCGATGGACCACATGAACAGCATGCGCGCGATGCGCTCGATGGGTCGACGCGACCCGTCGGTCGTCGACAAGCAGCTTCCCCCCGGCACGTGGCGACGGGTGTTCAGCTTCGCCAACCCTTACCGGTTCGAGCTGACGATCTTCCTGCTGCTGGTGATCGGGGACGCGCTCATCGGCGTGGTGACCCCGATTCTCGCCGGCCGGGTCATCAACGAAATCACCGGGCACGGAGCCGAGAGCGTCGTCATCAAGATCGCGTTCGTGATAGCCGGTCTCGCCGTCGTCGATGCCGGCCTCTCCTTCGCCCAACGCTGGTACTCCGCGCGCATAGGCGAGGGCCTCATCTATGACATGCGGACCTCGGTCTTCGATCACGTCCAGCGCATGCCGCTGGCGTTCTTCACCCGTACCCAGACCGGTGCCCTCGTGAGCCGGTTGAACAATGACGTGCTCGGCGCCCAGCAGGCGTTCACCTCGACACTGTCCGGACTCGTCTCCAATGCGGTCAGTCTGGTCCTCACGGCCGGCGTGATGTTCACGCTGTCGTGGCAGATCACCGCGATCTCGCTCGTGATGCTGCCGATCTTCGTGATCCCGGCCCGGCGGATCGGCGCCAAACTGCAGGAGATCACGCGCGAGTCGTACAACCTGAACGCCTCGATGAACGCGACGATGACCGAACGGTTCAACGTCGCCGGCGCGATGCTCGTGAAGCTCTTCGGCCGCCACGAGGTCGAGGACGAGTCGTTCCGCGCCCGCGCGGCCCGCGTGCGCGATATCGGTGTCATCTCGGCGATGTACGGACGGGCCTTCTTCGTCTCGCTCACGCTCGTCGCCTCGCTGGCGCAGGCGCTGGTGTACGGCCTGGGCGGTTGGTTCGCGATCCGGGGCGAGCTGTCAGCCGGCACGGTCGTCACGCTGGCGCTGCTGCTCAGCCGGTTGTACGGCCCGCTCACCGCGCTGTCCAACGCTCGGGTCGACGTGATGAGCGCGCTCGTGAGCTTCGACCGGGTCTTCGAGGTGATCGACCTCAAGCCCATGGTCGCCGACGCTCCGGATGCGGTGGACCTCGCGCTCGACGCGCGGACGATCGAGTTCGCCGACGTCCACTTCGCCTACCCGAGCGCAGCCGACGTGTCCCTCGCCTCGCTGGAGGATGTCGCGGTACTCGACAGCGGGGTGTCTCAGGAGGTGCTGCACGGTGTCTCGTTCCGGGCCGAGGCGGGGGAGATGATCGCCCTGGTCGGCCCGTCCGGTGCCGGCAAGACGACGATCAGCCAGCTGCTGCCGCGCATGTACGACGTCACCGGCGGCAGCATCCTCGTCGGCGGCCAGGACGTCCGGAGCGTGACCCAGCAGTCGCTGCGCGACCGGATCGGCGTGGTCAGTCAAGAGGCGCACATGTTCCACGACACCATCCGGACGAACCTGGCCTACGGCGCCCCCGATGCGACCGACGAGCAGTTGTGGCGGGCCGTCGGCGCGGCGCAGATCGGCGATCTCGTCCGCAGCCTGCCCGACGGGTTGGACACCGTGGTCGGTGATCGTGGCTACCGGCTCTCCGGCGGGGAGAAGGCACGCCTGGCCATCGCCCGACTGCTGCTGAAGGAGCCGGAGATCGTCGTGCTCGACGAAGCGACGGCGCACCTGGACAGCGAGAGCGAGGCGGCCGTACAAGAGGCGCTGTCCCATGCCCTGGCCGGCCGCACGTCGCTGGTGATCGCGCATCGGCTGTCGACAATCCTCAGTGCCGACACGGTGATCGTGCTCGACGCGGGACGCGTGGTGGAGTCGGGCACGCACGCCGAACTGCTCGCCAAGGGCGGCCTCTACGCCGAGCTGTACCGCACCCAGTTCACCACGTCGACCGACCCGGAACCGGACGCCCAACTCGCGGCTGGGTGAGGCGAAGGCATCTACTGCTTCTGGACGGCCATCACCCGATCAGACGGGCAGCGGCGACGCGGTGGCCAGCGGATCGGCGAGCAGGTTCGCGAAGGCCAGCTCGGCGGCGCCGAGCAATGCCGAGTCGTCGCCGAAGGATGGCTGCCCGAGCTTGACGTGCCGTCCCGGCGCCTCCAGCGCGTACTCCTTCAGCGCCAGTTCGATCTCCGGACGAGCGATGTCGAGCAGTTCGGACAGGTAACCGCCGAGCATCACCCGCTGCGGGTTGAGCGTGTTGACCAGGCTGGCGAGCGCGCGGCCGAGCGAGTCAGCGACACCGCGCACCGCAGCCAGCGCGCATGGGTCCCCGCGCCGCGCATCGGCGAACACGGCTGCCGTACCCGCATCGGTCGGCGGCTGCGGACGTCCGGCCAACCGGAGCAGCGCGCCCTCACCGATGTAGGTCTCGACACAACCGGTCTTCCCGCAGTGGCACGCCGGTCCGGTCACATCCACCACGTTGTGCCCGATCTCGCCGGCGTAGCCGTCGAATCCGCGCAGCGGACTGCCGTTCGAGATGATGCCGGCGCCGACGCCGATCCGGCCGAGCAGGAACACGACGTCATCGACGTCGCGCACCCGGCCGCGTCGGTGTTCGGCGAGCACCGCGAGGTCGGCGTCGTTGCCGACCGCGACGTTCATGCCGGAGGGCAACAGGTCGGCGAGCAACGCGCCGAACGCGACGTCGTGCCAGTCGAGGTTGGGCGCGACGGCGACCCGACCGGTCAGCCGGTCGACGGTGCCGGGCACGCTCACGCCGATGCCCAGCGGAGGGAGCTCTCGGCCGGTCGCCCTGCTCACCTGCTGCATCGAGCCGACGACGATGCCCGCGACGCTCATTGGCGTACTGGCCTCGACGCCGGTCGTGACGACGTGGCGGGCGAGCACGACGCCGCCGATCCCGATCGCCGCGGTGATCACCTGCGTGACATCGATGTCCACCGCCACGACGTACGGGCCGGCCGGGTGCGGTCCGACGACATGGGAGGGACGCCCGACGCCCGAGCCGCCGGTCGGTACCACCTCGTCGACCAGCCCGAGCTCGATCAGGTCCGCAACGAGCGCACCCATCGTCGAGCGGCTGACCTTGAGTCGCTGGGTCAGCTCGGCCCGGGTCAGCGCGCCGTCGCGATGGATGTGATCGAGCACCAGCGCAAGGTTGTGCCGGCGGATCGCGTCCGGTCGAGCTGCGGGGGGCGCGGGCATAGTGGCGTCGAGCGGATCTTGCTCAGGCCAGTCCGGCGGACCCCGCGCGGCGGCGGGAGAGAGCGTCCACAGCGGCGGCGAGCAACAGGGCGAGACCGGTGACGATGAACTGGACCGAGGACCCGTTCGGCCCGTGCACCAGCGTCGCCGTGCCGTTGTAGATCACCTCGACGACCGCGCCACCGATGATGGCGTCGATCATCCGACCCTTGCCCCCGAAGAGGCTCGTCCCACCGATGACGGCGGCGCCGACAGCGAGCAGGAGCGTGTTGCCACCGTAGTTCTGCTCGCTCACCGACGACACGTTCGAGCCGATCATGATGCCGCCGACCGCCGCCATGAAGGAGGACAGGACGAACACCGAGATGCGGATCCGGTCGACCGGGATACCGGCGCGGCGCGCCGCCTCTTCGTTGCCGCCGACCGCATACAGGTGACGGCCGTAGCGGGTGCGACCGAGCAGCACCGTCCAGATCACGAAGAGGCCGAGCAGCACTGGGACGACCCAGGGCACGCCCTCGACCTTCGGGGGGAACACCTTCACGAACTTGCCGTCGACGTTCTGCAGCGTCGGCGTGGCGTTCAACGCCCGGTTGAGGCCGAGCAGGTAGATGAGTCCGAGGGTGACAGCGGCGAGGACGATGATCTTGGACGCCGTCACGCCCAGGGGTTCGCCGGCGAGACCCTGCTTGCGCCGGGCCTGTGCGGCCGCGAACTTGGTGATCGCGAACCCGACGATGACGACCCCACCCAGCGCCCAGCCGGACCAGAGCGGCATCGACGAGTTGGCGAACGCGAGCACTACGTTGTCGCTGATCTTCACGTCGCCGTGCTGGCCGGGGCCGTTGTTCAGGATGTAGAGCATCACGCCTTGGAAGGCGAGGAAGAACGCCAGCGTGACGATGAAGGACGGGATCCGCACCTTGGCGCGCAGCACGCCGATGAGCAGGCCGATGACAAGCCCGGTCAGCAACGCGGCGCCGATCGACAGCGGCCACGGCGCGTTCTTGCCGTTCATCAGGCGCACCATCACCGCGGCGCACACTCCCGCGGTGAACCCGGCGGCCAGATCGATCTCGCCGAGCAGCAACACGAAGACCAGGCCCATGGCGATGAAGATCGTGCCGGTGCCCTCGGTGAACATGTTGCCGAAGTTGAAGACGGTGTGGAACGACGGCTGGGCCAGGGAGAAGAAGATGACCAACACGATCAAGCCGGTGACGCCCGGCAGCGAGCCCATGTCGCCACCGCGCACCCGCTGGATGTAGTTGCGGATGTAGTCGCGGGTACCGCCGGCGACCGGAGCCGTACTCGCCAGCGTCGACAGGTTGCCGCCGGAGTCGCCGTTCTCGTCGGCTACGGCGTCGGGCTCGCCGACTGGCTTCTCGAGGTTCGTCACGCCGGCACCTCGTTCGTGTCGGTGGGCAGGGTGCGGCCGGACAGATCGCCGGTGGTGATCAGCTCGACGAGTTCCTGCTGATTCACCTCTTCGCGACGGATCTGCGCAGCAGTGCGTCCGAGATAGAGGACGGCGATACGGTTCGCGACCTCGAGGACCTCATTCATGTTGTGGGAGATCAGCACCACAGCCAGGCCCCGGTCAGCGAGACGGCGGACGAGGTCGAGCACCTGCGCGGTCTGCGCGACGCCCAGGGCGGCCGTTGGCTCGTCCAGGACGACCACCTTGGAGTTCCAGAGAACCGCTTTGGCGATGGCCACCGTCTGCCGCTGGCCGCCGGAGAGGCTGGACACCCGCTGCCGCACCGACTTGACCGTGCGCACCGAGAGAGAGGCGAGGGTGTTGCCCGCGGCCTCCTCCATGCTGCTCTCGTCGAGGAACGGCCCGCGGTGCATTTCGCGGCCGAGGAACATGTTCTGCACGATGTCGAGGTTGTCGCACAGCGCGAGGT
>JAVHVD010000059.1:0-9036 GCA_032160745.1 Pseudonocardiales bacterium
GCGATCCTGGCGGCCGCCGGCGACCTGATGATGGAGGGCGGCCTGCGGGCGGCGACGATGGAGGCGATCGCCGCGCGCGCCGGGGTAGGCAAGGCCACTGTCTACAAGTGGTGGCCTTCACGTGGGGCGGTCGCCTTGGAGGGGTTCATGCTCCGGGCGGCCGGCTCCTGGTCGCTGCCCGAGGGGGCATCGGCACCCGAAGCGCTGCGGATTCTCGCGGTGGCTGCCGTCCGCCTGTTCACCCAGTCGGCTGCGGGCCCGCTGATGCGTGCGCTGGCCGCCGATGCCCAGTCGGATCCCGAGATCGCCCATGCGCTGCGGGAGCAGTGGCTCGGCCCGCGTCGAGCGGTGGCTGCCGAGATCATCCGCGAGGGCATCGCGCGCGGCGAACTGCGTGCGGACATGGACGTGGCCGCGGCACTTGACCTCGTCTTCGCTCCCGTCTACTACCGGCTGCTGTTCAGTCACGAGCCACTGGATGAGGCCTTCGCGGAGCGCTACATCGACCACGTGCTGGACGGAATCGCCGAGACGAGGAATACCGGTGCATAGCGGCATCTTTTACTGAACGCACTGTTCAGTAACTAGCCGCGGAGTGATCGATGACAATTCGCCCGACGCCTGCCACCCCGACCGCTCTGGCCATCAAGGCGCCGGGCGACCCGGCGGGATCCACCCGCACGCTGCGATGGATCACGGTCACCCTCGCGTTCGCGTGCGGTGCGAGCGTGGCCAACCTGTACTACGCCCAGCCGCTTCTGGGCCTCATCAGCCAGGCCTTCCACGTCGGCCAGGGCACGGCAGCAACAGTCGTGACCGCAACGCAGGTCGGCTACGCGCTGGGCCTGGCCCTGCTGCTGCCCCTCGGTGATCTGTGGGAGAACCGGCGGCTGGCCTCCCGCACCCTTCTGCTGACGGCGATCGCCCTGGCGGCGGCCGCTCTCGCCCCATCCTTCTGGGTCTTCCTGGTGCTGTCGGCCATGATCGGGGTGACCTCGGTCGTCGCGCAGATCCTGATTCCCCTCGCCGCACATCTGGCACCGCCGGAATCCCGCGGAAAGCTCGTCGGGCAGGTCACCGGCGGGTTGCTCCTCGGCATCATGCTCGCCCGCTCCACCTCCAGCTTCGCTGCCGCGGCCTGGGGCTGGCGAAGCATCTACGTCATATCAGCCGCCGTCATGCTGCTCACCTCGTTCACGCTGGCCAAGATGCTGCCGATTCGGCAACCTGCGCACACCGCACGCTACGGAGCGCTTCTGGCGTCGGTCGTGCACATGGCCCGCAGCGAGCCGGTACTGGTGCGCCGGGCTCTGACGCAGGCGTGTCTGTTCGGGGCCTTCACTGCGTACTGGACAGCGGTCCCTTACGAACTGATCGGCCGCCACCACTTGTCGCAGGCGGGTGTGGGCGTCTTCGCGCTCGTCGGCGCCGCCGGCGCGGCGGCGGCCCCGATCGCTGGACGGCTGGGCGACGCCGGACGCGGCACGGTTGCCCGCGCCTGCGCCGTCGTCCTGGGCCTGGTGTCGATGCTCGTGGCGGGGTCGGGGGCATCCAGTCTGTTCGCGCTGGCCCTGGGCGGCGTGCTCCTGGACTTCTCCGTCCAAACGCACCAAGTGCTCAGCCAGCGCGACATCTACGCCCTGCGCCCGGATGCGCGCGCACGGGTCAACTCCGTCTACATGACCAGCGTCTTTCTCGGCGGAGCGGCCTCCGCGGCAGCCACTGGTGTGGTTCTGGCGGCGTGGGGCTGGAGCGGGGTCACCGTCATGGCGGCGGCACTCATCGCGGTGGGTCTCGTGATCTGGATAGCGGAGCGAAGGGACAGTGCGCCGGCCGACGGAAACTCCCGCGCTCCAGGGCACGACAGCCTGAGCGAGCCCAGACCCCGATCTGCGCCGGGCGGGAGCAACTGTAGAAACGGATCGATCCGACGACGAGGATCAGGACATGACCGACCGGCCAGCAACGGACGAGGCCGTCCGGTTCGTGATCGACCGTTACGGTGACCGCGCCACGAAGCCGGAGCCGATCGGGGCCGGCCAGTGGTCCCGGGCGTATGCCTTCTCACTCGACGGGCGGCAGGTGGTCATCAGGTTCGGTGCCCATCGCGAGGACTTCGCCAAGGACGCGCGGATGGGAGACGCGGGCCTCAGCGACCTGCCGGTACCCCGGATGCTCGAGATCGGCGAAACCGGTTGGGGTCATTTCGCGCTGTCCGAGCGGGCTCATGGCGAATTCCTCGATGCGATCGACGGGCCTGAGATGCGCGCGCTGCTCCCACGACTTCTTGCGACGCTCGATGCCATTCGCGGCGTCGACGTATCAGGTTCGTCCGGATTCGGTGGCTGGTCCTCCGATGGACGCGGGCCCTTCAGCAGCTGGGCCGAGGCGCTGTTGTCGATCAACGACGACCGGCCGCGCATCGGGAACTGGAGACGAGAACTCGCACGCTCATCGATCGGCGACCGATCGTTCAAGCTGGCCTACGCCATGCTGCGCGAGTTGGCCGACGACCTGCCGAACCGTCGGCAGATGATTCACGGCGACCTGCTCAACCACAACGTACTGGTGGCCCGAGACCGGATCACTGCAGTCTTCGACTGGGGCAACGCCATGTACGGCGACGCGCTCTACGAGGCGGCCTGGCTCATCTACTGGTGGCCCTGGTTCGCCAAATGGGCCGCGATCGACATCCGCGCCTCGCTGATGAGGCACTGGCAGCAACAGGGGGCAGTGCCGCGCGACCTGGAGAAGCGACTGCTGGCGTATCAGCTGTTCATCGGACTCGACCACCTTGCCTACAACGCGTCGTTGCACCGTTGGGCCGACCTCGCGTGGAACGACCGGCGAGTCCTCGCGTTGTTGGACCGGAGCTAGCCGACGCTCGGGCCGCTGCCCGGACTGCCGGTGGCGTCACCGCGACCGTCCTGGCCGTCGCGGGCCCGCCGGCGCTGCTCCTCGGCGCGAGCCCGCAGGCCGGCCATGAACTCTTCGTCGTCGTCCGGGTTCGTCGGCCTGGTCCGTGTCGCCTTGCCGTATCCCGACGGGTGGCCGCTCGGGTGGACGGCGCCCTGCAGCTGACGCGTCTTCGGCTCCCAGGAGTGACCCGCGATCAGCCAGGCGATCGAGCCGATCTCGGGCAGCACGATCACGATCAGCAGCCACGCCAACTTCGGCAGGTTGCGGCACACCTGCGGGGGCGTGGTGATCACGTCGATGATGCAGAAGACCCAGACCGCGAACGCGATCATGGCAAGTCCGCCGTCTAGGAACAACATCGGCTTCCCCCGGGGGTTCGAGTGACGCCGTCAGGCTACGCGTGCGGTCTGTGCGCCGCTCGGGAACGGTAGGTTCGCCAGCGTGCCCGGTCTCGGCGAGCTCATCACCGTCCTCGAAGAATGGTTCGACCCGCGCTGGGCCGAGTCGTGGGATGCCGTCGGTCTCGTCTGCGGCGACCGCGCCGAGCCGGTCGAGCGCATATTGCTCGCGGTCGATCCGGTGCCCGCCACCGTCGCCGAGGCGATCGACGACGGCGCGCAGCTGCTGATCACGCACCACCCGCTGTTCCTCACCGGGGTGCACGGCGTCCCCGCCGACGACCCCAAGGGGACGCTCGTACATCGCCTGATCCGAAGCAGCGTGGCGCACTACGTGGTGCACACGAACGCCGACGTCGCCCGGCCCGGCGTTTCGGACGCGCTGGCCGACGTTCTCGGCCTGACCGACGTCCGGCCGCTCGACGCCCAGGACGAGGAGGCGCTGGACAAACTTGTCGTGTTCGCGCCGCTTGCCGACACCGAGCGGCTCGTCGACGCGCTGGCCGAGGCCGGCGCGGGTCGGCTCGGCGACTACGACCGGTGCGCATGGACGACGCAGGGCAGCGGCACTTTCCGCCCGCTCGCCGGCGCGAACCCGACGGTCGGCGCAATCGGTGAGATCGAGCAGGTGGCCGAGACCCGGATCGAGATGGTCGTGCCGCACCGCCTCCGCGCGGACGTGGTCGCCGCCCTGCGCGCTGCTCACCCCTACGAGGAGCCGGCCTTCGACCTGCTGCAGATGGTCGCCGTTCCCGGCCGGCGGGGGACCGGCCGCGTCGGCGAACTGCCCGGCGCCGTGTCGCTGCGGGAGTTCGTCGAGCGGGCCACCGCCGTCCTTCCCGCCACTGCATGGGGCCTGCGCGCGGCCGGCGATCCGGCGCGGTCCGTTCGTACCGTCGCCGTATGCGGTGGATCGGGCAGTCCGTACATCGAGGACGCCAGACGCGCGGGCGCGGACGTGTTCCTGACCGCCGATCTCAAGCATCACCCGGCCGTCGAGGCGGTATCTGAAAGGGGCGGGGACGGCATGGCCCTCGTCGACGCGGCCCACTGGGCGACCGAGGCGCCGTGGCTCGACGCACTGGCCAGTGCCTTGCGCGAGCGCTTCGGCACTACGGTGGACGTTCGAGTCTCCCGCCAGGTCACCGACCCGTGGACGTTGCACGTCCCGTCACCCCCGAAGTGAGCCGAATCAGCACGTGAACGCCGACACCGCCACCCAGCTGCGCTTGCTCGATCTGCAAGCCCTCGACACCGCGCTGTCCCAGCTGGCGCACCGCCGCCGCAACCTTCCGGAGCTGTCCGCGATCGCCGCGCGGGCGCACCGGGCCGCCGAGCTGCACAACGAGGTCATCGACGCGCAGACCCGGCTCGGCGACATCGCGGCCGAACAGCGCCGGCTCGAGAGCGACGTCGACACCGTCCGGGCGCGCGCTGTCCGCGACGAGTCACGCCTGCAGACCGGTGGCCTGCCGTCGCGCGAACTGGAGAGCCTTCAGCACGAGATCGCGACGCTGGCCCGGCGCCAGTCGACGCTGGAGGACGAGCTGCTCGACGTGATGGAGCGAGCCGAGGAGGCCGAGGCCGCGCTCGGCGAGGCCAGCGAGAAGCACGCGGCCGTCACCGGCGAGCAGCGGGACCTGGAGGCGACGCGGGACGCGGCCTGGGCCGACATCGATGCGGCCATTGCCGAGCGGACGCCGCAGCGGGAGGCCATCGCCGCGGAGATCCCGGCCGACCTGCTCGGCCTGTATGAGAAGGCGCGGGCGCAGGGGGGTACCGGTGCGGCGCTGCTGCGGCAGCGACGCTGCGAGGCGTGCCACATCGAGCTGTCCGGCAGCGAGCTGTCCGCCGTGCGCAGCGCCGATCCGGACACCGTGATGCGCTGCGACAACTGCCGGGCGATCCTCGTCCGCACCGCGGAGTCCGGTCTGTGACGGTCGTGGCCGCGCTGCGGCGCGACACGCCGCGACACCCGCCGCTCCGGGGCCAACGATGACCGGGGCGGTGATAGTCGAGGCCGACGGCGGATCGCGCGGCAACCCTGGACCGGCCGGGTACGGAGCAGTGGTCCTCGACGCCGACACCCGCGCCGTTCTGGTCGAGCGGGCCGAACCGATCGGCATCGGGACGAACAACGTCGCCGAGTACCGCGGCCTGCTCGCCGGCCTCGCTGCCGCCCGCGAGCTCGGCGCGCGCCGGGTCGCGGTGCGGATGGACTCGAAGCTCGTCGTCGAGCAGATGAAGGGCGCCTGGAAGATCAAGCACCCGGCGATGCGGGAGCTGGCCCGTGAGGCGGCCGACCTGCTCGCACACTTCGAGGACGTCACCTTCGAGTGGATCCCGCGGGCGCAGAACGCGCACGCCGACCGGCTGGCCAACGAGGCGATGGACCGCGCCGCCGGCAAGATCATCCGTCCCGCCCCGGCGCCGCCGCCTGGCTCGGGCGCCGGCGCGCCGATGACCCGGACCTGGACGAGACCCACGGCCAGGGCAACCCGCCTCGTCCTCGTGCGGCACGGATCGACCGCGCACTCGGCCGAGCAGCGGTTCTCCGGACGCAACGACCTGCCGCTCAACGACGTCGGAGAGCAGCAGGCCGCCGCGCTCGCCGCCCGCAGCTACGGCACCGTTGCAGCGATGGTCAGCTCCCCCCTGCTGCGCACCGTCCAGACCGCGGAGATCATCGCGGCACCGCTCGGCCTTGCGGTGGAGACGGTCGACGATCTCGTCGAGACCGACTTCGGCGCGTGGGAGGGGCTGACCTTCGCCGAGGCGCGCGCGCTCGATGCGGCAAAGCTCGACGCCTGGCTCGCCTCGCCCGATGTCGCGCCGCCGGAGGGCGAGTCGTTCGCTGCCGTTGCCCGCCGGGTTCGCCGCGGACGCGAGACCGTGCTGGCCGCATACCCCGGGTCGACGGTCGTGGTCGTCACTCACGTCACGCCGATCAAGACCCTCGTCCGGTTGACGTTGGACGCGCCGCCCTCGGCGATGTTCCGGCTGCACCTGGACACCGCGTCGGTGTCGATCATCGACTACTACGCCGACGGCAACTCGTCCGTGCAGCTGGTCAACGACACGGGCCACCTGGGCTGAACCGTCAGACCCCGACCACCTGCACCGCACCCCACAGCGCCGCGGTCGCGAGAACGAGCAGCAGCGGCACGGTCGTCAGCCCGAGCAGGTGGAACTCCGCCGCCCGCGGTTTGTCTGCAGCCGGAAGCTGTCGGCGCCACAGCAGCGTGGCCAGCGAGCCGGGGTAGGTCGCGTTCGGCCCGATGTTGACGCCGAGCAGGACGGCGAGGACGGCGGCCGGCGAGGCGGCGACGATCGGCACCAGCGCGAGCGTCGCCGGCAGGTTGTTCAGCAGGTTGGCCAGCAACGCGGCCACCGCGGCGAGGGCGAGCAGGGCGAGGAACGACGCACCCGATGGGGTGACCCGTCGCAGGACGGCGCCGAGCCCGTGCCGGGTGACACCGTCCACGACGACGGCAAGCGCCAGGACGAAGGCGCAGAATCCGGGACTGGCCTCCGCGATCAGGTGGGGGACGCGCACATCCCGGCGCCGGATGCGCGGGATCAGGAGCGCGAGGCAACCGGCCACGGCCGCCCAGGCCGGCGCCACATGAACGGAGGAGGTCAGGACGAACAGCGCGATCGTCGTGGCCAGGACGGCGAGCGCGTACCGGGGAGCCGCTGGTCTCGGCTCGGCCGGCTCGCTGCCCCTGGCGACGAGATCGCGACGGAAGAACGTCCGCAGCGCCAGCCACTCGGCGCCACAGACCAACAGCCACGGAAGCGCCATCAGGGCGGTGAACCGGCCGAAGGACAGCCCCGAGGCACCGAACGCCAGCAGGTTGGTCAGGTTCGACACCGGCAGGAGCAGCGAGCCGCTGTTCGCGAGCCGGGCGCACGCGTAGGTGTGCGGTCGGCTGACGACCCGCAGACGGGTGGTGGTGGCCAGCACAACTGGCGTCAGCAGGACGACTGTCGAGTCGAGGGTGAGAGCCGCGGTGACCAGTGCGGCCAATCCGACGACGAGCCCGAGCAGCCGGCGGGGATCGCCATGACTGGCCCGGGCCGCCGATGCGCCCAGATAGGCGAAGACGCCGGCTTCGGCGCACAGGTGCGCGAACACCAGGATCGCGGCGAGGAAACCGACCGTCGGACCGATCTCGCGCAACGTCCGGACCGCGTCATCGGCCGGGACGATGCCGAGCGCCACGGCCAGCCCGGCCGCGGGCACCGCGACGACCGCCTCGGTCAGCCCGCGTGGCCGCAGGACGGCGAATGCAAGACTGGCGACGAGGAGCGCGACCGCGACGGCCTCGGCGGGCGCGCCGGTCACGCGGTGCGCTTCGGCTGCGGCACGGAGCGGACGCGGTCTCGGCTACAGCAGTTCCGTGCCCTCGAACCGGCCGAGCTCCTCGCAGTACAACTCGATGCCCATCCCGTTCGGGTCGCGGAAGTACAGGCTGTTGTCCGCGCCGCGGTCCGGCCCGAGGTACTCGACACCCGCGCCCTCGAGTTTCGCCTTGGCCGCGGCGAACTGATCGCCGTCGACGGAGATGGCGAGGTGCTGCAGCGCGCCGATGGTCTCCTTGTACGGCTCGTGGTCGTGGCCGGGGAAGTCGAAGAAGCCGAGCAGCGTCCGGTTGCCCAGGTCGAAGAAGAAGTGACTGGAGCCGGCATAGTCGCGGTTCTCGACGAGCTCGACGAGGGGGAAGCCGAGGAAGCCCTGGTAGAAGCGGATGGTCTCCTCGACGTTGTTGCAGACGAAGGCGGCGTGGTGGATACCGCGCGCCGTCGAATCCGGCCGAGCGGCCCGGTCGGTCAAATACTTCTCGCGCAGTTGCTGGCGGCGGCGGCGGACCGCCTCGAGTTCGTCTCCGGTCGGCTGGGGCATGGATAGAGAGTATCCGCGTACGATCTGAGCGCGGCGGACGAGCCGACCGGACGGCCGCGTCGCGACTGGTCCTCTTCGGAGGCCAACTCGCGCCGAGGAAAGTCCGGACTCCACAGGGCAGGGTGGTTGCTAACGGCAACCCGGGGTGACCCGCGGGACAGTGCCACAGAAAACAGACCGCCGGTGCGCTGGTTTCGGCCAGACGCCGGTAAGGGTGAAACGGTGGTGTAAGAGACCACCAGCGTTCCGGGTGACCGGAGCGGCTAGGTAAACCCCACCCGGAGCAAGATCAAGAAGAGCCGGAACTTGTTCCGGCTCGCGCAGGCGTTCGAGGGCGGCCCGCCCGAGCCTGCGGGTAGATCGCTAGAGCCTGCCGGCGACGGCAGGCCGAGATGGATGGCCGTCGCCCGGCGCGCAAGCGCCGGGAACAGGATCCGGCTTAGGGGTCGACTCGTCCGTCGCCCTACGGGCCTCAGCGGCTGCCGGCCAGGGCACGGTGACGGCCCCGGGCACGGTGGATCCCCGGTTGGCCCGGACCTGAGTCCGCCGGCGGTGCGAGTCGAATCGCGACGGGAACCGGTCGTGGGCGCGGCGCGGTGAGCGTCTCGGCGGATTCACTGCTGCGCGGCGTCTTCGCCCAGTTGGTGTGCTTGCGCAGCATGCGGGCCAGTGCCCGCCACGCCGCGAGGTAGCCGATGTAGTTCCAGGCGATCATCAGATGGCCGAGCACCAGCGCGCGCCGAAGAGTGACGGCGCGCGTCCGCCGCGAGTAGATGAAGCCGATCAGCAGGTTCGGGGCGAAGGAGAGCACGT
>JAVHVD010000060.1:0-12302 GCA_032160745.1 Pseudonocardiales bacterium
CCAACGAGTTCTCCCGCAACGGCCGGCGCTCCGGCCTGACGTTCGCCCCCGAGGGCGGCTCCGAGCGTCTGCGCCGGGTCATCAACAAGATGGTCAGCAAGGAAGACCTGATCCGCACGGTCTCCACCGCGTACGCGCAGGGCTGGCGGCAGGTCAAGCTGTACTTCATGTGCGGCCTGCCGACCGAGACCGACGAGGACGTGCTCGAGATCGCCGACATGGCGCACGACGTGATCCGGGCCGGACGCGACGCCGCGGGACACAAGGACATCCGCTGCACCGTCTCCATCGGCGGCTTCGTCCCCAAGCCGCACACCCCGTTCCAGTGGGCGGCGCAGGCCTCGCCCGAGGTCGTCGACAACCGGCTGCGCAAGCTGCGCGAGGCGATCAACGCCAATCGCTCGCTCGGGCGCAACGTCGGCATGCGCTATCACGACGGCGAGCCCTCGCTCGTCGAAGGACTTCTCTCCCGCGGCGACCGTCGGGTCGGCGCCGTCATCGAGAAGGTCTGGCGCGACGGCGGCCGCTTCGACGGCTGGACCGAGCACTTCTCCTTCGCCCGCTGGGTCGCCGCCGCCGACGAGGTCTTCGCCGACCAGCCGGTCGATCTGGCCTGGTACACGACCCGTGAGCGGGACGGCGACGAGGTGCTGCCCTGGGACCACCTCGACTCCGGCCTCGACAAGCAGTGGCTCTGGGACGACTGGCAGGACGCGCTGGGCGAGTTCGAGCAGGACGACTGCCGGTGGACGCCCTGCTTCGACTGCGGCGTCTGCTCCAACCTCGGCACCGACATCCAGATCGGCCCGACCGGGCGCGCGCTGCTGCCGCTGACGCCGAAGGGCTCGGGCTGACCGCTTCCGGGCGGGGTGGGACGATCGCCCGATGTCCGACGCACATGAGGCGATCCGCAACCTGCTGGGCACGTACTGCGAGCTGATGGATCTCGGTGCCTGGACCGAGGTCGGCGACCTGTTCGCCGACGGTGAGCTGGTCGGGCCGGACGGCGCCGTCGTGGCCCGCGGCGCCGAGGCCGTGCAGGAGCTCTACGAGCGCGGCACCCGGCTGTACGACGGCTCGCCCCGCACCCGTCACCTGACCACGAACACCGTGCTCGAGGTGCACGGTGCCTACGCCGACGCGCGCTCCGCCTACGTGGTGTTCCAAGGCGTCGAGGGGATGCCGCTGCTGCCGATCATCACCGGCCGCTACCGCGACGAGTTCGTCCGCGACGACGACGGCTGGCGCTTCGCGCGTCGGCAGTTCTTCGTCGACCAGGTCGGCGACCTGTCCCAGCACCTGACCTACGAGGTGCCGAACGCGTGAACCGCTTCGAGGGCAAGGTCGCGCTCGTCACAGGTGCGGCGTCGGGCATCGGCGCCGCCACCGCGGCGCTGTTCGCCGCCGAGGGCGCACAGGTCGTCGGCGTGGACGTGACGGGCGACGGCGAGCAGGCGGTGCCCGGCGACGTCACCGACCCCGCCTCGGTGGAGGCCTTCGTCGCCGAGGCGGTGGCCCGGCACGGCGGGATCGACATCCTTGCCAACGTCGCGGGCATCGTCCGGTTCTCCCACGTCGAGGACACGACCCTCACTGACTGGCAGCAGCACCTGGACGTCAACCTCACCGGGCCGTTCCTCGTCAGTCAGGCGGCTCTGCCCAGCCTCGTCGAACGCCGCGGAGTCATCGTCAACGTCGCCTCGATCGCCGGGTTGAAGGGGCAGGCCTACACGGCCGCCTACTGCGCCTCGAAGGGCGGTCTGGTGATGCTGACCAAGTCGATGGCCCTCGAACTGGCATCCCGCGGAGTGCGAGTGAACTGCGTGTGCCCGTCCGGCGTGGCCACGCCGCTGATCGCCGGCGTCGCCAGGACCATCCCGCACGACGTCGAGCCGCCGCTGATCGGCCGGCTCGGGAGCGTCCTCGAGGGCTTCGTCGCGCCGGAGGAGATCGCCGAGGCCATCGCCTACCTCGCCTCGGACGCGGCCCGGATGATCACCGGCACCAGCCTTGTGGTCGATGGCGGCACCCAGAGCTGACGGAGCCTTCCCGCGGATGGGGCAGACTCGGCCGCATGTCCCGCCGAACCCCCGACGGCCCACCGCCGCCACCAGTGGTGCAGCGGGTGCGGATCCGCTACGCCAAGCGGGGCCGGCTGCGCTTCACGTCGCACCGCGACTTCGCCCGTGCGTTCGAGCGGGCGCTGCGCCGGGCCGACGTGCCGATGGGGTACTCGGCGGGTTTCACCCCGCATCCCAAGATCAGCTACGTGGGGGCGAGCCCCACCGGGGTGGCGAGCGAGGCGGAGTATCTCGAGATCGGCCTGGCCCGGGAGTTGGACGTTGAGCGGCTGCGCATCCTGCTCGATGCGGCCCTGCCTGACGGGCTGGACATCGTCGAGATCGTGATTGCCGGGCCTGGCTCGCTGGCCGAGCGGATGGAGGCCTCGGCGTGGCGCATCGAACTGCCAGGTCTCGCTGAAGACGTGGTTCGGGACGCGGTGGAGCAGTTCCTGGCCCGCGACGAGGTGGGCATCGAGCGGATGACCAAGGGTGGCCGGCGGACGGTCGACGTGCGCGCCGCGGTGATCCGGATGGGGGTCTCCGGCGCGGCCCCGGAGGCGGGGAGTGACGGGCGTGCGATAATCGAGATGGTCGTTCGGCAGGTGACCCCGACCGTTCGGCCCGACGATGTAGTCGCAGCACTCCGCTCCGTCGCCGGTCTCGCCCCGGTCGCGCCGCCTCTGGCGGTTCGCCAGGCGCAGGGACCGCTCGACGAGCAGGCTGTGATCGGTGACCCTCTGGCCCCCGATCGCAATCACGCGGCCACGACGCCGTAGCACCACCAGTTCGATCCGGACCGCGGACCTCGCGATCCGACCGCAGACTTCGCGGGCCCGCCGACCGGCCGGTCCCGCCACAACCGCCTCTGTGCGGTCGCGGCTCCACGTATCGACGTGGCCGCGCCCGGAGGCCGAACGGAGTGACCCGAGCACATGCTCGATTCCGACAGCAACAACCAGTCCAGCAACAGCCAGTCCGACAACAGCCCGTCCGACAACACCACCCCCGCGACCGACGGACCGGCGCCGCTGCGCAGGCGCAGCCCGCGCAAGGTGGCCGAGAAGGCCACGGCCCCTTCCGCAGCCGACACGTCGCAGACCGACGCCCCGGCCGACGCGCCCGCGCCCCGCAAGCGGGCGCCGCGAAAAGCGACCGCCCCGGCCGGCACGCCTCCCGTGAGCCCGGCCCCCTCCGCCTCGGCCGAGGGCGACGCCGTCCCGGCCAAGAAGGCCGCGAAGAAGGCCGCCAAGACCAGCCCGGCCGAGGCCCCCGCTGCCAAGAAGGCACCGGCCAAGCGCGCCGCGGCGAAGAAGGCCGCCAAGAAGGCTGCCGCCGACGGCCCGGTCGACCCGGCGGCCGACGCGCTGGCGTCCCCGAGCGCTCCGACGTTCACCTCGCCCGAGGCCGCGGCCGCGGCCCCGGCTCCGGCCAAGAAGGCCGCGCGCAAGCGGACCGCGAAGAAAACCGCGGAAGCCGCTGTCGAACTTGCCGAGCCCGTCGAGCCCGTCGAGCCCGTCGAGGCCGCCGGGCCGGGCGCGCCGGCGATGGCCGCCCCCGGCATCGTGTTCGTCGCCCCGACCGAGGACGCAGCCCCCAGACGTCGCCGCCCGGCCAAACAGGCTGCTCCGGCGCTCGCCGATGCCACCGACGAGCCGGAGCCGGCTGAGGTCGATCTCACCGCGGCCGAGGACGCCGAGGACCAGACCGCCGAGCCCGAGGACGTCCGCGAGGCCGCCATCGAGCAGGCCACCGGCGCCCGTCGCCGCCGCCGCCGGGGACGCCGCGGTCGCGGGGGAGCCGCGCGGGCCGACGACGATGCCGACGCCGAGGACGGCGACATCGACGAACCGCAGGCCGCGGCGGAGGCGGAGGACTCCGCGGAACCGGCCGGCAGCGCGGACGACGCCGGCGAGGGCGGCACCCACCGCCGCCGCCGGCGCCGCCGCTCCGGCTCGGGCGGCGGGGACGACGACGGCTCCGACAAGCCGAACACCGTCACCCACGTGCGTGAGCCCAAGTCCAACGACGACGGCGTGAAGGGCGTGAAGGGCTCCACCCGGCTCGAGGCCAAGCGCCAGCGTCGCCGCGACGGCCGGGAGACGACCCGCCGCCGCGCGCCGATCCTGAGCGAGGCCGAGTTCCTCGCCCGCCGCGAGGCCGTGGACCGGGTCATGGCCGTGCGGCAGAACGGTGACCGCACCCAGATCGCTGTGCTCGAGGACGACATCCTCGTCGAGCACTACGTCACCCGGGCCAGCGCCACGTCCTACGTAGGAAACGTCTACCTCGGCCGGGTCCAGAACGTCCTGCCGTCCATGGAGGCCGCCTTCATCGATATCGGCAAGGGCCGCAACGGCGTCCTCTATGCCGGCGAGGTGAATTGGGACGCCGCCGGCCTGGAGGGCAAGTCCCGGGCCATCGAGCAGGCGCTGAAGTCCGGCGACCCGGTTCTCGTCCAGGTCACCAAGGACCCGATCGGGCACAAGGGCGCCCGGCTGACCAGCCAGGTCTCGCTGCCCGGCCGCTTCCTCGTTTACGTGCCCGGCGGTGGGATGACCGGCATCAGCCGCCGCCTGCCCGACACCGAGCGGCACCGCCTGAAGTCCATCCTGAAGAAGATCGTTCCTGAGGACGCCGGCGTCATCGTGCGCACGGCCGCTGAGGGCGCGAGCGAGGAGGACCTCACCCATGACGTCGAGCGCCTCAAGGCGCAGTGGGAGTCGATCGAGGCCAAATCCAAGCAGACGAAGTCGGCGCCGACGCTGCTGCACGGTGAGCCGGATCTCGCCACCCGCGTTGTCCGTGACGTCTTCAACGAGGACTTCAAATCGCTCGTCGTCCAGGGCGAGGAGGCCTGGCAGACGGTGTCCGAGTACCTCGGGGGCGTCGCGCCCGATCTCGCCGAGCGGATCTCACGGCACACCAAGGACACCGACCTGTTCCACGACCTGCGCGTCGACGAGCAGCTGATGAAGGCGCTGGACCGCAAGGTGTGGCTGCCCTCCGGCGGATCGCTGGTCATCGACCGGACCGAGGCGATGACGGTCATCGACGTCAACACCGGCAAGTTCGTCGGTGCCGGCGGCAACCTCGAGCAGACCGTCACCCGGAACAACCTGGAGGCGGCCGAGGAGATCGTGCGCCAGCTGCGGCTGCGCGACGTCGGTGGCATCGTGGTCATCGACTTCATCGACATGGTGCTCGAATCGAACCGGGAGTTGGTGCTGCGGCGGCTGACCGAGTGCCTGGGGCGCGACCGCACCAAGCACCAGGTCGCCGAGGTCACCTCACTCGGGCTCGTCCAGATGACCCGCAAGCGGGTCGGCGAGGGCCTGCTCGAGGCGTTCAGCGAGACCTGCGAGGTCTGCCACGGACGCGGCGTCATCCTGCACACCGAGCCGGTCGACAAGGCCAACGGCTCAGCCGGCGAGGACGACCGTCCGCAGGGCAAGCAGGGCAAGCGCAAGCGGGGCGGACGCTCGGCCGCCAGCGATCCGGTGGTCGAGAGCCTCGACGCGGTGCCGGTGGAGAAGCGCAAGGCGGCGAGCGCCGCCATTGCGGCCATCCACCGGGCCGCGAACGGCGAGAGCGACGGCGACGACGAGGACGGGCTGGTCGACCTGGCCAGCGGACTGGTCAGCGCGGCCGGCGAGGGCGATGTCGTCGTGACCCCCGAGCCCGGCGAGACGGCGGTTCAGGCGCCGTTAGCCGAACCGGATCACGAGGCTCCGGAGGCCGCCCGCGAGGCCGTAGACCAGGCGATTGAGTCGGTCGCCGTCACCGAGGGCGGCCCGGCTCCGGAACCGGATACGACGTCGGTCAACGGCGCCGGCCGGGACACAGCTGCGGCGCCCCGGCGTCGCCGGCGCAGCGCGAGCCGCCCGGCCGGCCCGCCCGTCGGAGTCTGAGTCGGCACGGCGTTTTGCCGATGGGGTCGCCGGTGCCGTAATCTAAACGACGGCCCATCGCGAGGTGGGCCTTTGTGTGAGCAGAGTTCCGAGGAGTGGATCCCGCGATGTACGCCATCGTCAAGACCGGCGGCAAGCAGTACAAGGTCGCCGAGGGCGATGTGATCGAGGTCGAGAAGCTCGAGGCCGAGCTGGGCGCCGAGGTCGCGCTTCCCGCGCTGCTGCTCGTCGACGGCACCGCCGTCACCCATGAGGCCGACAAGCTCTCGGCGGTCAACGTCACGGCCGAGGTCGTCGCGCAGACCAAGGGCCCCAAGATCCGTATTCACAAGTTCAAGAACAAGACCGGTTACCACAAGCGGCAGGGGCACCGTCAGAAGCTGACCCAGCTGCGCGTGACCGCGATCAAGTCGAAGTAAGGAACGGCACGCCATGGCTCACAAAAAAGGTGCGTCCAGCTCCCGCAACGGACGCGACTCCAACGCCCAGTACCTCGGCGTCAAGCGCTTCGGTGGCCAGACGGTCAAGGCCGGCGAGATCCTGATCCGCCAGCGGGGCACCAAGTTCCACCCCGGGGCCGGCGTCGGCCGCGGCAAGGACGACACGCTGTTCGCCCTCGAGGCCGGCGCGGTGAAGTTCGGCCTCTCGCGTGGCCGCAAGACCGTGAACATCGTCCCGGCCGAGGTGTAGCCCACCACGGCCCCGTACAAGTCTTCGAAGGGCGGACCCGGGCAACCGGGTCCGCCCTTCGTCTGTCGGCACGGAAGGAGCGCAGCATGGCCAGCTTCGTCGACCGCGTCGTGCTGCACGTGACCGCCGGGAACGGTGGGCACGGCGTCGCGTCGATCCACCGGGAGAAGTTCAAGCCGCTCGGCGGCCCGGACGGCGGCAACGGCGGCCGCGGCGGCAACGTCGTGCTGATCGTCGACAACAACGTCCACACGCTGCTGGACTTCCACCACCACCCGCATCAGAAGGCCGGCAACGGCAAAGGTGGTGCGGGCGGTCACCGCAGTGGTGCCGAGGGCCAGGACCTCGAGTTGCGGGTCCCTGATGGGACGGTCGTGCTGGACGAGAACGGCGAGGTGATCGCCGACCTCACCGGCGCCGGAACCACGCTGATCGCCGCACAGGGGGGCCGCGGGGGATTGGGCAACGCCGCGCTCGCCTCGCCGCGCCGCAAGGCGCCGGGCTTCGCGCTGCTGGGCGAACCCGGCGATACGCGGGACGTCGTGCTGGAGCTCAAGAGCGTGGCCGACGTCGGCCTCGTCGGCTTCCCGAGCGCCGGCAAGTCCTCACTCATCGCCGCGATCTCCGCCGCCCGTCCGAAGATCGCCGACTACCCGTTCACCACGCTCGTCCCCAACCTCGGCGTGGTCAGCGCCGGTGACACGACCTTCACCGTCGCCGACGTCCCAGGGCTCATTCCCGGTGCCGCCGAGGGGAAGGGGCTCGGCCTCGACTTCCTGCGCCACGTCGAGCGCTGCTCGGTGCTGCTGCACGTGCTCGACTGCGCCACACTCGACCCCGGCCGCGACCCGCTCAGCGATCTGGACGCGCTGGAAAAGGAGCTCGGTCGCTACGAGGGCACGTTCGGCGCGCTGCTGAGCAAGCCCCGCCTGGTGGCACTGAACAAGATCGACATCCCCGAGGCGCGGGAGCTCGCCGACATGGTGCGACCCGAGCTCGAGGCCCGCGGGCTGCGGGTCTTCGAGATCTCCGCGGTGTCGCACGACGGGTTGCGGGCGCTGACGTTCGCGCTGGCCGACGCGGTCCGGGCCGATCGGGCCGCGCGCCCCAGCGACGATCGGAAGCGGATCGTCCTGCACCCCCGAGCGGTCGACGACGCCGGGTTCACCGTCAGCCCCGATCCCGACGACGTGGGCGGATTCATCGTCCGCGGCGAGAAGCCCGAGCGGTGGGTGCGGCAGACCGACTTCGCCAACGACGAGGCGGTGGGCTACCTCGCCGACCGGCTCAAGCGTCTCGGCGTCGAGGACGAGCTGGCCAAGCAGGGCGCCGAGCGCGGGGCGGCCGTCACGATCGGGTCGGTCACGTTCGACTTCGAGCCGACCGGGGGTGTGGACGAGGCCGACTACCTGCCCACCCGCCGGGGCACCGACCTGCGGGTCGACCCGTCCAACCGCACCCGCGCGCACGAGCGGCTGGCCGCGAAGAAGGCGCGCAAGCAGAGCTCCGACGGCGACGACGAGTTCGGCGAATGACCCGCGAGGCGGTCGCAGCTGCGCGGCGCACCGTCGTGAAGGTCGGCTCGTCCTCTCTCACCTCGCACGGCCGCCTCGATCCGGATCGCCTGGATGCGATCGTCGACGTCGTGGCGGCGCGCGTGGCGGCTGGCCAGCAGGTTGTGCTGGTGTCCTCCGGCGCGATCGCAGCAGGGATCGGGCCGCTCGGGCTGCGCACGCGCCCCCGCGATCTCGCCACCCAGCAGGCGGCCGCGAGTGTCGGTCAGCTGCTGCTGGCCGAGCGCTACGCCGCATCGTTCGCTCGGCACGGCCTGATGGTGGGGCAGGTGCTGCTCACTGCCGACGACCTGCACCGGCGCGGGCACTACCGCAACGCCGACCGCACACTGGAGCGCCTGCTCGCCCTCGGCGTCATCCCGATCGTCAACGAGAACGACACCGTCGCCACCCACGAGATCCGCTTCGGCGACAACGACCGGCTCGCCGCCCTCGTGTCCCACCTCGTGCACGCGAACGCGCTTGTGCTGCTCACCGACGTCGACGGCCTGTATTCCGGCAAGCCGGGACGGCCGGGGGCGGAGTTCATCCCCGAGGTCCTGTCGATGGCCGAACTCGCCGGAGTGGACGTCAGCCGGTCGGGCAGCCACGTCGGCTCCGGCGGGATGACCACCAAGATCGACGCGGCGGCGATCGCCACCAGTGAGGGCATCCCCGTGGTGCTCTCGTCCGCCGCACGGATCGCCGACGCACTGCAGGGCGCCTCGGGAACGCTGTTCCACCCTGCGGGCGACCGCAGTGCGTCCCGACTGTTCTGGCTGCGGCACGCGACGACGCCGCGCGGCAGCCTCGTCCTCGACGCCGGCGCCGTCGCGGCCGTCGTCGAACGGCGGATGTCATTGCTCCCGGCCGGGGTCACCGGCGTGCAGGGGGACTTCTACTCCGGCGAACCGGTTGACCTCGTCGGCCCGGACGGCGTCGCCGTGGCGCGCGGACTCGTGGGCTACGACGCGGCGGATCTGCCACCGCTGCTCGGGCACAAGACCGGCGACCTGCCGGCCGAGTTCCGCCGCGAGCTCGTGCACCGGGACGACATCGTCGTCCTGGCGTGATCGCGGCATGAGGTCCGGGTAGGCCACGGATATGACAGACCAGGGGCAGCACTACCCACCGCAGAACCAACCGTCCGGCGATACCGGGCCGGACACCGCCGTACGCAAGCGACCGGTGTCGGTTGGTCAGATCCTCGGCGGGCTGCTCTTCGTCCTGGTCATTGTCTTCATCATCGAGAACTCGCGTCAGGTGAAGATCCGGCTGATCATCCCTGAGGTGAAGGCGCCGCTGTTCGTTGCGATCCTCATCGCCGCTGTGTTGGGTAGCGTGATCACGTGGTTGCTGCGCTACCGCCGGCACCGCAATCACCCCAAGCGGTGACGCGTCAGACCAGGGCTCGCAGCCGCTGCTCGGTGTCGAGGTCGGCCGGGTAGAACGACTCGATCACCACTTCCTCAACCGTGACGTCCGCAGCAGTCTCGACGGTGGCCGCGATCGAGAAGAACGACAGCACGCCGCCTTCGTGCTGCAGCCGGAGCGGCAGGACCACGTTCGTCGATGGTGGCACGGCCTCGACGCCGCCGGGATAAGCGCGCAGCTCCGCATGTAGGTCGACCAACCGGGCATCGCCGGTCTGCCCGGCCCGCCGTCGCACCTGCTCGAGCAGGTGCCCTCGCCACTGGGCCAGATTGAGGATGCGCGACGCCATGCCGTCCGGATGCAGGCTCAGTCGCAGGACGTTCACCGGCGGGGCCAGCAGCTCCGGCGCGCAACCGGCGGTCAACACCGGGACCGCCGCGTTCGCGTCCAACAGTTCCCACCAGCGGTTCATGATCAGCGCCGGATGCGGCTCGTGGCCGCGCAGCACCAGTCCCAACGCGGTCCGGACGCTCGCCAGCTCCGGCGCGTCGAGTCCGTGCTGCGGATACGCGGGGGCATAACCGCCGGCCAGCAGTAGCTGGTTGCGCTCGCGCAGCGGGACGTCCAGGTGCTCGGTCAACTTCAGGATCATCTCGGGCGTAGGCCGCGACCGTCCGGTCTCGACGAAGCTCAAATGCCGCGTGGAGATCTCGGCCTGGATCGACAGCTCGAGCTGGCTCAGCCGCCGCCGTTCCCGCCAGTCGCGCAGTAGCTGGCCGACGGGTCGCGCGGGGGCGGTCGCGGACGTCATGGACCGAACGCTAGCGAGCCGACGAAGCGCCGGCGATTACCTCCCAGGTCATGCGCTGCCATTACCTCCGAGGGAATCGACGGGCCTCGCTCCGACGCCCAGGATCGTCCTCGTCAACGACCAATCACCCGCTGCGAAAGGAATCCACCATGTCCGACCTGATCGATCGCTACCTCGCCTGCTGGAACGAGACCGACCCCACGACCCGCCGTTCGCTGATCGCCGAGCACTGGGCCGATGACCTCAGCTACGTCGACCCGATGGTCGAGGTGCAGGGTCGGGATGCGCTCGACACGACCATCGCCGCCGTCCAGGCGCAGTTCCCCGGCTTCGTCTTCACGCCGGCCGGGGTCGTCGATGCACACCACGACATCGCCCGCTTCACCTGGGGGCTCGGACCGGCCGGCGCCGAACCGCTCGTCGTCGGTTTCGACGTCGTCGTCACTGACGTCGACGGTCGTATCCGTTCCGTGCTCGGGTTCCTCGACCGCGTCCCCACGTAACCGGGCCACGACCGGGTCAGGATTGCAGGTCGCGCCGCCACGCCGGCCCGTCCGTCAACCACGAGCCGATCCACCCCAGCAGAGACCAGGGTTGGCGCGCAACGGCTGGGGAGCAGGGACGTCGGCGCCGATCAGCCGGTTTGCGAAGGTGCGTAGTCCGGACCCGATCCGGCTGCTGGCCAGCCCCGTCACGGCCATCAGGGGCAGCCCGATGAACGTCACGAGCAGGCCGCCACTGACCGCCACGGTGACCGCGGTGACCACGAAGCCGGCGACGCCGATCGGCAGCCCGAGCAATGCATAGAGGCATTTCGCCCACGTGCGGTGGCGGACGAGCTCGGTCAGTACGCGGGGTACGGGGCGGGTGTCGGACATTGCGTCGTCAGACTGCCAGAAGCGGTGCTCACCGGCCTCGGACTTTCCCGTACCACCCGCCTGGTCGGTGCCTCGGCCTAACGTCCGGTTATGCATCTCGCACTCGCTGCGCTCGTGGTGGACGACTACGACGGGGCGATCCGGTTCTTCGTCGATCTGCTCGGCTTCGAGCTTGCCGAGGACTCGCCGTCCCTGACCAATGACGGTCGCGCCAAGCGGTGGGTCGTCGTGCGGCCACCAGGAGCCGCCACCGGCCTGCTGCTCGCCCAGGCCGACGGCCGCGTCCAGCACGAGGTCGTCGGCCATCAGTTCGGCGGGCGGGTCGGGTTCTTCCTGCGCGTGGACGACTTCGACGCTGCGTATCAACGGATGACCGCGGGCGGCGTCGAGTTCGTCACCGAGCCGCGGACGGAGGCGTACGGGCAGGTGGCCGTCTTCGTCGACGTCGCCGGCAACCGCTGGGATCTGCTCGGGCCGCCGGGTGCGCAATCGCGCGTCTGACCCCCGGTCGCCCGGCCGTACGCTCGGAGGATGAGTACACCCGCACCAGCCCTGGGTAAGCGGCCGCCCCCGCAGGGTGGTCCGTTCGCGTGGGTGGGGGCGTTCACCGGCTTCTACCCGGCGCAGGCGGAGGAGTTCGGCCACCTCGACCCGGTCACCCGGTTCCTCTATTCCGCCCGCAGCGTCATCCTCGTCATCTCGGCCCAGTCCGCGGTCATGGCCGGCCTGCTCGCGGCCACCGATCGCCGGTTCGAGGTCCTGCCGTTCGTCCTCGTCTTCCTCGGCTACGTCGTCCTGCACGCCATCAGCAACCTCTCGAACGACTACTTCGGCTATCGCCGCGGCCATGACACCGCCGACTCGCCGCGGCGCCGGTACACGCTGCATCCCATCGCGTCCGGAGCCGTGACCCCGCGGCTGCTCGGCGGTGGCCTCGTCGTCCTCGCGATCCTGTCTGTGGCGATCGCCGCGTACTTCGTCGCGCTGCGCGGGTGGCCGGCCGTCTGGCTGGCCGTCGTCGGGGC
>JAVHVD010000061.1:0-5370 GCA_032160745.1 Pseudonocardiales bacterium
GAGTCGGCGATCACCTGCCTGGCCGAGCTCGGCTGGAGCGCCAGCACCGTCGCCGTCGTCGCCGAACACGCCGGTGTGTCCCGCGGCGCGGCGCAGCACCACTTCCCGACCCGCGAGGCGCTGTTCACCGCCGCGCTCGAGCACGTCACCCACGAACGCGGTGCGCAGATGCGCCGCGAGCTGCACGAGCGGCGCACCGAGATGGACACCCGCGCGATCGTCGACCTGGTCTTCGACCTGTTCACCGGGACGTACTTCCGCGCGGCGCTCATGTTGTGGGTCGCGGCTGCCGCCGAGGCCCCGCTGCGCGAGCAGATCGTCCCCCTCGAGGCGCGCATCGGCCGCGAGGTGCACCGCGTGGTCGTCGACCTGCTCGGGGTGGACGAGCAACTTCCCGGCGTCCGGGAGACCGTGCAGGCGACCCTCGATCTCGCCCGCGGACTGGGCCTGGCCAACCTGCTCACCGACGACGGCGCCCGCCGCGAGGGCATCGCCCGGCAATGGGCGGCCATGCTCGACGCGACGCTGCGGTAACCGCAGGGTGACGGCGCGTCAGGTATCGAGGCCGCGGCGGGCGAGCAGCCGGGCGAGCAGGTCGTCCTCGGTCTCCTCATCCGCGCGCCGGTGGCGGCGAGTGGGCTGCTCGGCCGGGCTGGCGTGCTTGCCGTTCCCGGCCGGGTCCTCGATTCGGCGGCGGCGCCCGGTGTAGTCGTCCTCGATCGGATCCAGTTCGAAGTCGGTGAACGGACGCAGCCGCGGGAGCGACGGAAAATCGCCGAGCGATGACTGTCCGGACGGGGTCGGCGGCTGCGGCCGCGACTCGGCCGCCGGCGAGGCGAACGTCGTCGGCAGAGGCGTCATTGCCGCGGGCGGCACGAAGGGCGTGGGCGTGGGCGGCGCCGGAGTGAGTGGCGGTGGTGCCGGCGCGGGCGGTGGCGGCGACACAGCCGCGGCCGGCGGCGACGCAGCCGCGGCCGGAGCGGACGGCGACACCGGCGGCGGTACGGGTGGCGACACCGGCGCCGGCGACGTCGAACCACTGGTGACCGACGTCGTCGGCGACCAGGACGGCGGAGCCACCTCACCGACATCGAGGGTGTCGTAACGGACGGACCCGGCGGTGTCGGCCGCGACGGGCGACCGCGGCTGCCGGACCGGCGGCGGCGCGAACTCGGGCGCGGGTGCAGGTGGAGGTGTCGAGACGAAGTCCGGGGCGATCCGCGTCCGGGCCGGCTGGACGTCCGCCTCGACATCAGCGGTCTGCCGGCTGACGGGGCGTACCCGAGCGGGCTCGACGATCTGCCGGACGGGTGCGGTCTCCGTCATCCGGGAGCGGCCGGACCGGGATTCGAAATCACCGGCGTCCGCGGCGAACTTCAGCTGGCGCATCTCTTCCTGCAGCGCCTCGAGGTTCGACCCGATCACCCGAGTGGTCTCGGTGCGCTCGAGGCGCAGCTGGCCGCCGACCTTCTCGACCAGCTCGCCGCGGAGCTCGGCGATCTCCGAGCGCAGCGCTGACACCTCACGTCCCAGCGTGGTTTGGATCTCGCGCCGCAGCATGTTCTCCAGCCGCGTCTCGTGCACGCGTCGGGCCGCAGCCTCCTCGGCTCGCTGGAGCTCCGCACCGGCCGAGCGCAGCTCGAGTGCCGAGCCCGGCCCGAGCGCGATGTCGTAGTCCGACTCCAGCGGATGCATGATCCGCCGGGTGCCGAACATCGAGAACGCGCCGATCATCGCGGCCCACAGCCCGGACAGCACACCGAGTTCGAGACGTTTCTGGGACGTGCTGGTGACGATCAGCCATACCGCGACGGCGCCGAGCGCCACCGCGACCGCGAAGCCGAGCCCGCGGAGCACGACGGCACGCGTCAGCGGCGGAGCGTCGGAGGGGCGTGGCACCGAACCAGGATAGACAAAAGGAATTTGGCGCGCGGACAGCTCGGCAGGCCCGCTCAAGGCTCGTCGCGGTCTCGGTTAGGATCGACGCCGGCCCGCTCCAACAACAATCCGGCGACGACGAGCAGGATGCACGCGCCCAGCAGCAATACGGCGACCTTCGCGTCGTGTGCTCGCGCGGGGACCGCTCGAATGTCCGGCAGGAGGTCGAGGAACACCCCGAGCGCGGCGCCGGCCACTGCGGAACCGACCAGCGAGGACGCCTTGCCGAGGGCGACGCACCGGGCGATCACGATGGCGGCCATAGGCTTGGCGTCCGGGTCGTGCCGGACCGCCGCGCGCACCCGCCGGGCCGCCACCAATTCGGCGATGGCCAGCGCAGCCAGCGGCGCCGGCACGATGTACTGCAGGTTCAACAGGCCGGTGTAGGAGAAGCGCAGCAGCGCGTAAATGGTGATCCCGACCACCACGAACGGCACGGTGAGGTCGGTCCAGGACGTCCGGCGCATTCCGCCGTTGGTCATCGCAACACCGGGTCCTCGAGCCGGTGCAGCGCAGCGACGTCGTCGGCGGGCAGCTCGGTGATCCAGTCGGCGACCGGGCGACCGGCGAGGGTGGCGCCCGGATCCGCAGCCACCCACGGCACCAGCACGAATGCCCGCTCCCCGGCCCGCGGGTGCGGCAGGGTGAGTTGCGGGTCGTTGCTGACCACGTCGTCCACGGCGATGACGTCGACGTCCAGCGTGCGCGGTCCCCATCGGACGTCCCGGGTTCGTCCGGCGGCCTGTTCCGCGGCGCGGGCGCGGTCCAGCCAGTCGCGGGGGGCGGCGTCCGGGTCGGCGACGATCAGCACCGCGTTCAGGTAGTCGTCCTGCGGCACCGGCCCCCACGGCGGCGTCTCGTACACCGGCGAGGCGGCCTGCAGCCACGGCCGGAACGCCTCAACTGCCGTCTGCAACGTGGCCGGCCGGTCGCCGAGATTCGACCCGATCGACAGCACCGCCCGCGTCACGTGCGTTCCCGGTGGACGGTCACCGACACGTCCGCGAAGGCCAGCGGGATCGGCGCCTGCGGCTTGTGCAAAGTCACCGTCGCCGCCGCGACCCGCGGATCGGCGAGGCACTCGGCCGCCAGTCGCGTCACCAGCGTCTCGAGCAGGTTCACCGGTTCGCCGCTCACGACCGCAGCCAGCCGCTGGGCGAGACCGCCGTAGTCGACCGTGTCGGCCAGGTCGTCCGAGGCCGCAGCGGCGGCCGTGGACACCTCCAGCACCGCGTCGACGACGAAGTCCTGCCCGTCGCGCCGCTCGTGGTCGAACACCCCGTGATGCCCGCGCACCCGCAGGCCGGTAAGCGAGATCACATCCGCGCTCATCCGCGCGCGCCCTGGATCGCCGCCACGGCCAGCGCCGCGTCGACCGACGGCCGCACCTCGTGCACCCGGACGCCCCACACGCCGTGCGCGGCACAGTGCGCGGTGATCGCGGTAGTCGCGTCCTCGCGGTCATCGACCGGACGCGGCGTGCCGTCGCGCTCGGCCAGCAGCCGGCCGAGGAAGGACTTCCGGGACGCCGCTACCAGCACCGGCGGCCCGATCTCGACGAGCGTCTCGAGTGCGGCCAGCAGCGCCCAGTTGTGCGCCGCCGTCTTGGCGAAACCCAGGCCTGGATCGATGGCCAGGCAGGCCTCGTCCACCCCCGCGGCGACCGCGGCGTCGATTCGGGCGAGCAGCTCGCTCCGCACGTCCTTGACGACGTCGTCGTAGTGCGCGAAATCCTGCATCCGGTCGCTGGGCCCGCGCCAGTGCATGAGGATCCAGGGGCAGCCGGCATCTCGCACCACCTCGGCCATCGCCGGGTCGCCCAGGCCGCCGGAGACGTCGTTGACGACGGTCACTCCTGCCTCGAGCGCGGAGGCAGCCACCGAGGCCCGGTAGGTGTCGATCGACATCGCGACGCCGGCCGCAGCCAGCTCCGTCACCACCGGCAGGACGCGGCGCAGCTCCTCGTCCGCATCGACCCGCCGCGCCCCGGGGCGGGTGGACTCGCCGCCGATGTCGATCAGGTCCGCGCCCTCGGCGCGCATCGCCAGCCCGTGCGCCACCGCGTCGTCCACCGATGCGTACCGCCCGCCGTCGGAGAACGAGTCGGGCGTGACATTGAGGACGCCCATGATCGAGACCCGGTCGGCCCGCCGCGGTAGCCCAGACATCATTTCCCGAGGATCAGGCTCAACGCCTCGGCCCGGCTTCGCGAATCGCTCTTGAAGATGCCGCGGACGGCGGAGGTCATCGTGATCGAGCCGGGCTTGCGCACGCCGCGCATCGCCATGCAGAGGTGCTCGGCCTGAATGACCACCATGACGCCGTGCGGCTGCAGGCGGGTCATCACCGCGTCCGCCACCTGGCTGGTCAACCGCTCCTGCACCTGTGGACGGCGCGCGAACAGGTCGACCACCCGCGCCAGCTTCGACAGCCCGGTGATCCGGCCGTCGTCGCCGGGGATGTAACCGACCGCCGCGCTGCCGTGGAACGGCACCAGGTGGTGCTCGCAGGTGGAGTACAGCGGGATGTCCTTGACCAGCACCAGCTCGTCGTGGTGTTCGTCGAAGGTCGTCTGCAGCACCTCGGTCGGGTCGACGTGCAGGCCGGCGAAGGTCTCCACGTACGACCGGGCGACCCGCGCCGGCGTGGCCCGCAGACCCTCGCGATCCGGGTCCTCGCCGACGGCGATCAACAGTTCGCGGACCGCCGCCTCAGCCCGCGCTACATCGACGAAGGGCGGCGCGTCCGCGGTCAACCTTGGCCGCCGCCGGAGGGCCCCTCGGAGGGCGAGGTCGGCGGCTGGGCCTCGCCGTAGTGCTTACCGACCGGGCCCGGCGGCGGTCCGAACAGGCCACCGGCGCCCGGGGTGGGCGGCTGCGGCGTAGTCGGCCCGGGGATGAGCCCGGGCTGCGCGCCCTCGCCCTCGCCCTCGGACGAGCCGCCGTTGTGCGAACCGTTGGCCGACCCGTTCGGCGACGGCTTGCGCAGCGACGGCGGGATGTCGATCGGCGGACGGTCGCTGGGCGTGCGCTTGCCGAACGCGCTGAAGGTGTTGTGCGGCGGACGCTTGCGCACCGGCGAGAGGATGCGCTCGAGGTCGTCCTTGGCGAGCGTCTCCTTCTCGACGAGCTCGAGCACCATCGCATCCAGCGCGTCGCGGTACTGCTGCAGGATCTCCCACGCCTCGTCGTGCGCGCCCTCGATGAGGTCACGCACCTCGGAGTCGATGTCCGCGGCGATGTCCTCGGAGTAGTCGCGCTGGTGGCCGTAGTCGCGGCCCATGAACGGCTCGGCGTCGCCGGTGCCGTACTTGACCGCGCCGAGCTTCTGGCTCATGCCGTACTCGGTGACCATCGCGCGGGCCAGCTTGGTGGCCTTCTCGATGTCGTTGGACGCGCCGGTGGTCGGCTCGTGGAAGACGAGCTCCTCGGC
>JAVHVD010000062.1:0-22795 GCA_032160745.1 Pseudonocardiales bacterium
TTCGGCGCGTTCGTCTCGCTGCTGCCGGGCAAAGACGGCCTCGTGCACATCAGCAAGTTGGGCCGCGGCAAGCGGGTCGGCAAGGTCGAGGACGTCGTCAACGTCGGCGACAAGATCCAGGTCGAGATCGCCGAGATCGACCAGCGCGGCAAGATCAGCCTGGTGCTGGTCGACGACGAGTCGGCCAACGGTTCGGCGGCCCCGGCCGAGAGCTGAGCCCCGCAACCTGCGTCAGTTGTCCGTGCTTCCCGGTGCTCCAGCGCCCGGAAGCACGGACAACTTGGTTAAGCGGGCGCGGCGCCGAGCCCAGCCGAGCATGATCAGCTCTGGCGTTTGCGCGCGACCTGAGGCATGGTCAAGAGCCGGTACGTGTCATTTGCCCGCCGTGCGGGTTCGTCGGAGGTCGCGGCATGGAACGAGTGGCGGTGCCGACGCGCACGATAGGCCCACCACCGCATCGGCGACGGCTCTTCCGCTTCGAATCCACGGCGCAGTCGCATCCGGGCGCCGTCCGGGACAACAACGAGGACTTCGCGTTCGCGGGTGAGAACCTCATCGCGGTGGCTGACGGTGTCGGCGGGAACGTGTTCGGCGAGGTGGCCAGCGAAGTCGTCGTCGCGGCGATCTCGTACCTCGAGGACCGGATCTACATCCATGCTCCGGACATCGAGATCAAGGACGCGGCGCGCTATGCCAACTACCGCTTGATCTGCGCCATCCACGAAGACGGTTCGCTGTCGGGAATGGCCACCACCTTGACCGCGCTCAGGCTGGACGGGTCCTCGGTGATGGTGCTGCACATCGGGGACTCCCGGGCGTACTCCTTGCGCGGCGACGAGTGGCAGCGGCTGACGCGCGACGACTCCCTCGTTCAAGGGTTGGTCGACTCCGGCGCCATCACTGCCGCCGAGGCGCGGCGCCACCCCGCCCGCTCCGTCGTCGTCCAGGCGTTGAACGGGGGACCGGTCGACCCGCACGTCACGACGCATGACGTCATGGCCGGTGATCGCTTCCTGGTGTGCAGTGACGGGCTCACCGACTACGTGGACGAGGAGTCGATCAGACGGATCGTCTCCTCCTGTGCCGACCCGCAAACCTGCAGCGCCGCCCTTGTCGAGGCCGCCTTGGAGGTCGGCGCCCCCGACAACGTGAGCTGCGTCGTCGCCGACGTCACGCCGCTGGATCCACCGAGCGCGGCTGGGGGGGAGCCGCGGCGGCAGGGTGATTCCGCGGCGTGAATGCTCGGCCGGGCGCCGATGACTTTCCCCGCGGGCCGACGTTCTACGGGTATGACAGTGCCAACACCGTACGGTCGTCGACGCCTCGTGCGGCCTCATTCCCGGTTAGGAGCACGATGATGGACCCGCTGGGTGCGGCATTCCGGGACGGCGCCGAGGACGCACTGAACACATTGATGGACCGCCATCGCCGCGAGTTGCACGTGCACTGCTACCGGATGCTCGGTTCGTTCGACGACGCCGAGGACGCGGTTCAGGAGACGTTCGTACGCGCTTGGCGGGCCCATGACAGTTTCGACGGGGGACCGGACATCCGGGCCTGGCTGTACCGCATCGCGACGAACACCTGCCTGGACACGATCCGCAGGAACAAGCGGCAGGTCGCTCACCTCGGCTCATTCGCCGAGGTGCCGTGGCTGTCGCCGTACCCCGACCGGATGCTCGACCTCATCGCCTCGCCCGAGGACGAGCCGCACGCGGTCGCGGTGGCCCGCGAGACGGTCGAGCTCGCCTACATCGCGGTGATCCAGCTGCTACCGGCCCGGCAGCGTGCCGTCCTGCTGCTGCGCGACGTGCTCGACTGGTCGGCGGCCGAGGCCTCGGCCGCGCTCGACATCACCGTGGCCGCGGCGAACAGTGCGCTGCAACGAGCCCGGGCCACGCTGCGCGAGCAGTTGCCCGACCGCGGGGCGCCGCGGCGAGCCGACCTGTCGCCCGACGAGCGAGCACTGCTCATGCGGTTCATCGCCGCGCATGAGAGCGGCAACGTCGAGGACGCGGTGTCGTTGATGCGCGAGGACATCCGCGTGACGATGCCGCCGATGCCCTATCTCTACGAAGGCATCGTGGCCGTCTCGGAGCTTGTCCGGACCGGGACCGGCGCGAACGGGCCGGGGGAGTGGATCGTTCGGCCCACGTCGGCGAACCGGATGCCGGCCGCGGCGTGCTATCTCCGCGAGCCGGGCCAGGAGCGGGCGCGGATCTTCAAGTTCGACGTCCTCCGCTTTGTCGACGGCCGCATCGCCGAGATCACCACGTTCGGGCCGGCACTGACCGAGCACTTCGGCGTGCCGGAATACATCTGAGTCGTGGCCCCGCTGCGGCGAGACACGCGGTGTGTCGCGCCGCAACGGGGCCAACATCAGAGGGTTAGCCGGCTCATTCCGCGGCCAACGGGGTCGGCAAGGGCGAGCCGGTCTCGAGGAGCGACTTCAGATCGCTCAGCACCCAGGCCCAACCGCCGCCACCGCCGGCGTCCTCGCCGGCACCGTCGACCATCGCCGCGATTCCTGGCGCACCCGTGACGTCGTGGGTGATCGTCAGCCGGGTGACACCACCCCCGCGCGGTTCGATGTCGTAGGTGAGTCGGGTGAAGCCTTCGGCCTCCAGCCCGGGGTCCATCAGCATCCGCCAGCTCTGGACGAACCGCTTCGGCGGGTCGACCTCGAGCAGTTCCCCGTCGACGATCGGTCCGGTGACGCCGACCGACTGCATGCCCACGCCGGCATTGATCCGGTACTTCGTGCCGGGGCTGAGGTCGCCGTACTCCGGGACCCCCCCGTAGCCGTAACGGTCGACCCAGTCAGGCGAGGTGATCGCGTCCCAGATCGCTTCTGGCATGGCGTTGATCCAGACGCGGTAGACCTGCGTCGTGCGTTCGGTGGTCATGATGCCTCCTCGAAGAGTGGTGTTCCGGTTTTCAACAGCGTCTTGAGTCCGTTGAGGACAGTGAGCTGGCCCAGCCCGCTGACGCTCTGCGCGGACCGCCAGCGCACTATCGGCGTGCCCGCCTCGCCGGTCGTGTCGACCCGCGCGCCGCGGAAGTAGCGGCGTCGTATGGGCGGTGTCGGTCATGGCTCGTTCTCCAGTTGGTGTTTGAGGTCGGCGAGCGCCGCGACGTGGCGCTCGGTGAACTTGTCGATCCAGCGGTCGTGGACGAGCCGGATCGGGACCGGGTTGAGGAAGTGCAACTTCTCCCGCCCGGACTTCTTCGTCGTGACCAGTCCGGCCTCCTCGAGCACCTTCAGGTGCTTCATGACGCCGAATCGGGTCATCTCCAGGTCCTGCTCCAGCTCGGTGAGCGTGCGGCCGTCCCGCTCGAAGAGCCGGTCGAGGAGATGTCGGCGGGTCGGGTCGGCCAGTGCCCGGAACACCGCGTCGTCGTCCTCCACGCCGACGACAATAGGTGACCATATAGTCACATGTCAACGACTGTCGGTCCGCGACGACACATAGGGTGGACGGAAAGTCGCGAGCGTTCTGGAGGAGGTCCGCGTGCGGCCGCTGCGCGGACTGCCGGTCGAGGTGCGGGCACTCGTGGGCGTCGCCTTCATGGTGGCGCTCGGCTTCGGGCTGGTCGCGCCGGCGCTGCCGCTGTTCGCCCGCGAGTTCGGGGTCGGCAAGGCGGCTGCCGGCGCTGTCGTCAGCGCGTTCGCCTTCATGCGCCTCGTCATGGCGCCCTTCGTCGGCCGGCTGGTGAACGCGTTCGGCGAACGGGTCATGCTCGCCACCGGCATCGGCGTGGTGGCGGTTTCCAGCGCCCTCGCCGGCCTCGCCCAGAGTTACTGGCAGCTGCTCGTTCTGCGCGGCATCGGCGGCATCGGGTCGATCATGTTCAGCGTCAGCGCGGCGAGTCTGCTCATCCGGGTAACGCCGGACCATCAGCGCGGCCGGGCGCAGGGGGTCTGGGCCGGCTCCTTCCTGATCGGCATGATCGCCGGGCCCGCGGTCGGCACCATCGCGACGTTCTCGCTGCGGGCGCCGTTCTTCCTCTACGCCGGCACGCTGGTGATCGCCGGATTGATCGGCCTCGGCGCCCTGAGGCACAGCGAGCTGGCGGCGCCGCAGTCCGTCCGTACCGCGCCGCTTGCACTCGCCGAGGCATTGCGTAACCGGGCGTACCTGGCGGCGCTCGCCGCGTCGTTCGCAGGTGACTTCGCGCTGGTCGGGGCGCGGTCGGCGATCCTGCCGCAGTTCATCACCGATCGGCTCGAACTCGGCAACGGGTGGGTCTACGCGGCCTTCCTCGTCGTCAGCGTCGTCAGCGGCGCGCTTCTGCTGCCGGTCGGCCGGGTGGCGGACACGCGCGGCCGGCGTCCCGTCGTGGTGGTCGGCGCCCTCATCGGGGCGCTCGGATTCGTCGTACTGCCCAGCGTGCCCGCGGCGGCCGGGCTGCTCGTCGCCGCGGTCTTGCTCGGCGTTGCGGCGTCAGCCGACGCAGTGGCCCCGGGCGCGATGCTGGGGGACGTCGTCGCCGGACGCGGCGGCACGGTGGTGGCGGTGTTCCAGATGGCCGGCGACCTCGGCGCCGTGCTCGGCCCCGTGGTCGCGGGCTGGATTGCCGACGGGGCGGGGTACTCGACCACGTTCGCGGTGAGCGCCATGGTGTGCGCAGCACCCGTGTTTGCCGTCCTGGCCGCGCCGGAAACGCTCCGCCGACCGGCGCCGGAACCCACATCGGCCGCAGCCTCCGACGTGACTTGAGCGGAATGTCCATCTTCGGGGCGTGACTAAATCGACTCGACCCGTTTTCGGGTCGGTCGGAATGCTCCTCGCTGCTAATCTCTATCGTAGCGATCGAAATACTGGAATCGATCGACTTACTTTGAAGGTAGGCCCGTATGACGACGTCCCTTTCTCGTACGCGCAGAGTCGTTGCGGTGGTCGCCGCCACGATGGCCGCTGCGGTCGGGGTCAGCGCCTGTTCCAGCTCGTCCGGCGGGAGCGGCGGCACCGTCCGCCTCGTCGCGTACTCCGTGCCCAAGCCGGCGTACGACGCGCTCTCCGCCGCGTTCGCCAAGACCTCGGCCGGCAAGGGCGTCGACGTGAAGGGCTCCTACGGGCCGAGCGGAGCGCAGAGCAAGGCGGTCCTCGGCGGGCAGAAGGCGGACTACGTCGCGTTCTCGGTCGAACCGGACCTCACCAAGCTGGTGCCCGGCAAGGTCGACGCGAACTGGAACGCGGGCCCGACGAAGGGGCTGGTCTCCGACTCGGTCGTCGTCATCGCCGTCCGCAAGGGCAACCCGCTGCACATCACGGGTTGGGACGATCTGGTGAAGCCCGGCGTGAAGATCGTCACGCCCGTGCCGTCGTCGTCCGGGTCGGCGAAGTGGAACATCCTGGCCGCGTACTCGCACGTCATCTCCCAGGGCGGCACCCCCGCGCAGGCGGAGGCGTACCTCAAGAATTTCTTCGGACACGTGGTGAGCCGCGCGTCCAGCGGCGCGATCGCGACGACCCAGTTCACGTCGGGCACCGGCAACGTTCTGATCTCCTACGAGAACGAGGCCATCAGTGCCCGGGCCAAGGGGCAGAACATCGACTACATCGTCCCCGACCAGTCGGTGCTCATCGAGAACCCGGCGGCGGTGACCAAGGGCGCGCCCAAGGCGGCAAAGCAGTTCCTCGACTTCGTCGAGAGCTCGAAGGGCCAGGAGATCTTTGCGAGCAAGGGCTTCCGGCCGGTACTGCCCGACACGAAGATCGGCAGCGTCAAGGGCGCGAACGACCCGAGCAATCCGTTCCCGCAGGTCAAGCAGTTGACGACGATTGCGCAGCTGGGTGGCTGGAGCAGCGTGAACGACAAGTTCTTCGGTGACAACGGCATCGTGACCAAGATCGAGAAGTCCGCCTGAAGATGACCCTGCAGCTGGACGAGGCGCCGGCGGTACCCGAGAAGGGGGCCGGCGGCGCCGCGGCCGTCCCCGGCCGTCGGTCGCGGGTCCACACCGGCCTTCCACTGCGGTCGGCGTCGGGCACCAGCCTCGGCATCATCGTGATCTGGATGAGCCTGCTCGTCCTGCTGCCGTTGGCCGCGGTGGTGGGCAAGGCGTTCGGCTCCGGCTGGAGCGGCTTCGCCGATGCGGTGAGCGAGCCGGCCACGGCCGCCGCGTTGAAGCTGACGGTGTCGCTCTCGGTGGGCGTGGCGATCGTCAACGCGATCATGGGCACGCTCGTGGCCTGGGTATTGGTCCGCGAGCGGTTCCGCGGCTCCGGAATATTCGAGATGATCATCGACATCCCGTTTGCGCTGCCGACCATCGTGGCCGGGCTGGTCATGCTGGCCCTGTACGGAGGTCAGGACCCGATCGGTCCGAACCTCGTCGGTACCCGAACCGGGCTGTTCGTGACCTTGCTGTTCGTGACACTGCCCTTCACCGTGCGCACCGTGCAGCCCGTGCTCCTCGACCTCGACCGCGACGCCGAGCAGGCGGCCACCTCGCTCGGCGCCACCTCGCCGGTCGTCTTCCGCCGCATCGTGCTGCCGCAGCTGCTGCCCGCGATCATCTCCGGCGGCATGCTGTCCTTCGCCCGCGCCCTCGGCGAGTACGGCTCGCTCGTGTTGATCTCCAGCAACATCCCGTTCAAGACCGACATCGCCTCGTCGGTCATCTACGGCAAGCTGCAGGACGCCGATCATCCGGCGCTCGCGACGCAGCAGGCCGCGGCCATCGCCACCGTCCTGCTCCTGGTCAGCGCGTTCGTGCTCATCGCCCTCGACCTGATCCAACGGCGGGCGGCCCGCCGTGGCTGACGTCCTGCTCGCCCCGGCGCCTGCCCGATCGGCGTCGAAGTCGGCGTCCCGGGCGCGGCCCACTGCGTCCTCGCTCGGCCTGCGGACCGTGGCGCTGCTCTACGTCGGCATCCTGGTGCTGCTGCCGGTCATCGTCATCTTCTACCGCGCGTTCCAGCCCGGGCTCGGGGAGGTGTTGAACGCGCTCCGCGAACCCGACGCGCAGCACGCGTTTCAGGTGACCGCGATCGTGGCCGGCACCGCCGTGCTGATCAACACCGTGTTCGGTGTCGCCGTGGCGGTGTTGTTGGCCCGCTACCGGTTCCCGGGGCGGCGCCTGTTGAGCGCGTTCATCGACCTCCCGGTCGCGGTGTCGCCGATCGTCGTCGGCCTGGCGCTGGTCCTGGTCTTCGGCCCGACGGGATGGTTCGGGCCGTTCCTCGAGCGCAACGGCGTCCAGGTGATCGCGGCGAAACCGGGCATGGTGCTCGCCACCGCCTTCGTCTCATTGCCGCTCGTCGTTCGCGCCGTCGTGCCGGTGCTCGAGCAGACCGGCCTGGAGCAGGAGCAGGCCGCGTCCTCGCTCGGCGCCAACGCGTTCGCCCGGTTCCGCCGGATCACCCTGCCGGCGATCCGGATCGCGCTCACCTACGGCGTGGTTCTCACCATCGCGCGGTGCATCGGCGAGTACGGTGCGGTGCTCGTCGTCAGCAACAACATCGAGGGCGAGACCGAGACCGCGCCGCTGCGGATCAGCAACCTGATCGAGAGCGAGCAGGACTACAACTCCGCCTACGCCATCACACTCGTGCTGATGTTGGTGGCGTTCGCGGCCATTCTCGTGTCCGCGTGGATTCGCCGCAGGAAGGAAAGCTGATGGGGATCGAGGCACGAGGAATCGGCAAGCGCTTCGGCGACTTCGTCGCACTCGAGGACGTCGACCTCACCGTGCGGTCCGGAGCGCTCACCGCGCTGCTCGGCCCGAGCGGCGGCGGTAAGTCGACCCTGCTGCGGATCATTGCGGGGCTGGAGAAGCCGGACACGGGGACGGTCGAGATCGACGGCACGGACGCGACCCGGTTGGCGCCGCGTCATCGCGACGTCGGCTTCGTCTTCCAGCACTACGCCGCGTTCACCCACCTGTCGGTGTACCGCAATGTCGCCTTCGGTCTGGAGATCCGCAAGCGGCCCAAGGACGAGATCCGCCGCCGGGTGCGCGAGCTGCTCGAGCTGGTGCATCTCGAGCAGTTCGCCGACCGGCTGCCGGCGCAGCTGTCCGGCGGCCAGCGGCAGCGGATGGCCCTGGCCCGGGCGCTCGCCGTCGAGCCCAAGGTGCTGCTGCTCGACGAGCCGTTCGGCGCACTGGACGCGAAGGTGCGCAAGGAGCTCCGGGAGTGGCTGCGCCGCCTGCACGACGAGGTGAACGTGACGACCCTGTTCGTCACCCACGACCAGGAAGAAGCGCTCGAGGTCTCCGACGAGATCGTCGTCATCAACGAGGGGCGCGTCGAACAGGTCGGCACGCCGGACGAGCTCTACGACAAGCCGGTGAACCCGTTCGTCATGTCCTTCCTCGGACCGGTCACCGCGCTGTCGGACCGGCTGGTCCGTCCGCACGACATCGAGGTGTTCACCTCACCGGTGGCCGACGCGGTGCCGGCCGAGGTGGGCCGGCTGCAGCGGGTCGGCTTCGAGGTCCGCGCCGAGATGACCACCGCCGCGAAGACTCCAACGATGGTGCAGCTGACGCGCGGGCAGAGCGAAGCGCTCAACCTCATCGACGGTTCCCAGGTCTGGCTGCTGCCGGTGCCCAACAGCACCAATCTCGCCCCGTAGGCGCGGCGCGGCCATCCACGCGGCCGCTCTGCGAGGATTGACAGCATGCAGATCTCGGCGAAGACGGATTACGCGGTGCGCGCGCTGCTCAGCCTGGCCGCCCGCGAGCCCGAACTCGTCAAGATCGACGTGGTCGTCAGCGAGCAGGGGATGCCTCGCAAGTTCGTGGAGGCGATCCTCGGCGAACTGCGACGTGCGGGCATCGTGCGCAGCCAGCGCGGGGCCGACGGTGGCTACGCGCTCGCCCGGCCGGCCCGGGATATCACCTTGGGTTCGGTGCTCCGGGCTGTAGACGGGCCGCTGGCCGAGGTCCGCGGATTGCGCCCGCACGAGACCACCTACGCCGGCGTCGCCGAGCACCTGCCCGAGGTCTGGGTCGCGGTGCGAGCAAGCCTGCGTCGCGTACTGGACGAGACGACGCTCACCCAGGTGCTCACCGGCAACCTTCCGGCTCACGTCCGCCGGCTCAACGACGCGCCGGACGCCTGGTTACCGCGCTGAGGATGCCGCACGCGCCGTCCGGGCGTACGGTGAGGACGACGGTGAAACTGAGAACCGGCTGATCGACATCGAGGTCAGACATGGGCAACATCGGTCCCGCCCGACAGCACTACGAGGTTCTGCCGGTACCCGCCTTCGGTCCTGACGACGCCGACGCCTGGACGGTGCCGCTGCGGCTGACCGTGCCGTCGCCGGAGCCGATGCCCGTCCCGCATCCCGAACCCACACCCGAACCGGTGCCGGGCCCGGGACCCGCGCCCAGCCCCGATCCCGCGCCGCAGCCCGGGCCCGATCCGGCGCCGGTTCCGTCGGCCGGGCACGACCCCGAGCGACGTCCGCGCTAAGCGGCCACCGATGGGCGAGTTCTGCGGCACCGAGCCGCTCGTCGGCGAGATCGCCGGCCTGCGAACGTTCCGCATCGACGACACCGGGCTACTGCTGCCCCTGTACTCCGACGGCGCCTGGTACGACGGGCTCAACACCGCGGTCTGTTCGCCGCCGACCGGCTCCCACCACCGCGGCCCGCACCGCGTCCCGGCCGACGACTGCGAGTGCGGCTTCTATGCCTACGGCAGCACCGACGCGGCCGCGCAGAACCGGCACATGCGCTACGTCCAGGCCGTCGTCTCCTGCTGGGGCGATGTCGTCGCCGGGACGAAAGGCGTCCGGGCCGCCCATGCCCGCATCGACGCGCTGTGGATCAACCCGGCGGCCCCGTCCTGGCTGCGTTCACGGGTCGCCACCCGCTACCCGTCCACCCGCATGTATAACGACCCTGCCGCGATGCTGGGCGAGCATCCGCTTACCGAGCTGGACTGTTACGAGCAGCCGCGGGCGCGTCGGGTCGGCCCGCTGATCGCCGCGGCGGCGGGGATCGCGGCGCTCCTGGTGCTCGGGCTCCTCCCGTTCGGGACCCTGCACGAGAGTGCGGCGCTGTGGACGGCGTGGCTGCTGGTGACCGGCGCCGCGGCCGCCCTGACCGGTTGGTTCATGATCGGCACGCACGGCGCCGGACACTTCGCCGCCGCCTTCGTCATGGCCGGCGTACTGGGCTGGCTTCTCGCGCCGGTGTTCGGGGTGTCGGGCTGGCTGCTGCGCGTTCCGCTGCTGCGGGGCATCGCCGTGGCGGCCGGCGGGTACCTCCTGGCGCTGCGGCCCCACTACTTCCCGGTCGTCCGCACGGCCCGCGAGCGAGCGTTCTGCGGCGTGCGCGCCTGACCGGTCCCGCGGCATCCGTAGGATCGCGGGATGACCTCGTCGCATCCACTTTCCCGGGCCACCACGCGACGGCTCGGCTCGGCGACCGGCGGCGGACTGATCACCCGCACTGTGCTGCCCGGCGGTCTACGCATCGTCACCGAGGCGATGCCGGGGGTGCGCAGCGCGAGCGTGGGTGTGTGGGTTCCGGTGGGCTCCCGGGACGAGAGCCCGGCCCTCGCCGGTTCCAGCCATTTCCTCGAGCACCTGCTCTTCAAGGGCACGACCAACCGCTCCGCGCTTGACATCGCGAGCGAGATGGACGCCGTCGGCGGCGAGTTCAACGCGTTCACCGAGAAGGAGCACACCTGCTTCTACGCAACGGTGCTCGACCGCGATCTGCCGCTCGCCATCGACATCATCGGCGACGTCGTCCTGAATGCCACGATCACCGCGCAGGACGTGGACGTCGAGCGCGGTGTCGTGCTGGAAGAGATCTCCATGCGCGACGACGATCCGTCCGACCTCGTCCACGACGAGTTCGCCACGGCGCTTTTCGGTGACGTTCCGCTGGGTCGACCCATCCTCGGGACGGAGGAGTCGATCCGGTCGCTGTCCCGGCGGCAGATCAACGGCTATTACCGCCGCCGCTACACCGCCGACTCGATGGTCGTGTCCGTCGCCGGCAACCTCGACCACGGTGAGGTGGTCCGGCTGGTGCGCCGCGCCTTCGAGGGGCGCCTCGACGAAGCGGTCGGACCACGCCCACCCCGCGCCTCGGCCGAGACCGTCACCGAACCAGGCCGACCGGCGCAGCAGGTGGTGGTCCGAGCCGACGACACCGAGCAGGCGAACCTGGTGTTCGGCTGCCGCGGTCTGTCGCGCCACGATCCGCGCCGCTACGCGGTCGGCGTCCTGTCCTCGGCGCTGGGCGGCGGGATGAGCTCGCGGTTGTTCCAGCGAGTCCGAGAGGAGCGCGGTCTCGCGTACTCGGTGTATTCGTTTTCGAGCGGGTACGCCGACGCCGGCATGTTCGGCGTCTACGCCGGCTGCCAGCCGGGCAAGACCGACGAGGTGCTCTCGTTGATCGTCACCGAACTGGACGCTGCGGCACAGGGCGAGCTGAGCGCGGCCGAGATCGAGCGCGGGAAGGGTCAGATGCGCGGCGCGACCGTCCTCGGGCTCGAGGACGCCGGCTCGCGGATGACCCGGATCGGCAAGAGCGAGGTCGCCTACGGCGACATCATCGGTCTGGACGAGGTGCTGGGCCGCGTCGACGCAGTCACGGTGGATGACGTCGCGGCGGTTGCTGCTGAGCTGCTGGGCCGGCCCCGGTGCCTCACGATCGTCGGGCCGTTCGGGGACCACGACTTCGACGGCGCAGTGTGAAACCGGGAGTGGATCATGAGTGAGGCGATCAGGGTCGGCGTCCTCGGGGCGCGCGGACGCATGGGTCAGCAGGTCTGCAAGGCGGTGGACGCCGCGCCGGACCTCGAGGTCGTTGCGATGGTCGATGCCGGGGACTGGCTGTTCAGCGTCGCCGACGCCGACTCGCAGGTCCTTGTCGACTTCACCCATCCCGACGTCGTCATGGACAACATCCGCTTCGCTATCGATCAGGGCATCCACGCGGTGGTCGGTACGACCGGATTCACCGCCGAGCGCCTCGACACGGTGCGCACCTGGCTCGCCGATTCGCCGTCCACCGGCGTGCTGATCGCGCCCAACTTTGGCATCGGTGCGGTGCTGTCGATGAAGTTCGCCCAGCTCGCCGCGCGCTACTACGAATCCGTCGAGGTCATCGAGCTACATCACCCGGACAAGGCGGACGCGCCGAGCGGCACCGCGGTCCGCACCGCCGAACTGATCTCCGCGGCCCGTCAGGAAGCCGGGATGGCGCCACCGCCCGATGCCACGACCCAGTCCCGTGCGGGTGCTCGCGGCGCCGACGTCGACGGGGTGCACGTGCACGCGCTGCGCATCGCGGGCATGGTGGCCCACCAAGAGGTGCTCTTCGGCGCCGAGGGGGAGACGCTCAGCATCCGGCACGACTCGCTGGACCGGGTCTCGTTCATGCCCGGCGTCCTGCTCGCCATCCGCAACGTCGCTTCCCGCCCGGGCCTGACCGTCGGTCTGGAAGCGCTGCTCGACCTGTGAGCTAGCCGGTGACCGCCAAGCGTGGGGTTGCGCTGCTGCTCGTGGCGTTGGCCCTGTATTTCGCGCTCATCGGCTACCGCGGCATCTACCTGATCGGCGAGCACCGGATCGCGCTGAAAGTCCTCGGCGCAGCGGTACTCGTGCTGCCGTTGATCGGGATCTGGGTGGCCGCGGCCGAGGTCCGCTTCGGGCTGGCCACCGAACGGCTCGGTCGGGCACTGGCCGACTCTGCCGATGAGCCCGGAGAGGAGCCTCTGCCGCGCAGTCCCGGCGGTCGGGTCGACCGGGCCGCGGCAGACACCCGGTTCGCGCAGCGGCGGGCCGAGGTCGAGGCCGAGCCCGCCGACTGGCGCCGCTGGTACCGCCTCGCGCTGGCCTACGACGATGCGGGGGACCGCAAGCGGGCGCGCGCGGCAATGCGCACCGCCATCGAGCGGGCGGCATGACCCTGCCGGACATCCTCGGCCCCGGGCTGCGAGTGGTCATCGCCGGGACGATCGCGGCATGGGACCGCGACGCACTTGAGCACTACTACGCCGGCGCCGGCAACTCGTTCTGGCTGCTGCTGCACGAGAGCGGCCTGACCCCGCAGCAACTGCCGCCCGAGGACGATCACCTGTTGCCGCGGTACGGCGTCGGACTGACCGACCTGATCCGCACCGAGCCGTCGCCGCCCGGCGAGCCGCCGCATTTCGACGTCGCCGGGTTCCACGCCAAGATCGCCGCGGCCGCGCCGGAGGCGGTCGCGTTCGTCAGCAAGACCGCAGCCTCGTCCTACGCCCGGGCGGCCGGAGAACGGGGACCGCGCGGCTACGGCGAGCTGTCGTGGACGGTCGCCGGCTGTCCGGCCTTCGTCCTGCCCGGTCCGTCCGGTGCCAACAACGGGATGTCGCTGCCGCTGCGCATCGCACTCTGGCGTGACTTGACCGACTTCCTCGAGTCGCTCTGATCAGTCGTCGCCCACGTGCGTGTCGAGCCACGTGATCAGCGGCATGATGCCGCGCCAATTCTTGACGATCCCGGACTTCGCCTTCGGCGTGTTCAGCCAGTCCGGGCAGCCGAGGTCGGCCGCGGCTGTCAGCGTCTTGTAGCGCAGCAACTCGGCGCGGGGGTGGTCCTTCGGATAGCCGGACGGCACCCGGCTCAGCTGCTCGCCGCCGAGCGCCAGCTTCTTGCGGCGTGCGGCGGCCAGCGTGCGTTCCAGCTCTGGGCCGACCACATCGTCAGCGACGGCCCGACGCAGTCGCTCGACCTGCGTCGAGGACGTCTCCCAGTACCCGCCGGCCAAACGCAGCCCGGCGGCCGACACCTGCAGGTACAGCGACGACTCGCTGAACCACGCGCCCTGGTGGGTCTTGTACGGCGTCTTGTCCTTGGCGAAGCGGACGTCGCGGTACGGGCGGAAGAGCTTGGCCGGGCCGAACTGCTTCTCCAGCTCGAGCGCAAGCGCCTCGAGTGGCGCGCGGACCGACTCGTCGTAGATGTGCTTGTGCGCGGTCCAGAACGATTTCGTGTTGTCGGCCTCGAGGTCTTCGTAGAAGTCCAGCGCCGCAATCGGGATCCCGGCAAACGCCACCCACTCACGGTAGCGGGCAGTCTTCATGGCGCTGACCGCACCCGCCCAACCGCTCGCTGACGTCCAACAACGGGCTCAGCCACCCGCAAGCGCATGTCCGCGCGCCGACGCCTACGCATCCGCCAGCGACGTGTGCAGCCGGATCTCTCGCAGCTCGCCGGCCCCGGTGTCGAGCGCGCGGGCCAGCCCGTCCGGCGCCCAACCGGCTGAGATCAAGAACTCGCGCGTCGCGGAGTCGCGCTCAGGTATCCAGGCGATCGCGCGGGTCATCCCATCGGCACGACCGTGATCGACCGCCGCGGCCAGCAACCGGGACCCGTGCCCGCGTCGGCCCCATCTCGGCTCGACGAGGATGACGACGAGCCCGAGCGTCGTCGTGGGGTCGGGGTCTTCGGGCTGGAGATCATCGGCCGGGCCGAGCGCCACGAAGCCGACCCGCCAGTCCTGCTCCTGCGCGACCAGGACGTGATGGCGACGGGAAGGCGGTTCGGTGATCGCCGCGCCCCACGTCGCCGCCGCGTCGTCCACGGTGAGCCCGTCCAGCACTTGAGCCGGGAGGATTTCCGCGTACGCGGTCCGCCACGTCTCGACCTGGATCCGGCCGATCTCGGCCGCGTCATCGGGACGGGCAGGTCGAACGCTGACATCGGCCATGCCCCGACCCTAATGAGGCCTCAGGTCACGGGAGCAGGCGCCCGCGCGTCCTCGATTATGTCGGGTGCCTCGTTGGTCGTCGCGGACACCGCGTGTGCCGCGAGGGCGAGGACGGCTCCGATGACGAGGAACGTGATGCCCGCACCGGTGTAGCTGTCCGGGACCGCCTTCTGCACCAGCAGCCCGACACCGATCACCACGGCAACCGCCCAGGCCCAGGAGGTGAATCGTCGGCCGAAGAAGCCGCCGTACCAGCTCAAGGCGAGGCCCAGCACGATGAGGAGGATTGCGGTGCCGACCTGGTCGAAGCTCGGCGCGGCGCTGATCACACCACCGACCGTCGTCACGAACGCGGCGTACGCCATCGCAACACCGGCGCCGCTGTGCCCGCGCTTGTCGAGGAAGGCGGCGATGGCGTAGTACGAGAGCCCGAAGATCAAGCCCACCGCGGCCAGCGAGTCCGTGCCGCTGGTATCGAAGCCGTCGCCGGAGACGGAGGAGAAGGCTGTTCGCGCCACCGAGTCCCCTGCGGCCTTCAGGCCGACGTAACCGGCCAGTCCGACGGCGGACGCGCCGAGAAGGAACGAGCGGCCGCGCGCGCCGGGCACGAAGAAGTAGCTGCCGAGCCACACGATGACCGAGACGATGTACACGGCGTCGAGGTTGAACGGCAGGTCGCCGCTGAGCGTGTTCTCGATGTCGAAGGTCAGGAAGATCAGGGTGAAGGGGACGGCGACGGCACCGGTGACGATGCCGGTGGTTGCGAGCGGGCCACGTCGGCGGAGCAGCACGAGCGCGTAGCCGGCGACGGCCAGGACGAGGAAGAGACCCGCGCCCAGGAACCGCCGGCTCCCGCCGCCGGTGGAAAGGTCTCCGCCGTCGGAGAGATTGATGTCCAGCCCATCGACCAAGTACCCGAACGTCCAGATCAGGAGCCCGACCAGCACGAGAGCTGCAGCGGCCCCGGCGAGGGAGATCCCGAATCGCGGCTCGGGTCGGCGGAGCAGCCGGGCACCGAGCCGTTCGTCGAACGACCTCGACGCGGCGGGTGGATAGCCACCGCCTTGGGGGTAGCCACCTGGTTGGTACTGCTGCGGTGGGTACTGCTGCGGTGGGTACTGCTGGGGCGGGTACTGCTGCGGTGGGTACTGCTGGGGTGGGTACTGCTGCCCCGCGTACGGATCTTGCGGGTATCCGCCGGACGGGTAGGGATCGTGTGGACGGCCACCGCCGGGCGTGGGCCGATGCGGGCCGGTCTCGTCTGGCGGCTGCGGCGGTTCGGTCATGCGCAGAGCCTAGAGGCGCTGCGCGGGGATTCCAGTCAGGATGTGGATCACGCGCCGGTCACGCCCGGCTCCGCATTGGCCTTCGCGAACGCCTCGGCTTCAGCCCTTTCCCGGCTGCGCTTGCGGAAGTGAATGATCAGGTAGATGGCCACGAACAACGCGACGATCGCCAGCGGCGCCCACGTCAGCGTCTGACCGACGACGTTGAGCGCGGAGGCGAAGGCGTATCCCAGCAAGACGCAACCGGGGGCCCAGACGATGCCGCCCACCGCGTTCCAGAGAAGGAAGGTGCGGTACCGCATGCCGCTCATCCCGGCCATGGACGGCATCAGCGCACGCATCACCGCGGTGACCCGGCCGAGCAGTACGGCCTTGCCGCCGTGGCGGTGGATGAACCCGTCCACCGCCGCCCAGCGATGCTCACCCACCCACCGGCCGAGGCGGGACTTTCTCAGTGCAGGTCCGAACTTCTTGCCGAACTCGTAGCCGACTGAGTCGCCGCCGATCGCACAGACGACGGCGATGGCCATCATGATCCACAGGTTGAGGTTGCCGTACTTCGAGTTGCAGAACACGCCGGCGACGAGGAGCGCAGTCTCGCCGGGCAACACCATCCCGACCAGGATCGCCGCCTCGGCGAACGCGAGTCCGCCCGCGATGACGTAGAGCCATAGGCCGACTGTCTCGCCGATGGACCTCATCACGTGCTCGAACATCGCCACCATGGTGCCATGCCGACCTGTCCACGGTGTCGGTATCCGGCCATAGGGTCGGCCCCGTGGTGCACAGATGAGCGGTCTGCCCCGGTTGACTCTGCCGCAGGCACGGCGAATCGCGCTCGCTGCGCAGGGCTTCGGCGAGCCGCGGCCGACCGGCCGGGTCGACGCCCGGCAGATCCGCCGCGTCCTCGATCGGATCGCGATCCTGCAGATCGATTCGGTCAACGTCTTCTCACGCGCCCACTACCTGCCGGTGCTCGCCCGGCTCGGTCCATACCGGCACGAGGTGCTGGACCAGATGACGGCCTACACCGCGAAACCGAAGCGACCTGAGATGTTCGAGTACTGGGCGCACGCGGCGTCCCTCATCCGGGTCGAGATGCAACCGCTGCTCCGGTGGCGCATGCAGCGTGCGCACCAGGAACCGTGGCCGGCGATCCGGCGCATCGCCACCGACAACCCCGCCCTGCTCGAGGACGTGCTGCAGCTCATCAAGGAGCAGGGTCCGATCACCGCAGGCGACACCGGCATTCCTCGGCCCGCGCCACGCCCTGGTCACATGTGGAATTGGCACGACGGCAAGGTCGCCCTCGAGTACCTCTTCTACGAGGGCCGGGTCACCACTGCCAAGCGGGTGAACTTCGAGCGGTACTACGACCTCACCGAGCGGGTGATTCCGTCCGAGATCCTGGCGATGCCTACGCCGTCCGAGGCCGACGCGAAGCGCGAGCTGATCCGGATCACCGCGAAGGCGCTGGGCATTGCCACCGAGCCCGACCTGCGCGACTACTTCCGCATCTCCCATGCCACGTCGAAGGCGGCCGTGGCGGATCTCGTCGAATCCGGCGAGTTGCTGCCCGTCGACGTCGCGGGTTGGGGCGCGCCGGCCTACCTGTGGCACGAGGCCAAGCGTCCCCGGCGAGTGCCGGCCCGCGCGCTGCTGTCGCCGTTCGACTCACTGGTCTGGTATCGCGAACGCACCGAGCGCCTGTTCGGGTTCCACTACCGCATCGAGATCTACACGCCGGAGCCCAAGCGCCAGTTCGGCTACTACGTGCTGCCGTTCCTGCTCGGTGAGGACCTCGTCGGCCGGGTCGACCTCAAGGCCGATCGTCAAGCCGGCGTGCTGCGGGTGCAGAGCGCGTGGCTCGAGTTGGGTCACGACCCGCAGTACGTCGCGACCGAGCTGGCCGAGGAGCTCGCCTTCACCGCGTCCTGGCTCGGTTTGGGACGGATCGAGGTGGTGCCGCGCGGCGACCTGGCCAAGGACCTCGCCGCGGCCATCACCGATTGATCGGCGATCAGGCCGCACGGAACAGGCGCACGTCCCCGCTGCCGGTCTTGGCGCGCACGGTGATGGCGTCCTTCGCCGAGGTGGGGTGATCTTCGATCGGCAGGTCCGACCGCACGTGACCGGAGCCGGTGTGGACGTCCAGCCGGGCGGTGACGCCGATCGGCAGGCCGATCTCGAGACCGCCGGACCCGGTGGCAACGTCCACGTCGCCGTGCACGGCGCCGAGCCGGGCGGTGCCCGAGCCGCAGCGCGAACGCACGGCTCCGCGGACGACTCGGACGTCCAGGTTCCCGCTGCCGCAGCCGGCATTGATCGCGCCGCCGACCTCGCCGAACTGCGCCGACCCGGATCCTGAGCGCAGTTCCACCGATCCGGCGATCTCCACCGCCCGGGCGGTACCGCTGCCGTAGCGCAGCCGGAGGTCGCCATCGACCCGCCGGAGGACCGCATCGGCCGCACCGAAGGCCAGATCGGCGCCGCCGACCCGTCCTCCGACAGTGATCGGCGCGGTGACCGTGCTGATCTTGATCGCAGTGCCGGTCGGGACGATGACCTTCACGTCGAGGCTGCGGTTGCTGCGGCGCCCGAACACGGGCAGGTCGAAGACGCCGCCCTGGCGCGGGGCGGCCACGGTGAGCGTGCGGCCGCTCATCATGATCACCGTTTGGTCAAGAAGGTCTGCGGCATTCTTTCCCGGTTCGATGACCACGGTGGCCTCGGCCAGGTGGTCCTCCGTGTCGACGGTGACCGACCCGTGCCCGATGCGGACGAGCAGGTTGATCGGTCCGTCGAGCGGAAAGGTGTGTCTCGGCATTTCCATCCTCCGTCAGCCGTTGATCCAGCCCGTGATCCGGTGCTGGTTGTCGCGTCGCGAGCGGCCTCGGCCGCCCCAGTCAGCACCACTGCCCGGCGGGCTGCCGTTCGGGCCCTGGCGGAGCGCCGCCGACGCGGCGCGCATCAGCCAGGTGTTGACCGAGACGCCGTCGCGTTCGGCCGCGGCGTCGATCTCCGCCTTCAGCGAGTCGGAGAGGCGCAGCGAGATGCGGGCGGTCGTGTCGCCTTCGTCGCGGCGAGGCTCCTCGGCCGTCGGCTCGGGCTCGGTCGCCCGGACATCAACGGCCACTTCGTCACCGTCGAGCCGCACCGACACTGCGGGGGAGGCCGGGTAGTCCAGCAGCGCTGCGGTGATTTCGTCCGAAGCGTCGGTCACCGCGCCGAGCAACGCGAAGCGCATGGCGGGCGCGGCCGCCGCCGCCAACGCCGTGGCGATCTCTCGAGTCCGGTCATCGCCGAGCGCGGCAGTGGCGCGCAGTTGTTCTTGCACTTGTGCGAGATGGGGTGACAGCTGCATGCTGTCACTATGACATCGCTGATGCCGTCATGGCAATGGCAGTGGATCGTGGCCGGGCAGGTGCCGCGATCCGCCACGCGCGCCGTCGCCCCGACGTCGCCGGAGGCAGTTACGCTCGGGGCCTCCACCCGACGACGCATCGCTGGCGAGGCGGTGCAGGCGACTCAGACCAGGGAGCACGGCGTGCCCGATATCGTCCCGCTGAAGGTTCAGGCCATTGCTTGGACGCATTTCGAACCGCCGGCGGACGTTCCCTGGGACACCGATACCGACGGCGGCGAGGCACTCGCCGAGTTCGCCGGACGGGCCTGCTACCAGTCGTGGAAGAAGCCCAACCCGGCGACCGCCACCAACGCCGGGTACCTGCGCCACATCCTCGAAGTCGGTCACCTGTCCGTGCTCGAGCACGGATCGGTCACCTTCTACCTGTCCGGGATCTCCCGCTCGTTGACGCACGAGCTGATCCGGCACCGGCACTTCAGCTACTCGCAGCTGTCGCAGCGCTACGTCCCGGAGAAGGACGCCGCGATGGTCGAGCCCGAGGTCATCGCCGACGACCCCGAGCTGCACGCCAAGTTCGTCGCCGCATCCGAGGCCGCGGTGCAGGCCTACACCGAGCTGCTCGAAGGCCTGGAGAAGAAGTTCGCCGATGTCGCGCACGCGACCCTGCGACGTAAGCAAGCGCGGCAGGCCGCCCGCGCAGTGCTCCCGAACGCCACCGAGACCCGCATCGTCGTCACCGGCAACTACCGCGCCTGGCGCCACTTCGTCGCGATGCGCGCGTCCGAACACGCGGACGTCGAGATCCGTGAGCTTGCGATCGCCTGCCTGCGCGAACTGCACCGCATCGCGCCGAACGCGTTCGCCGATTTCGAGATCACGTCGCTGCCCGACGGCACCGAGGTGGCATCCAGCCCCTTCGTGTCCGAGGGCTGATCGGCCGATTCGGCTGACGTCCCGGGTATTCTTCGACTCGTGGAATCCGATCAGCAGCGACGTCCGTTCGGGCGCCTGCTCACCGCGATGGTCACCCCGTTCGACGTCGCGGGCGGGCTCGACCTCGACAAGGCGGCCGAGCTGGCCACCTACCTCGTTGACCAGCAAGGCAACGACGGACTGGTCGTCAGCGGCACCACGGGTGAGTCACCGACGACCACGGACGCCGAGAAGGCAGATCTGCTCGCCGCCGTCGTCGAGGCGGTCGGCGACCGCGCCGCGGTCGTGGCTGGCGTGGGAACGTTCGACACCGTCCACACGGTCCACCTGGCCCAGCAGGCGCAGAAGACCGGCGCCGACGGTTTGCTCGTCGTCACGCCCTATTACTCGCGCCCACCCGCGGCCGGTCTGCTCGCCCACTTCCGCGCCGTCGCCGATGCCAGCGACCTGCCGGTCATGCTCTACGACATCCCCGGCCGCACCGGCACCCCGATCCCAACCGACATGCTCCTGGCGCTCGCCGAGCACGACCGCATCGTCGCGGTGAAGGACGCCAAGTCGGACGTGACCGCGAGCGCCCGGGTGCTGGCCGAGACCGATCTCGCCTACTACAGCGGCAACGACGCCGAGACGCTCCCGCTCCTGTCGATCGGCGCAGTCGGTGTGGTGGGCACGTCGACCCACTTCTCCGGGCCCGGCACCAAGGCGATGATCCAGGCGTACGAGCGCGGCGACACGGCCGAGGCGCTCCGCAGGCACCGGCAGCTGCTGCCCATCTACACCGGCATCTTCCGCACGCAGGGCACCATCCTGGTCAAGGCCGGGCTCCGACTGCGCGGGCTCGACGTCGGCCCGGTGCGATTGCCCCTCGTCGACGCCACTGAGCACGAGCTCAGCCACCTGCGCGAGGACCTGGCCGCCGCCGGCCTGTAGCGAGACCGCGGGATTGACGGGCCGACGTCGCCGCGCCTTCCCAAGAACCCTCTAGTTCAGGGTTAGCGTTGTCCGAGTGAGCACTGGAACCAGGACACGGCCACCGGCACGCAAGCCCTCAGGCGGGTCGCGAAAAACCCCCGCCAAGCGTCGCGGCCGGTCTCCGCTGGCCGCCCCGTTCGTCGGCGCGGGCAAGGCGATCGCCGCACTCTGGCGCGCACTGGCCACGATCGTCGGGGGCACTGCCCGTGCCGCCGGCCGCAACGCCGCGACCGCACGTGAGCTTCCGCCGGAGCACCGCCGCGACGGCGCGGCCCTGGGCGTGCTCGCGTTCGGCCTCATCACGGCGATGGCCACCTGGTTCCACGCCGCCGGGCCGGTGGGCGACGCCATCGACACCGTCTGCCGGGCAATCGGCGGCAACGGCACGCTCGTGCTGCCGATCATCCTGTTCGGCACCGGGGCGCACATGCTGCGGCAGGTGCCGGAGCCAGGGGGGCGCGGGCGCATTCTCGTCGGCTCGGCCGCACTCACCGTCGCTGTTCTCGGGCTGTTGGACATCTGGTCGGCCAGCCCGTCGTCCTCCGACGGCCGCGCGCACTCCGGTGGCCTGGTGGGCACGGCCATCGGCAAGCCGCTGTCGAGCGGTTTGTCCGCCGTGTTGGCGGTGCCCGTCCTCGCGTTGATCGGTGCCTTCGGGATCCTCGTCGTCACCTCGACGCCGATCAGCGCCCTCGTCGGATACATCCGCTCCTCCCTGGGCTTCGGCCGCTCGAATCCCCACGAGATCGTCGAGGAGGTCGAGCGGGCGCCACGGCGACGCAAGCGGACCGTGCCGGAGGCGGACCCGGACGCGTCGACCTCGGAGATCCCACCGGCCGAACCGCCGCTGTCGGCCGACGACGAAGCACCGAAGACGCCCAAGCCGCGCCAGCCGCGCACGCCGAAGGCCGTCGAACCGGAGCTCCCGCCCATCGACCGACCGCTGCAGCTCGAGCTCTCCGGCGGCGCCGGGCTCTACACCTTGCCGAGCCTCTCGACGCTCGCGCCGGGCTCGCCGCATCTCGAGCACACCAAGGCGAACGACGAGGTCATCGCGGCGCTGCAGCGGGTGTTCGCCGAGTTCGACGTCGACTGTGCCGTCACCGGTTTCAACCGTGGCCCGACGGTCACCCGCTACGAGGTCTCGCTCGGCCCGGGCGTGAAGGTCGAGCGGATCACCAACCTGACCCGCAACATCGCGTATGCCGTCAAGAGTGCCGAGGTGCGCATCCTCAGCCCCATCCCTGGCAAGAGCGCGGTCGGCGTCGAGATCCCGAACGCCGATCCGGAGATCGTGATGATCGGGGACGTGCTGCGCTCGAAGGTGGCCCAGCGCGACCAGCATCCGATGTTGGTCGCTCTCGGCAAGGACGTCGAGGGCGGCTTCGTCGTGGCCAACCTCGCCCGGATGCCGCACCTGCTCGTCGCCGGCGCTACCGGCGCGGGCAAGTCGAGTTGCATCAACACGCTGATCCTGTCGATACTCGCGCGCGCCACACCGGACCAGGTCCGCATGGTGCTCATCGACCCCAAGCGGGTCGAGTTCGCCGCCTACCAGGGCAT
>JAVHVD010000063.1:0-13703 GCA_032160745.1 Pseudonocardiales bacterium
CGGTAGCGGCGTACGAGCCCGAGGCGGTAGCGGCGTACGAGCCCGAGCCCGCCGCGGCCTACCAGCCCGAGCCGCCGCCCTACGAGCCGGAACTGGAGCCGAGGTACGCGGATCAGCCGACGGCGGCATTCGCGGCGACACCGGAGCCCGACCCGGAACCGGAGCTGGATCCGGTGACCGGCGACGACCTTGCCGCGGCCGGACCTCCGGCAACTCCCGCCACGCCACGAAGGTCGGGCCGGAGCCGACTGTTCGGTCGACGTCGCCGCGTCGAAGAGCAGCCGGAGGAGGAAGAGGAGGCATACGCGCAGTTCGAGCTTCCGGAACCGGATGCGGCCTTCGAGGAGCCGTGGCTGCGCGCGGATGCGATCCCCCGGCCCACGCGCGACTGGACCCGCAGCGCCGAGCGGATCGGTACGTACCCGTCCCACGACCTCGACCCGCTCGGACCGACCACCGCGCCGGAGCCGGAGGCGGCCACGGTCAGGCCCGACGAGGAGCTCGGGCCCGACGTGGAGCTGGACCTCGAACCGGCCCCCGTTCCCGCGCCGCCGCAGCGGCCCGAACCGGAACCGGAGCCAGAACCGGAACCCGAGCCAGAACCGGTCCGTGCGCCGGAGCCGGCCCTTCCCCGTCGGCGGCCCTCCCCTGGGCCACGAGCCGCCGCCGCGGCAGCAGGTGCCGCTGCCTCGGCACCAGTGCTGTCGCGGCCGCGTCCGCGCCCGTATCCGGATGCGTCCGCCGCCATCGCGAGGGCACCGTACAGCCCGCGACCGTCCACGCCGGGCCCCCCGTCGCGCCGTACCCGAGAGCCCGACGAGCCCGAGGAGCCCGACCCAGCGGCTGGAAATGAGGTCGACGACAAGAAGCGCAGGGGCGGCAGCGGACGCCTGCGCCGACTCCTCACCCGTGGATTGATCTTCGTCGCCATCGTCGCCGGGTCCGTCCTGCTGCTTCGCACCTGGGTGGTCCAGCCGTACTACATCCCGTCGGCGTCCATGGAGCCCACGCTGCACGGGTGCGACAACTGCAATGACGACCACGTCCTGGTCGACAAGATCTCCTACCGGGCCCATGACGTCCGAGTGCAGGACATCGTCGTCTTCACCCGCCCCAAGGGCGTACAGGTACCCGACAAGGTGCTGATCAAGCGGGTGATCGCGCTGGCCGGCGACAAGATCAGCGCGACCAAGGGCCAGATCTTCGTGAACGGCCTGCGGATCGACGAGTCCTACCTGAACAAGGACAAGTCCTGCTACGCCCGCTCCCCCGACGAGAACTTCCGGACCCGTACCGTTCCCGATGGGCGGGTCTTCGTCATGGGCGACAACCGGTGCAACTCGACCGACAGCCGCGACTTCGGCGCGATCCCAACCGCCTCCATCGTCGGCCGCGCCTTCGCGATCATCTGGCCGCTCAACCGCTTGGGTGGGCTGTGATCCGGCCTCCCGCGAGCCTGTCGTCCCGAAACTGTCGTAACCCCGGCCTACCCTCCTGGGCATGACGCAATTGAGTGATCCCGAGGCGCCCGTCGCGCTGCCCGATCCGGTGCTGGGGTCGCTGTCGCCGTCGCGGGCCGCCGACTTCAAGAGCTGCCCACTGCTGTACCGGTTCCGCTGTGTCGACCGGCTGCCGCAGTCGCCGTCGCGGGCGGCCACCCGCGGCACGATGGTGCACGCCGTTCTCGAGTCGTTGTTCGACCTGCCGGCCACTGAACGCACGCTCGCGGCGGCCGGCGAGCTGCTCCCGGCCGCATGGCAACGCGTGCGCGACGAGGAACCCGCGGTCGACGAGCTGTTCGCAGGCGACACCGACGGCAGTCAGTTCGCCGAGTGGATGGCGTCGGCCACCTCGCTGCTCGGCAACTATTTCGCGCTGGAGGATCCGTCCCGTCTCGAGCCGGCCTCCCGCGAGGAACTGATCGAGGTCGTGGTCGACGGTTTGCGCCTGCGCGGCTACGTCGACCGCCTCGACGTCTCGCCGGCCGGTGATCTCCGCGTCGTCGACTACAAGACCGGCGCGACGCCCCGTGAGGCGTTCGAGGGCAAGGCGCTGTTCCAGATGAAGTTCTACGCGCTGGTCCTTTGGCGCACGCGTGGCGTGGTCCCGCGCCAGCTGCGACTGATGTACCTGGCCGACACCGACACGCTGAGCTACACCCCCGACGCCGAGGAACTAGTGCGCTTCGAGCGCACGGTGATGGCCATCTGGGCAGCGATCCAGCGCGCGATGCAGACCGGTGACTTCCGGCCGAGCCCGAGCCGCCTCTGCGACTGGTGCGACCACAAGGCGTTGTGCCCGGCCTTCGGCGGAACGCCGCCGCCCTTCCCGCCCGACGCGGTGCTCACCGACCCGCGCGACGACCTGCCCGATGTACGGAACCCCTGACCAACGGGGAGCTTCGCGCGCACTGCTCAGGGGCGCAGCGTGATCAGCGGGATCGCGGTCTCGGCCGGGGTTGCCGAGCCGTGGAAGCCGATCAGCGCGGCGACCTCGGGCGGCTCGCGATCGGTGGCCAGCACCACGCTGTCCCCGGCGCAGATGACCACCAGGTCCCCGATGCGCGGCAGGTGCTCCGCCCGCACCGGCCCGAACATGCCGGTCGCTACGGCCTCGTCCCGCGTCAGCACGTCAGCCCGGTCGCCGAGCACGGCGCGCCACGCCGCCTGGACGTCGGTTTGCGCCCCGTCGAGCACGTGCAGGTAGCGCACCCGCGGCTCCCCGGCGACCACCCTCAACCCGTCGGACAGACACGGATCGGCGCCGATGTCCAGCCGTCCCGTCACTGGAACGTCCAGGCCACCGTGATCGGCGGTCACCAGCAGTACGGCGCCGGCCGGTAATCCGGCCAGGACCCGCGTCAACAAGGCGTCCGCCTCGGCCGCGGCATGCCCCCACTCCGCGGAGGCGATGCCGTGCCGATGCGCCGCCGTGTCCAGCACCGCCGTGTAGCCGTAGACCAGTGGCGGCCCGCCCCGCACCTCGCGCACCAGGCGACGGGCATAGTCCTGCCGCTTGCCGACCCCGCAGAACCGGGCGCCGCGGTAGGCGGCCTCGGTCAACCCGCTGCCGGCGAAGTACCTCGGTAGGACCACCGCCGAGCTCGCGCCCGCCTCCGCCATCCGCTCGAACCAGGTCGGCACCGGTTGCCAGGTGGCCGGCTCCGGGTCGTCGCGCCACGTGATGTGGGTCAGCACCCGATCGGTACCCGGCACGTTCAGGGTGAAGCCGAGGATGCCGTGCTCCCCGGGCAGGTTGCCGGTGGCGAGCGAGACCAGGCTCGTCGGCGTGGTGGACGGGAACGTGCACTCGAGTTCGGCAATGTGCCCAGCGCCACCCGCCAGGACCGCGGCCAGCAGGGGCGCATGCGGCGCGAGCTTCGGCAACAGGTGATACCCCAGGCCGTCCACCAGGACGACGACCACCTGGCGGACCGGGCCGATGCGATCGACGAGACCCAGCCGGTCCTCGGCGCCGGGAACACCGAGACTCGCCGCCGCGGCAGGCAGCACGTCAGCAATCGATCCCGGCACGGCTCCAGCATGCCGGACGGATCAGCGAGCCGGTCGCGTCACGCGGCCCGTGCGGATCAGTCGAGCGATGACCGTTGGAGCCCCGGCCGCTACCTGGAAACCAGCGCAGCGAGGTCGGCCACGGTGCGACCGGCCAGCGACGGCCACACCGTCCGCGTGGGCGCGGGGTCGATCGCCACCTCGCTGGGCACCGCGAGCACGACGCAGCCGGCCGCTTCGGCCGAGGCGATGCCGAGCGGCGAGTCCTCGATAGCCACGCTGCGGCCGGGATCTACGCCCAGCAGTTCGGCGGCCCGCAGATACGGGTCAGGGTGCGGTTTGGGCCGTCGCACCTCGTCACCGCAGATCGTCGCCGCGAAATTCTCCCGGCCGATCGTGTCGAGCGCGATCTCGGTCAACCGCCGATGGGTGGACGTGACCAGCGCGGCCGGCACCTCCGCCGCAGCGACCGCCTCGAGCAGCTCGCGGGCGCCCGGCTTCCAGACCAGGTCCGTTCGGAACAGCTCCGCCGTCCGCTCGGTGAGATAGGCACCGCTGGACTCGGCGTCGGCCTCTATCCCGAGGTCGGAGTGCAGGATGGCGACCGAGCGACCGAGGCTCGACCCCACCATCCGCCGCCGCGCCGCGGGCGACAGCTCACCGCCCAGCGAGGTGGCGAGATCGTCGAGCGCGACGTCCCACACCTTCTCCGAATCGAGCAGCGTGCCGTCCATGTCGAACAGGACGGCCTGTAGGGAACCCCCCACATTCACTGGCATTCCGTCACTCGGAAGCCTCTGCCGTACACCAGCGCAGCTGCCCGTCGCGCTTGCGTCCTTCGATGCTCGCCACGCAGCACCTCCCCTGGTTCGCCCGGCACCGTCTCCTGGTGGAGATCCTCGCATCCGACCACAGCGGATCGAGCACGGCAGGGGACCTCCGATCGGCTCACACCCAATCCCGTGTCCGCTGGCAGGGTTTCTGGAGGTCGGTACCGCAGCGTCGAGGTCATGGCCATCGGACCTCGTCGACGGCGAGTCCGACGTCGGGCATCCGGCGCTGCTGCCGTGGTGTGCGCATGCACACTGATCGTTGTGCTCGCCGTTGCGAGGCAGAGCGCCGCGAGCACGGCCGGATCGGCCGTGAGTGGGACAGGGACCGTCGCCTCGGCCACGCGATCAGCTACACCGACGCCGGCGGCCCTTCCCGACTCGTCGGCTGCCGCACCGTCTTCTGCCGCGCCGTCTTCTGCCGCCCCGACTTCCGTCGTCCCAACGAAGTCGACGGTCGACGCGGATGATCTGGCCACTGCCAAGTCGGCCCGGATCGTCGACTCGCTGCCGACCGGCTCGGTTTCCGTCGCGGCCACGAACCTCGACACCGGGCAGACCTACAGCTTCGGTGCGACCGGCGGGATGGTGACCGCCAGCATCGTCAAGCTCGACCTGCTCGAGGTCCAGCTGCTCCAGCACCAGCGGGCCGGCGCCACGCTCGACGCCGACGAGGACGCGGACGCGGTGGCGATGATCGAACACAGTGACAACTCGGCTGCCGAGTCGGTCTTCGAGGACATCGGCGGCCGCGATGCGCTGGATGCAGCCAATCCGGACCTTGGCGTTTCGACGACGAGTACCGTGCCGGGACAGTCCGACTACTGGGGTCTCACGACGACGAGCGCTCAGGACCAGGTGGTGCTGCTGCGCAACCTCGCTGCTGCCGGGTCGTCGCCGCTCTCCGCCGCGGCCCGCTCATACGCGCTGAAGCTATTACGCAACGTGGAAAGCGATCAGGCGTGGGGGGCGCCGGCCGCGGCCGACCCGGATACCAGCGTCGCGGTCAAGAACGGCTGGCTCGGCGTCGACGACGACGGTGGGCGCTGGGCCGTCAACAGCGACGCTCTCATCACGGTCAACGGCGACCTGATCGCGATATCGGTGTTGACGCAGCACGACGACGATGAGCAATCCGGCATCACACTGGTCGAAGCCCTGGCCGGGATCGCGGCCGACGCCGTCAGTTAGTTCTCTAGGCTTCGGCGCTATTCGTTGTCGGAGCGGTAGCCGAGGTTCGGCGAGAGCCAGCGCTCGGCCTCGGCCATCGTCCAGCCCTTGCGCTTGGCGTAGTCCTCGACCTGGTCGCGGCCGATGTGCCCGACGACGAAGTACTGCGATTTCGGGTGCGAGAAGTACAGGCCGCTGACCGATGCTCCCGGCCACATCGCCATGCTGTCGGTGAGCTCGATGCCGGTGTTGGCCTTGACATCGAGCAGCTCCCAGATGACCTGCTTCTCGGTGTGCTCCGGGCAGGCCGGGTACCCCGGAGCCGGCCGGATGCCGGTGTACTTCTCCTTGATCAGCTCCTGGGCGTCGAGGGACTCGTCCGGCTGGTAGCCCCAGAACTCGGTGCGGACGCGCTCGTGCAGCCGCTCCGCGAAGGCCTCGGCGAGCCGATCGGCCAGGGACTCGAGCAGGATCGCGCTGTAGTCGTCAAGGGCGGCCTTGAACTCCTTGATCTTGGCCTCGGTGCCCAGGCCCGCGGTCACCGCGAAGCCGCCGACATAGTCGCGCAGTCCGGTCTCCTTCGGCGCGACGAAGTCGGCGAGCGAACGATGCGGGACGCCGGCCCGGTGCTCGGACTGCTGGCGCAGCTGGTGCAGCGTCGTCAGCACCTCGCGCCGCGTCTCGTCGGCGTAGACCTCGATGTCGTCGCCGACCGTGTTGGCCGGGAAGAGCCCGATCACACCGCAGGCGCTGAGCCACTTCTCCTCGACGATCGAGTCGAGCATCTTCTGCGCGTCTTCCCAGAGCTTGCGCGCCGCTTCGCCGGACACCGGGTGGTTCAGGATCTCCGGGAACGAACCCTTCATCTCCCACGCGTTGAAGAACGGCTGCCAGTCGATGTAGTCCCGCAGCTCAGCGAGTGAGTAGTTCGAGAAGGTCTTGACGAACTGAGTCGGCTGAGCTGAGGCGTGGTAGTCGTCGGTGTGCATGTCGCGCGTCTGCTGCGTGATCAAGTGCGGCCGCGGCGGGCGGTAGTCGGCCCAATCGATCGGCGTGCGGTTCTCCCGTGCCGTCTCCACCGGCAGGATGACCTTGGCGTCCTTGCGGGCCGCGTGCCGCTCGCGCAGCGAGTCGTAGTCGGTCTTCAGGTCAGCCAGCAGCGCCGGTCGCTGCTCGTCGGACAGCAGTGCCGCTACCACCGGCACGGAGCGCGAGGCGTCCTTCACCCAGATGACCGGGCCGTGGTACTGCTTGTCGACCTTGACCGCGGTATGCGCGCGCGACGTGGTGGCGCCACCGATCAGCAGCGGAATCTCGAGGCCCTGGCGCTCCATCTCCGCCGCGAAGTTGACCATCTCGTCGAGCGACGGCGTGATCAGGCCGGAGAGGCCGATGACGTCGGCGCCGTGCTCCTTGGCCGCGTCGAGGATCTTCTGGGCCGGCACCATCACACCGAGGTCGATGACGTCGTAGTTGTTGCACTGCAGGACGACGCCGACGATGTTCTTGCCGATGTCGTGGACGTCACCCTTGACCGTGGCCATGACGACCTTGCCGTTACTGCGACCCGCGTCCTCGGGCGTCTTGCCGGCCTCGATGAACGGGATCAGGTAGGCGACCGCCTTCTTCATCACCCGGGCCGACTTCACCACCTGGGGCAGGAACATCTTGCCGGCACCGAACAGGTCACCGACGACGTTCATGCCGGCCATCAGCGGTCCCTCGATCACCTCGATCGGCTGGCCGCCGCGGGCCTCGATGAGCGCGCGGAGCTCTTCGGTGTCGGTCTCGGCGTAGTCGTCGATGCCCTTGACCAATGCGTGCGTGATGCGCTCGCCGACCGGCAGCTCACGCCACTCCTCGTTGATCGCCTCGGCCTTCATGCCGTCACCGGCGAACTCGGTGGCGATCTCGAGCAGCCGCTCCGTGGCGTCCGGGCGACGGTTGAGGATGACGTCCTCGATCCGCTCGCGCAGCCGCGCGTCGACCTGGTCGTAGACCACCAGGGCGCCGGCATTCACGATGCCCATGTCCATGCCCGCGGCGATCGCGTGGTACAGGAACACGGCATGGATCGCCTCGCGCACCGCGTTGTTGCCGCGGAAGGAGAACGAGACGTTCGAGACGCCGCCGGACACCAGCGCGCCCGGAAGGTTCTGCTTGATCCAGCGGGTGGCCTCGATGAAGTCGACGCCGTAGTTGGCGTGCTCCTCGATGCCGGTCGCGACGGCGAAGATGTTCGGGTCGAAGATGATGTCCTCGGCCGGGAAGCCCACCTCGTCGACCAGGATGCGATAGGCCCGCTCACAGATGGTCTTGCGCCGCTCGAGGTTGTCGGCCTGGCCGTCCTCGTCGAAGGCCATCACCACGACGGCCGCACCGTACTTGCGGCACAGCGTCGCCTCGCGGCGGAACTTCTCCTCGCCCTCCTTCATCGAGATCGAGTTGACGATGGGCTTGCCCTGCACGCAGCGCAGACCGGCCTCGATGACCTCGAACTTCGAGGAGTCGATCATCAATGGGACACGGCTGATGTCCGGCTCGCTCGCGATGAGCTTGACGAAGCGGTCCATCGCCGCGACGCCGTCGATCATCCCCTCGTCCATGTTGATGTCGATGACCTGCGCGCCGTTCTCGACCTGCTGCCGCGCGACCGTGAGCGCTGCGTTGTAGTTACCGTCGCGGATCAGGGTGCGGAACTTCGCCGATCCGGTGATGTTGGTGCGCTCGCCGACGTTGACGAACAGTGAGTCGTCGACCACCGACACCGGCTCGAGGCCGGACAGGCGTAGCGCGCGCGACGACTCGGCCGGCACCCGCGGGGTCTTGCCGTCAACCGCTCGCGCGATCGCCGCAATGTGATCGGGCGTGGTGCCACAGCAGCCACCGACCAGGTTGACGAAGCCGGCGTCGGCGAACTCGCCGATGATCGCCGCAGTCTCGTCCGGCGCCTCGTCGTACTCGCCGAATGCGTTGGGCAGGCCGGCGTTCGGGTAGCAGGACACGAACGTGTCCGCGATGCGCGACATCTCGGCGATGTAGGGGCGCATCTCCTTCGCGCCGAGGGCGCAGTTGAGCCCGACCAGCAGCGGCTTGACGTGGCGCACCGAGTGCCAGAACGCCTCGGTGACCTGCCCGGACAGCGTCCGGCCGGAGGCGTCGGTGATCGTGCCGGAGATGACAACCGGCCAGCGGCGTCCGTACTCCTCGAACACCGTCTCCACGGCGAAGATCGCCGCCTTGGCGTTGAGCGTGTCGAAGATCGTCTCGATGACGATCAGGTCGGCGCCGCCGTCAAGCAGGCCGCGAGTCGCCGTCATGTAGGCGTCGACGAGCTGCTCGTAGGTGACGTTGCGGGCGCCGGGGTCGTTGACATCCGGCGAGATCGACGCGGTCCTGGTGGTCGGGCCGAGCGCACCGGCGACGTAGCGGGGCTTGTCCGGCGTCCGGGCCGTCATGGCGTCACACTCGCGACGCGCGAGCCGCGCGGATTCCAGGTTGAACTCGTAGGCGAGGTCTTGCATGCCGTAGTCGCCGAGCGAGATCGCCTGCGCATTGAAGGTGTTGGTCTCGATGACGTCGGCGCCGGCCTCGAGGTACTCGCGATGGATGCCCGCGATGATCTCGGGCTGGGTGATCGTGAGCAGGTCGTTGTTGCCCTGCAGGTCGGTCGGCCAGTCGGCGAAGCGCGTGCCGCGGTAACCCGCCTCGTCCGGCCGATCCCGCTGGATCGCCGTACCCATGGCGCCGTCGAGGACGACGATCCGCGACCGCAGCAATTCGGTCAGGGCGTCCGTGCAGTCCGGGCGGAGCGACGGGTTTTCGGACAAGGCGTATCCCTCGGTGCATCGACTTGCGGGTGAGAGGCCGAGTTTACCGGCGACCCCCGCCAAACCGCGCCTCGAATGATCCGAACCGAGTGTGTCGCGCGCGATCGTCAGGTCTTCGACCGCCCGCGCGGTCGGCCGCGCTTGGGTTCAGGAGTCGGCGCAGCGACGAGGGCGGCGATCTCGTCGGTGCGATCCACCGCCGCGATCAGGTCGAGAACCCGCTGCAGATCGGCCTCGCTCTTCGGCAACACCAGCTCAGCGAGTGGCAGGACGGCGTCCCAGAGGTCGGCGCGGGACGCGGCCAGGACGATCGCCGCGAGGACCTCCGGTTCCTGGATCGCCGGAATCGCGGCGAACCGGCGCAGGCTCTCGCCGCTCATCGCAGCGGTGATCGGCAGCAGCGCGTCCCACGCCGGCAGGTCCTGGGCCGCCCGGACGAGCGAGGTGAGGACCTCGTCGCTCTGGGCGGCCGCGAGATCGGCCAGCTCGGCGACGTTCTCGACGCTGAGGTGGCCGATGAGATCGAGCGCCTCGGCCCAGAGATCCCGCTCGAACGCCGTGCGGATGAGGCCGGGCAACCGGTCGCGAGCGAGATCGACGAGGTCGTCCAGGCGGTCCTTGCCCTCCATGACGAACGCGACCTTGAGCAGATCCGCGTCGTCGGGGATCTCCGGGACGGCCGCGCGCAGGGTCTCGGGTCGCAGGAAACTGACGAATCGGCCGATGGTCACGTGCTCCCGGCGCGCAATGAGTTCCTTGGCGACCGCGACGACGAGCGGGGTCGGCACCGCGGCAATGACGTCGGCGGCTCGCCTCGGGTCGAGCGTTATCGCGATGTCGGCGAGGAACGCGGTCGGGCACTTGGCGGCCACCTTGACGGCATGGCTCGGTTCGAGCAGCCCGGCCGTCGCCGCGCACAGCAGCGGCCCGAAGGCCGCCTGCGCCACCTTGACCGTCAATGGCACCGGAACCAGCTTGCTGGCCGCCGCCACCCGACGGAGCCGGCCGGCATCTCCTGCGAAGAGCCGGTCGGTGGCCTGCTCACGAAAGGCCCGCAGGGCGGAGGCGGGGATCTGATCGAGGTGGTCGAGCTCTTTACGCTCGACGCCCAGCAGTCGGGCCAGCTTGGTGATCTCCGCCCCGCGCTCCAGCAGTTCGGTCATCCCTACATCCCGAGCGCGCGCTTGACCGGCAGGCGCACCAACGCGGGCAGGTGGCGCAGGGAATCGTCGATCGCCCGGTCGAGCAGGGCAGACCTTTCCTGCGCGGCTCGCTCGACCAACTCGGCGAGGGCCGTTCGCTCGCCGGGGGCAAGGACGTCGAACTCCGGCGGCGGGGTCGCCTGAACGGCGGCGGCGAGATCATCCACGACGGTCCTCCCTGGTCGGTCGTGACAACCCTATGGCCGATCCGACGCACCCGCGTTGCGCGCCGATCGGCTCGGCAGCGCCACGGTCGTAGGGTGGTGGCATGACCGATACGCCGGACACCGGCGACTGGCCACGGCTGGTCGATCCGGTCCTCGTCGCCGCGTTCGAGGGGTGGAACGACGCCGGGGACGCAGCCAGCGGGGCCGTGGAGCACCTGGAGCTGGTCTGGGACGCCCAACCGCTGACCGAACTCGACCCCGACGACTATTACGACTTCCAGGTCAACCGTCCGCAGGTGTCGCTGGTGGACGGGATCTCCCGGCGGATCAGCTGGCCGACCACCCGGTTCTCGTACTGCCGGCCCCCCGGCGCGGACTTCGACCTGGTCCTCGTCCACGGCATCGAGCCGAACATGCGCTGGCGGACGTTCTGTGCGGAGCTGCTCGGCGTCATCCGCGAACTCGACGTCCGCATGGTGGTCACGCTCGGGGCGCTGCTGTCGGATTCCCCGCACACGCGCCCCACTCAAGTGACCGGGACCGCCTACGACCCTGAGTCCGCCGCTCGATTCGGCCTCGAGCGGTCCCGCTACGAAGGGCCGACCGGCATCGTCGGAGTGCTGCAGGACGCCTGTGTCGCCACCGGGATCCCCGCCATCTCGTTCTGGGCGGGTGTGCCGCACTACGTCTCGCAGCCGCCGAACCCGAAGGCGACCCTCGCGCTGCTGCACGGTGTCGAGGAGGTCCTCGACGTGCCGATCCCCCTGGCCGAGCTGCCGCAGCAGTCCGACGAGTGGCAGAAGCTCGTCGACGAGATGGCGGCCGAGGACGACGAGGTCATCGAGTACATCCGCAACCTCGAAGAGCGCGACGACGAGATCGATCGCACCGAGATGCACGAGGCGTCGGGCGACGCGATCGCGCGGGAGTTCGAACGCTACCTACGCCGGCGCGACCGCGGGGGCGGTCACGCCGGCGGTAGTCCCTTCGGCTGAGTCGATGGCTCAGCCGCGCTGCTCCGGCGGCGGTGGCGGCGCGCTGGCGTAGGGCTGCTGGCCTGGAACCTGCTGGCCTGGAACCTGCTGGCCCTGGGCCTGGTTTCCCTGCTGCCACTGCTGGCCGAACGGCTGGCCGGGCCGCTGCTCGGTGGGCAGCTGCTGGGTGCCCCCGGCGCCTCCGTCCGAACGCTCGTGCCGACCGCTACCGTCGCCGTCCCCCTCGGCACCGGCCGCAGTGGCTCCGGACCCCCCGTTCCGCGCGGTCGCGTAGCCGCGGTTGTCGATGCCGTCGCCCCGGTCCTGGCCGCGGACAGCGTTGGCGTCGCGCTCGCGCTGCACTCGGCGCTCCTCCTCCGCGGCCGCCTCCTCAGCGGCGGCCCGGCGCTCGGCGGCGCGCACGTCACGGACGCTGTGCACGGACAGCCGGCCCAGCGCGAGGGAGGCCACGAACAGGATCGCCGCGCCGATGCCGTAGAAGAACACCAGTGAGGCAAGCGCCCGCACGCTTTTACCGGAGCTGGGGTCGGGCTGGCCGGGCGAGAGGTTCAGCACGTCTGCCAAGGCCGGGCCGACGACCAACCAGGCGCCGCTGAGGACGGCCAGCCACGCGCCGAAGATGGTGACGACGCGGCTGCGGCTGAGCAGCAGGAGCAAGCCGCCGAGCACCGTCAACGCGCCGGGCAGGACGTTGAGCCAGCCACGGTCCGACGTCCAGTGCCACGCGTCGTTGGGGGACGGGGTGAACGCGATGTTGAGGTACGGGCCGATGAACGGCACGAGAGCCGCCCACGCGCCGAGCACGAGCAGGAGCAGGCCGCTCGCTGCGCCCCGCGTGCGCGGCACCTTGGTCCTGCTCGCCCGGATACTGGTGTCCAAATCTGCGGTCATCACGACTCCTGGGTCGTCCGAGCTCCTGTGGAGCATTCCGTCCAGGTATGCCCGCTCGTCACGCCCACCAATCATCGGTACGGCCCAGGTCGACTCAGAGCGCGATGCCGAGGAGGGCGTCGACCAGCTGGCTGAAGTCCTCAGGCGCGCCTCGACGCCCGCTCCGCGCCGGTGCGTCGAGAGCACCGCTGACCCAGCGATCGAGAACGGTGAGCGCAGCGGGGGTGTCCAGATCGTCGGCAAGCAGACCGCGGACCTCCGCCCGAAGACTGTCCGCAGCGGGCGCCGCCGGCAGTGCAGCGGCCGCCCGCCACCGCTGCAACCGCACCTCGGCGGCCGGCAGGCGGCCGCCCGTCCACTCGCGATCGGCGCGGTAATGACCGTCGAGCAGCGCCAACCGGATTGCCATCGGGTCTACGCCGGCCGCCCGCAGCTTCGACACGAGGACGAGATTGCCGCGGGACTTGCTCATCTTCTCGCCGTCGAGGCCGATCATTCCGGCGTGGACGTAGTGCCCGGCGAACGGGGCGGTGCCGGTGAGCGCCTCGGCGTGGGCGGCCGAGTGCTCGTGGTGCGGGAAGATCAGGTCCGAGCCGCCGCCCTGCACGTCGAAGTCCATGCCGAGGCGGTTGAGCGCGATCACGCTGCACTCGATGTGCCAGCCGGGGCGGCCGGCGCCCAACCCGGTGTCCCAGTACGGCTCGCCGGGGCGGCGCCCGCGCCACAGCAGCGAGTCCAGCGGATCCCGCTTGCCGGCCCGCTCCGGGTCGCCGCCGCGCTCGCCGAACAGCGCGAGCATCGTGTCCCGGTCGTAGTTGGACTCCCGGCCGAATCCGGGCGCGGCGCTGACCGGGAAGTAGATGTCGTCGTCCAGGCGGTAGGCGTTGCCCTCGTCCAGCAGCCGCTGGATGCCGTCGGTGATCTCCGGGACCGCCTCGACGACGCCGACGTACTCGTCCGGTGGCAGCACCCGGAGGGCCGTCATGTCCTCGCGGAAGAGCTGAATCTCCCGCTCGGCCAGACTTTTCCAGTTCTCGCCGGTGTGCGCCGCCCGGTCGAGCAATGGGTCGTCCACGTCCGTCTCGTTCTGCACGTAGTGGACCTGA
>JAVHVD010000064.1:0-6872 GCA_032160745.1 Pseudonocardiales bacterium
AGTCGGTGAGGCCGAGGTCGGCCAGCGCGACAGAGACGTCGTCGTCCATCACTTCGAGGAGCGTGCGCAAGCGGGTGCTCAGTCCCGGATGAATCACCCAGGAACTGTAACAGCACTTACATAAGGACTGTTACAACGCGGACGATGCCTTGCGTTCGCCCAGCAGCAGGGCGATCGTCAGCTCGAGCCGGTCAGCAACGTCGTTCGCGGACGCGCGGCGGGTGACCCAGGCAACGAGGTTGGCAAGCCAGACATCACTGATGACACGCGAGATGGCCAGCTGCTCGTCGCTGGGTTCCTCGTCGGTCAGGGCGCGGGCGAACATCCGGTCCATCAGCCGGCCGACCGTATCGACCTCGGCCGCCGCGGACGCGTCGGCGAACATGAAGGCGCGGGTCATGGCCTCGGTCAGCTGCGGGTCGCGCTGGAGGCCCTTCGTGATCCGGGCCAGGATGAACATCAGCCGCTCATACGGCGTGTCGCCCGGCAGGGGAAGCCGCTCGGTCCGCTCGCGAACCCGCTCGAGCTCGCGCGCGAGTGCCGAGACGAGAAGGTGGATCTTCGAGGGGAAGTACCGGTACAGCGTGCCCAGGGCGACGTCGGCGCGCTCGGCCACCGCGCGCATCTGCACCGCGTCGTAGCCGCCCTTGGAGGCCAGCGCCAGTGTGGCGTCCAGGATGCGCTTGCGCCGGTCACGCTGCGCGGACGAGCCGAGCTCGTCGGACGGGGGCGCCGAGCCGGTCGTGGGCTTCGTCCGGGGAGCCGACATGTTCGTTTCCCTTGAAGTAGTGGTGAGCCGATTTCGACCCTAGCATCGCTCATACTTACAGGAACATGTTTCAGAACGATGACAGGTTCGCCAGTGCCTGCCGTGTTCCCAACCGTTAGAACACGTTCTAGAATCTGGTTGGCCGGCGACCCAGGAGAGACATGCCCATATCGGTGACCGACGAGCAGCGCGCGCTGGCCGAGATGCTGCGCGCGTGGGCCCAGCGCAACCGGCCCACGGACGCCGTGCGGGCGATGGAGACCGAGCCCGATCAGTGGCAGGCCGGTTGGGCCGAGCTGGCCGAACTGGGCGTTCTGGGCGTCGCGGCGCCGGCCTCGGCCGGCGGAGCCGGCGGTACCGTCACCGAGCTGGCGGTCGCGCTGGAGCAGTGCGCCGACGCGCTCGTCCCCGGCCCCCTCCTTTCCACCGTCCTGGCCGGCCTGCTGCTCGACGACCACCCGGTCGCGGCCGCCCTGGCCTCCGGCGCGCGCACCGCCGGTCTCGTCCTCGAACCGACGGACCTGCACCTGGACACCGACCGCAAGCTCCACGGCACTGCCCGACCGGCCCTGGGCGTTACGTCCGAGGGCGTCGTCCTGGTGTCAGACGCGGACGGCAACTGGCTCGTGGTGGACGGCGCGAACGGGCAGGTGAAGAGCCTGGACCTCTCCGCCGCGGACTTCTCCCGGGCGGTGGGCGAGGTGCAGTTCGACGGCGCCCGCGCCGAGCGGCTGCCCGGCATCGACACCGAACGCGTCCGCAACCTGGCTGCGACGCTGGCCGCCGCCGAAGCCGCCGGGGTCGCCGGGTGGGCGCTGCGGACCGCGGTCGACTACGCAAAGCTGCGCGAGCAGTTCGGGCGCCCGATCGGCAGCTTCCAGGCCATCAAGCACCTCTGCGCCGAGATGCTCTGCCGGTCGGAGGTCGCCGCCGCCGTGGCGTGGGACGCCGCCGAGACCGCCGGCGACCCCGACCAGAGCGGGCTGGCCGCCGCCGTCGCCGCCGCCGTTGCCCTGGACGCGGCGGTCGAGAACGCGAAGGACTGCATCCAGATCCTTGGCGGCATCGGCTACACCTGGGAACACGATGCGCATCTGTACCTGCGCCGGGCGATCGCCTTGCGCGCGGTCGTCGGCGGTTCCGATCACTGGCGCCGTCGGGTCGCCGAACTGACCGCGGCCGGTACCCGTCGGCAGCTGCACATCGAGCTCGACGTCGAGGACCGACGCCCCGAGGTCCGGCAGCAGGTGGCGGCGATCGCCGCTGTGCCGGAGGGCGAGCGGCGCCGCGCCCTCGCCGAGTCCGGCTACCTCATGCCGCACTGGCCACAGCCCCACGGGCTCGACGCAGCGCCGGCGCTGCAGTTGCTCATCGACGAAGAGCTGCGGCGCGCCGGGGTGGCTCGCCCGGATCTGGTGATCGCCGGCTGGGCGGTGCCGACCATCCTCAAGCACGGCTCGGCTGCGCAGATCGAGCGCTTCGCCGCGCCGACCCTGCGGGGCGAGCTCACCTGGTGCCAGCTGTTCAGCGAACCCGGAGCCGGCTCCGATCTGGCGTCGCTGCGGACCCGGGCCGAGCGGGCGGACGGCGGATGGCGGCTGTCGGGGCAGAAGGTGTGGACCTCCGTTGCCGACCGCGCCGACTGGGGAATCTGCCTGGCCCGCACCAACCCCGACGCGCCCAAGCACAAGGGGATCACGTACTTCCTCGTGCACATGAAGTCCGCCGGGCTGGACATCCGTCCGCTGCGGGAGATCACCGGCGAAGCGCTGTTCAACGAGATCTTCCTCGACGACGTCTTCGTGCCGGACGACCTCGTGGTGGGGGCGGTCGACGGCGGCTGGCCGCTCGCCCGGACGACCTTGTCGCACGAGCGGGTCGCGATGGGGGGTGGCTCGAGCATCGGCGACGCGGTCGAACGGCTCGTCGCGCATACCAAGGAGCGGGGACTCATCGCCGATCCGGTCGTGGCGACCCGGCTCGGCGGGCTCGTCAGCGCCGGGCTCGCCGGCTCGCTGCTCGACCTGCGGACGACCCTGCTGCGCCTGGACGGGCAGAGCGATGAGTCCGGCTCGAGCGTGCGGAAGCTGATCGGGGTCCGACATCGGCAGGCGGTGGCCGAGTCGGCGCTCGACCTGCTGGGCGCGGACGGGCTGATCGCCGGAGAGCCGTTGCACACGTTCCTGATGAGCCGGTGCTTGACGATCGCCGGCGGCACCACCCAGGTGCTGCTGACCCTGGCCGGAGAACGGATCCTCGGCCTGCCGCGCTCCTGAGCGTGTCTTCATACTTGGTGCGTGGTGGGCCGGGATTGAGACAGACGAGTTCGATATGTACCGCACCGTTGACGGTCTCATCGTCGAGGTCGAGGGCACAGCTGATAACGCGGCTGTTTCATTGACGATCGGGTGACGAGCGCGAGCGCGACCGCCACCGTCTCACCCAGGAGTCGCTCCTAGGCGGAGACCTCGCTCGGGGCCCGCGACTCACGCGTTGCATGGCACCACTCGAGGAACCGGGCCACGCCGCGCAGGACGCCGGCGCTGCGCAGTGAGGGGAAGATGTCGAACGCGTGCTGGGCGCCCGGGATCTCCGCATAGGCGACCGGGCTCTTCGCCGTCTCACGCAGCCGGGCGACGAAATCACGGGCCTCGCGCACCGGGACGAGCGTGTCGTTGCGCCCGTGCACGACGAGAAACGGGGGCGCCTCCGGTGTGATCCGGAACAGCGGCGAGGCGGCGCGGAAGTCGTCGGGGTACTTCGCGTCACGGGGCATGACCATCGGCCGCAGCAGGCTGTTCATCCGCTGCCGGGCGTACCGGGTGCCACTCTCGTCGGTGAAGTCGTACACGCCGTAGTGCGGGACGCAGGCCTGGACCGAGGTGTTGACGTCCTCGAACCCGGGCTGCAGGGACTTGTCATCGCCGGTGAGCCCGACCATGGCCGCGAGGTGGCCGCCGGCCGAGCCGCCGGTGACCGCGACGAACGACGGGTCGGCGCCGTACTCGGTCCCGTGCTCTCGGATCCATTGCATCGCCCGCTTGACGGCGATGAGGTGTTCGGGCCAACGGGCCCGCGGCGAGAGCGGGTAGTTGACGGCCACGCAGACCCAGCCGCGCGCGGCCATGTGCAGCATCAGCGGGATGCCCTGCTGATCCTTGTTGCCGATGACCCACGCGCCGCCGTGTACCTGCAGCAGCACCGGCGCGTTGGTGGGGGTGTCCCGGTGCTGGAACACGTCGAGCTCGAAGCGGCGCCCGCCCGGTGCGTAGGGCAGCCGGCGCTGCCGGATCACGTCGACATTGCGCATCCGGAACGGCATCGCGAGCGACGGCCACGGGGCGGAGACGTCGTCGGGCATCGGGTCGCGGGCGATCACCTCGCGGTAGTCGCTGCCGAGCGCCTCAAGCAGCGCGTCCTCGATCTCGTCGGCGGCTCGCTTGCCGCCGGCGATCAGCGCGGCGTAGGCGGCAATGTTCGCGCCCGCGGCGGCCAGCCCCAGCGCGTCCCGGCGGGACCGGACACCGTGCCGGGCGACGTGGACGGCGGTGTCGGCGGCCGTCAGCCCGAGCAGGTGCGGGGCGAGTTCCGCGGTCAGCCAGCCGCTGAAGAAGGCCGGCACGCTCGCAGGCGCGAGCCGCACCGGTCGCAGCGCGTTGGCCGCGAAGCCCAACTGCACGAGCTCGCGCGTGAGGAACCGGTCACTCATACCCGTCATCCTATGCAGAAAACTAGAACGTGTTCTATCATTCCAAAGGTGGACCGACTGAGTGGGCTCGACGCGAGCTTCCTGTACTTCGAGAGCAACACGATGCTCATGCACGTGTGTGGCCTCCTGGTCCTCGATCAGTCCACCATGCCCGACGGATACGAGTTCACCCGGCTGCGTGATCACCTCAAGTCCCGGGTCGGTGGCAACCCGGCGTTGCGCCGCAAGGTGCACAACCCGGTGTTCAACCTCGACCACCCGATCTGGGTCGACGACGAGCAGTTCGACATCGAGCATCACGTCCGCCGGGTCATCGTCCCTTCCCCGGGTGACCGCGAGCAGGTTGCTGCGGTCTGCGGCGACATCGCCTCGCATCCACTGGACCGCAACCGCCCGCTGTGGGAGATGTGGGTCCTCGAAGGGCTCGAGGACGGCGCCATCGGCGTGATGACGAAGATGCATCACGCGACGGTGGACGGTGTTTCCGGCGCCAGCCTCGTCTCCGAGCTGTGCAGCCTCGAGCCCGGCGCGCCGGCGATCGCCGCGGATACCCCGAACCCGGAACCACCCGCTCGCCCCCGCGATGCCCGCATCGTCGTCGACGGTGCGCTGCGCCTGGCCACCCGGCCGGCCAAGTTCGCCCGGCTCCTGCCGTCCACTCTCGGCGTCCTGCCGGAATGGATCCAGCGGTCCAGCCGCGGCAAGGCCATGCCGGCACCGTTCACCGCGCCACGCACTTCGTTCAACGGCACGATCACCGGGCATCGGGCGGTCGCCTTCGCGCGGATGAACCTCGTCGACGTCAAGGAGGTCAAGAACGCCTTCGGCTGCACGGTGAACGACGTCGTCCTGACGATGTGCTCCGGTGCGCTGCGCAGGTACCTCGCCGACCGCGACGAGCTGCCGGACAGCTCGCTCGTCGCGATGGTGCCGGTGTCGGTGCACGGCAAGACCGAGGCGCAGGGCACGAACAAGGTGTCCGGCATGTTCGCGTCGCTCGCCAGTGACATCGACGATCCAGTGGAGCGGCTCGCGTCCATCGCCGAGCAGAACCTCGTCGCGAAGGACCATCACAAGACGCTCAGCGCGTCGCTGTTGCAGGACTGGGCCCAGTTCGCCGCGCCCAACACGTTCGCCCTGGCCGTCCGGGTCTACTCCAAACTGCGGCTGGCCGAGCGGCATCCGGTGATTCACAACCTGGTGATCTCGAACGTCCCCGGCCCGCCGATGCCGATCTACTTCATGGGTGGCCGGGTCACCGGCTTCTACCCGTTCGGGCCGGTGTTCGACGGCGCCGGGCTCAACGTCACCGTGCTCTCCAACGACGGGCACCTGGACGTCGGGCTCATCGCCTGCCGTGAGCTCGCGCCCGAGCTCTGGGACCTCGCCGACGACCTGCCGATCGCGCTCGAGGAGCTGCTCACGGCCGCCCGGAGGAAGACGACGCCCTCGGAGTTCGGCCCGTCACCGAAGCGGCAGCAGCCGGCATCGCCGGTCTGAACCGGTCGGCGTTGAGCACGCAGGCAGCACGCAGGCGGCGCTCCCGGCAGGTCCACCATCCGTGCGCCCCTTCCCGTTGACTGGCGCCTTGCGAGCCCACTGGCGCCTTATAGGGCGCCAGTCATCCGGTAAGGCGCCAGTCACCGGAGCTAGCCGGGACGGGGGTGGTAGAGGTTCCGCCCGTGGCTTGCCGACCTGCCTGCCTTCCCCGATACTAGAACACGTTCTATCCAGCCCGGAGGAGCGGCGTGGACTTCACCCTCGATGAGAACCAGCGCGCGGTCGCCGACCTCGCGGCGAGTGTGCTGCGCGGCGACCCGGACGACGGACGGGTGCTGGCTGCGCTGGCCACCGAGCCCGGCTACGACGAGGCGGCCTGGAAGGCGATGGGTCAGGCCGGCCTCCTCGGCCTCTCGCTGCCGGAATCGGTCGGCGGCGACGGGTTCGGGGCGATCGAGACGGGCCTGGTGCTGGTCGAGGTGGGCCGGCAGGTGCTCCCGCTGCCCGCCCTGGCCACGCTGGCCCTCGGCGTCCTCCCGGTTGCCGCCTTCGGCACGGTCGAACAGCAACAACACCTACTGCCCGAGGTCGCGGACGGCCGCGTGCTGACCGCCGCGCTGCGCGATGCGCCCGGTACCGCGGTGCAGCTGGCCGGGGACACCGTCACCGGCGCACGGGTCGGCGTCCCCTTCGCCGCCCAGGCTCATCGGGTTCTCGTCCCCACCGACAACGGGACCGCGATCATCGATCCACGCGGCCCCGGGGCAACACTCACCCGCACCCCCACGTCCACCAGCGCGCCGGAGTACACGCTGCGCCTGGACGCCGTCCCGGTCGAGTCCGTCCTCGCCGCCGGCCCCGACGACGTCGACCGGTTCGCCGTCGCCGGCGCCG
>JAVHVD010000065.1:0-8478 GCA_032160745.1 Pseudonocardiales bacterium
CCGTCGCCGGGTTCTTGACCTCGAACGTCTCGGACGCCACGGGCTTGAGCTGAGCAGTCATCGACACTGTCCTCAATCGGTGGGACGAGAATGAGAACACGTTACAGTTTTGCGGGAAGTGCGGCAATGCACGAATGCCTCCTAACCCCCGAACGCGATGAGCGCTCGCGCGAAGAGCCCGCCGAGCGCGCGAGCGGCAGCGAGCTTGCGCGCGGATCGACGATGGGCCCGAGCGCAGCGAGCGGTCCGTGAGGAGATCCGCCATCGGCGGATAAGCCTGAGGAGATCCGCCTTCGGCGGATCAAATCGGCGGATCAAATCGGCGGATCTAGAGGAAGCGGCTGATGATCTCCTTCATGATTTCGTTCGTGCCGCCATAGATCTTCTGGATCCGCGCCCCGGTGTAGAACTGCGAGATCGGGTACTCCTGCATGTACCCGTAGCCCCCGAAGAACTGCAGGCACTCGTCGGCGACGTCGCACTGCATCTGCGTCGTCCACATCTTGGCCATCGAGGCGGTGGGCACGTCCAGCTCACCGGCGATGTGCTTGGTGATGCAATCGTCGAGAAAGACGCGAGCGATCTTCGCCGTCGTCGCCACCTCAGCGAGCTTGAACTTCGTGTTCTGGAAGTTGAACACCGGCTTGCCGAACGCCTGCCGGTCCTTCGTGTACTCCACTGTCAACCGCAGCGTCTCTTCGATCGCCGCCACCGCGGCGACTGCGATGATGAGCCGCTCTTGCGGCAACTGGGTCATCAGCTGGATGAACCCCTGACCCTCCTCGGTACCGAGCAGGTTCGTCTCGGGCACCCGCACGCCGTCGTAGAACAGCTCGGCGGTGTCCTGCCCGTGCTGACCGATCTTTTTCAGCACTCGCCCCCGGCTGAAGCCCTCGAGACCGTCGGTCTCGACCACGATCAACGAGATGCCCTTGGCCGCGTTGGCCGGGTCGGTCTTGGCCACGGTGATGACGAGGTTGGCCAGTAGGCCGTTCGAGATGAACGTCTTTGATCCGTCGATCACGTACTCGGCACCGGTCTTGATGGCCTTGGCCTTGATGCTCTGCAGGTCCGATCCGGTGCCCGGCTCGGTCATCGCCACCGCGCCGACGAGTTCCCCGCTCGCCATTCCCGGCAGCCAGCGTCGCTTCTGCTCCTCGGTGCCGTAGGCATTGATGTAGTGGGCCACGATCGTGCTGTGGACCGACGTGCCCAAGCTCGGGGACAGGGTCCGCGTCTGCTCCTCGGCCATCACCGCTTCGAGGGCGAAGGTGCCGCCGCCGCCCCCGTACTCGGTCGGGATGGACGGGCAGAGCAGCCCGAGGGCGCCGGCCCGGTTCCATACCTCCCGGTCGATGTGCTGCTGCTCGGCCCAGCGCTCCTCATGAGGCGCGCATTCCTTCGCCATGAATGAGTGCGCGAGGTCGCGGAACGCCTCGACGTCGTCGTCACTCCAGGCGGGACGGGTAGCAGGCATGGGCACAGGACCTTTCCTCGATGACTGTGCCAGTATCACCGTCATCGTCCCCGAAGAACTGTGACGCGGCTAACTATCGCCGATTTCAGGCGGTCTGCACGGCCGGTTGCGCGCGCGCCGATGCCCGCAGGAACGGCAGGACCTCGGTCATCAGCGCCTCGGGTTGGTCGATCTGCGGGCAATGACCACACCCGGGCAGGACGACCGCACCACCCGGGCGCCCGAGCCGCCGCAGCACGCGCGGCGGCGTCAGCAGATCGCGGGCGCCGAACACCAGCAGCACCGGAACGCTGATCGTGGCCACGAGGGCACCAAGCTGGGCCGTCTGCAGCTCGCGGACGACGGTGCGGCCGAGCGGCATGATCGCGGCGATGCTGTCGCGCAGGGCGTACGGCGACACGAACGCCTCGCGCACAACCGGGTCGAGGCGGCGCGGCCGGGCGGCGGCCAGATGCGTATAGGCCCAGCCCAGCCCGAACTGGGCGGCCCGGTCGGGGACGCACCGCAGCGCAGCGCGCAGCCCCAGCTCCGACGGCCTGGACATCGCCATCCGCCACATCCTGGGCACGGACCGCAGACCGGGCATGTCGATGAGCACGATGCCGTCAGCGCGACCCGGATAGCGGGCGGCGAACAGCAACGACACCGCCGCGCCCATCGAGTTGCCCATCAGCGAAACCGCGCCCGTGACGCCCTCGGCGTCGAGCACGGCGTGCACCACGTCGACGTAGCCGGACAGCAACGGCCGCGACCAGGGTCGCGAGCTGTTGCCGAACCCGGGCAGATCGATCGCGATGACCCGGTTGCTCACCGCCAGCGGCGGGACGACCCGGTTCCATGTCGTGAGGTTGTCCGAGAACCCGTGCAGCAGCACGATCGTGTGCTCGCCGGCGCCGGTGACGGAGTAGTGGACACCGTCGACCGATGCCCGCGCAGGAGCGGGCGGCAGGGTCCGCATGCGGTATGCCTACCCCGAAGTACGTCGCCACGCACGGCGACGCGCGTGCTCCGGCTCAGCGGCGGTGCCGGTGGCGCTGACCGGACGAGCGCCCCAACCGCAGTCGGGCCCGCTCCCCCGTCTGCACGCGATGGGCCGGTGCGGCATCCGGCAGCACCAGCCGGTTGAATACGGCGGTAGGCGCGTCGGCCATCAGCGCATGGTCGGGTGGAGCTGCGGCTTCAGCTGCGGGCGCGGGGTTGCCACGCTCGGTCCGGACGAGGATCCACAGCGCGACCAGCATGGCGCCGACGAAACCGACCAGTGAGAAGGCCGAGCCGACGAACACGTGGCTGTAGGTGTAGCCGGGGTCGTAGCCGTATTTCCATGTCGCCCAAGCGATGATGGCCACGCGAAGCGCGTTGACCGCGAGGATCAGAAACGCGCCGACGAAGAGCGCGACGAGCTGCCGCCGCATGCTGAGTCGGGTGAACATCGCGAACGAGCCCATCATCACGAGCAACGGAATGAGCAGCAGCGCCGAGGTGCACTCGTTGGTGATGTCGAGGCCGAAGGCCCGCGGGGTCCCCAGGCCGAAGAAGACGACTGTTTCCGTGGTCTGGGTGCGGTGCAGCCCGGTCGCCAGATGGGTGACCGGGGTGATCGCCGCCGCCTCGAAGCGACGGAAAGTGTCGTTCTGGATCGCCAGCCACACCGCCGCGGCATACATCGCCAACCCGGCGGCCGGACCGACCTTCGACCGCCGATTGTGCTGCTCGTCGTTCGCCGCGGTGGGCAGCTGGAATTCGAGTGACGGCAGATGGCGGCGCGCGCCGCTGCGCCGCAGAGCCCGGACATTGACCTCAGACGTCACTGGCCACCGGCCCGCGGGTGAAGGCCTCCGCATTGCGCCGCGTCTTGGCCCAGCCGGTACGACGCATGAGCACCCGCGCGAACGCCCGCGGGGTGGAGGCATAGGTGTAGTACAGATAGATCGCGTTGCCGAGGCCGAGGAGCCACGCGTGCCGCCGCGTCATCTGCGGCTCCACCATCTTGCGGTACACCGGGCCCCACATGACAAACGGTAACGCGCCGAAAAGCAGCGTCACCCCGGCGACCGGCCAGAACTCGGACATGAACGCACCCGCGCCGGCCGGGTAGTTGAAGGCCTGCAGGCCGGTGAACAGGAGCAGCAACGGCCACAGGAACACTCCGGCCACCTGCAGCCACGGCGTCACCAGGAAGTAGCAGGACTCGACGACCCCGGCGTTGCTGAAGTTCGGTGAGCGGACGATTTCGCCCAGGTACACCGAGCACTGCATCGTTCCCTGCGTCCAACGGGTGCGCTGGGTGACGAGCCGGCGCATGCTCAGCAGGCCCTCTTGCTCCACCCACGTGTCATAGACGAAACGGTTCTTGTAACCGGCAAGCAGGATGTGCAGGCCGAGTTCGTAGTCCTCGAGCAGGGCGCCGTGCCAGGGCTCGGAGTAGCGCCGGGCGATTTCATCGAGGGCGGTCAGCCGGCTGAATTGACCGTTGCCGCCCATGCCGACCGAGCCGGTGCGCTCCCGCAGCATCTGCATCGCCGACATGGTGGTCATGAACTCGAGGTCCTGCATGCGCACGAGGAACTTCGAGAAGCCGAGCCCGAATCGGGACCGGGTCGCGAATTGCCCAAGGTCGTCGCGGTTCTCCATGCGGACGGAGATCTGGGCCGCACCGATCGAAGGGTCACCGAAGACCGAGGGCGAGCTGACGTAGTCCAGTGCGTCAGGAGCGAGGCGACCGTCGGCGTCGAGGACGACCACGATCGCCCGGCTGCGGTCGGCCCAGGACGGGAACCAGTCGCTCAGTGCGTAGTACGCGCCGTTGAGCGCATCACCCTTGCCGGTGCGGGCGTTCGGCAGCTCGCGGCGCACGAGGTGGATGTTCCAGTCGAACAGCGACATCTTGTGAACGATCTCCGCAGTGCGGTCGGCACTCGCGTCGTCGATCACCCACACATGCGCGTCGGGAAAGTCGGCGCGGCAACGGTTGAGCGTCGTCTCGATAACCGCCTCCTCATCCCGGGCCGGGATGAAGAAGTGCCACTCGAACTCGCTGGAGTCCCCAGGGACGGTGCGCGGCCGCCGCAGGAAGGGGATGAGGATCATTGCCACGTAGCTGAGGAAGAGCACCGTCACGAACAGCGCCACGAACTCCAGCAGCACTACGCCCATGACGGTCTACCTCGTGTCGGCCCCTTTGCCCGCTGGAAGAGCGCGCCCCTCGATCTTAGGACTGGCGACCGCGGCGGAGCGTGCCCCACCGCAGAAACAGCAGCCCGCCGACGACCAGAGCGACCGCCACGAGGATGGTCAACATGATCGGTACACCGGTCGCCGCCAAGCCACCGGCTGTGCCGCCGCCGACGATGACGCCGCCTGTACCTCTGCCGCCGTACATCAGATTCCCCTCTTGCCGTCCGCGATCACGCTGCGGTCCGAAGGCGGCGTACGCCGGTCCGGATGCCGAAGCCGATGACGATCACAAGCGCGAGGGCGCCGAGAATCAGCGGCAGGTCCTGGAAGGAGAAGGCGGCGACGCCGGCCTGAGGAACGTTCGGACCGCACACGACGTGGCCGAGGATGACGTCGCCGAGGGTGCTGCCGAGCAGCGTGACGTGCAGTGCGTTGACGGTGAGCGATCCGTCGGGATTGTGGATCTGCTCGCCGATGATCACACTCGCGACGTTGGGGATGACTACGACGTTCTGCTGCTGCGCTGACGTCAGGTTGATCACGTCATTGCTGCCGAGCTTGAGGTTCGCCACGGTGGTGCCGCCCGAGGTAGTCGTACCGCTGGCGTCGCACGTCGCCGAAATGGCATTCGCGCTGATCGCGAACCCGGTGGCCGTGAAGCCGATCAGGCCGAGATCGGCGGTGCCGGCCTCCGCGTGCGAGGTACTCGCCTGGAGGTCGCCCGACGTCTTCGAGTACACACCGAGGACGTGGGCGAGGCCGACGAGGTTCAGGGGCACGACCGCCGAGTTGCTGGTGGGCGGGAAAGTGCTGGGCGCGAGGGGACCAATGGTGATCCCGCTGAGCAGGCTGACCCTGGCGCCGTAGGCGCTCGCATTGGCCGTCGCCGCGGAGGCGGCAGCCATGGGCATCAAAGCGAACGCCGCCGCGGCTGTTAGCGCCGTGACCCGCAAAGCATAGGGGTTTAGCTTGCGCATGGATGGAGTTCCTCTCGGGTCACGCCGGGTGCAGCGTTCGTCCAGTTCTGGTCGTGTTGCCGGGAATTGGCTGCGATCTCTGCACCGTCATCCCCCGTTTCTCGCCTTCCTAACTTCAACGACCGACCTGCCCCTCGGAAACGGGCGCCGTTATGGAAGCTAAAGGAACATAACACGCACGGCCCGGACTATCGCGTCGGACGCAAATCCGTCGCCGTACGGACTCGGCAGCGCCTCCAGCCGCCGATGCAGCCCAGCAACGTCGGTCAGGTAAGCGCTTGTGGCCGCTGCTACCCCGTCCGGGGTCACGAGAACCGCGTGGTGCTCGAACGCCTCCGGACGCTCAGTGGAGCGGCGGACGACGACCAACGGTCGTCCCAATACCGTGACTTCTTCTTGCACTCCGCCCGAATCGGAGACAATAACCGCGGATTCGGCGGCCAATCCCAGGAAAGTTCCGCCGTCCATCGGGTCGACCACGCGCAGTGGGTCGAGCAGATTCTCGATTCCGGCGGCCCGCGCCGCCGCCACCGTGCGGGGATGAATCGGCAGCACAACGGGGACGGAAAGCGATCCGAGTTCAACGAGAATTCGTCGTAGCGTTACCGGATCGTCGGTGTTCTCCGGCCGATGCAGGGTCGCCAGGACATAACCCTCCGGGCGAAGCCCGTACTGCGCGAGCAGCCGCGCGCGGTGCTCCGGCGCGGGCAGTTGCCGGCGTACCGCCTCGACCACGGTGTTGCCGCAGCACATCACCTGCTCGCCGGTGAGCCCCTCCCGCGCGAGATTCGCGACAGCCACGGCGGTGGGCGCGGCGAGCAGGTCGGACAAATGGTCGACCAGCACCCGGTTGTGCTCCTCGGGCATGGCCCGGTCGTAGCTGCGCAGACCGGCCTCGACGTGCACAAGCGGGAATCCCGTCGAGTTGGCGGCGAGCGCGCCGGCCAGCGCGGAGTTGGTGTCGCCCTGCACGACGACCGCGGCCGGCCCGATGGCGGTCAGCAGCTCGGCGACCTGCTCGGTGCCCCGTCCGATCTGGGCCGCGCGGGGCAGGCCGCCCAGTTCGAGCTGATGGGCCGGGCGCGGCAGCCCGAGACCGTCGAGAAAGACCTGCGACAGCCCCTCGTCGTAGTGCTGCCCGGTGTGGATGACGATCGCGGCGTCGCCGAGTCCGTCGATGACGCCGGCCAGCTTGATGATCTCCGGACGGGTGCCCAGCACCACGGCCACCGGCCGGGAACTCATCGGCGGGCTGCGCCCAGGCGATGCAGTGACCGGTCGCGGCCGAGGATCTCCATCGACTCGAACAGTGGCGGCGAGACCGTGCGACCGGTGACAGCGGCACGCACCGGCCCGAAGGCGTTGCGCGGCTTCAGCGCCAGGCCGTCCACGAGGGCGGCCTTCAGCGCCTCCTCGATCGCGCCGGCCGTCCACTCCTCCAGCCCCTCGAGCGCCGGCAGCGCCGCTGCGATGACGGACTGGCCGGCCTCGCCCAGCTGCTTGGCCGCCGCGTCCTCCTCGATCGTGAACGCCGGCTCCGGGACGAGCAGGAAGCGCAGCATCTCGGCACCCTGGACGAGCGTCTGCACCCGCTCCTGGACGAGGGGTGCGGCCTGCTCGATCACCACCGGGTCGGGGTCCAGGCCGAGCGCCACTACCTGCGCGGTGAGCCGATCGGCGAAGTCGTCCGCCGCCAACAGCCTGATGTGCGTGGCATTGATGGCCTCGCACTTCTTCGGGTCGAAGCGGGCCGGGTTGGCGTTGACGGCGGCGATGTCGAACGCGGCCACCATCTCGTCGAGGGTGAAGATGTCGTGGTCGTCGGCGATGGACCAGCCGAGCAGCGCGAGATAGTTGAGCAGCCCCTCCGGGATGTAGCCGGCGTCGCGGTAGTGCTGCAGCGACGACTGCGGGTCACGCTTGGACAGCTTCTTGTTGCCCTCGCCCATCACGTAGGGCAGGTGGCCGAACTGCGGCACGAAGTCGGTGACGCCGACGTCGATCAGCGCGCGGTAGAGCGCAATCTGCCGCGGCGTGGACGGGAGCAGGTCCTCGCCCCGCAGCACGTGCGTAATGCGCATCAGCGCGTCGTCGACCGGGTTGACCAGCGTGTAGAGCGGATCCCCGTTCGCGCGCACGACCACGAAGTCCGGCACGGACCCCCGGTCGAAGGTGATCTCACCCCGGACGACGTCGGTCCAGGTGATGTCCTGATCGGGCATTCGTAAGCGCAGGACCGGCTGGCGGCCCTCGGCCCGATAGGCGGCGCGTTGCTCGTCGGTGAGTGTCCGGTCGAAGTTGTCGTAGCCGAGCTTCGGATCCCGCCCGGCGGCGCGGTGCCGCGCCTCGGTTTCCTCGTTGGTGGTGAACGACTCGTACAGATGCCCGCCTGCGCGCAACTTCTGGACGACGTCGGCGTACACGCCGCGTCGCTCGCTCTGCCGATACGGCCCGTACGGCCCCCCGACTTCGGGCCCCTCGTCCCAATCCATACCGAGCCAGCGCAGCGCGTCCAGCAGCAAGGTGTAGGACTCCTCCGAGTCCCGCGCGGCGTCGGTGTCCTCGACCCGGAACACGAACGTCCCACCGACGTGCCGGGCGTAGGCCCAGTTGAACAGGCAGGTCCGGATCAACCCGACGTGCGGGTTGCCGGTCGGCGACGGGCAGAAGCGCACCCGCACCTCGCTCATGCCCTCACTCCGTTCGGGCACGCAGAGACCCAATACCGCCGGATCGCTCCGCAAGCGTCGCTCATGCCCTCACCACCGGGTTGCTCAGCGTGCCGATGCCCTCGATCTCGACGCTGACCGTGTCCCCGCTGACGATGGGGCCGACGCCGGCCGGGGT
>JAVHVD010000066.1:0-12901 GCA_032160745.1 Pseudonocardiales bacterium
CCATGCCGACGAGGTACGAGGCGATGGGTTGGCGGTCGAGGAGATCCCGGTCGAGACCGAACTGGAGGACTTGGCCGACGAGCTCGCGGTAGCCCAGCAGATGACCGACGAACTCGTCGTCGTCGAGGTGCCGCCGGAGGTGGAGCCCGCCGACGAGGTGCCGCCGGAAGAGGAGCCCGCCGACGAAGAGCCGCCGGAGGAGGTGCCGGCGGCCGAGGTGCCGCCGGAGGAGGAGCCTGCCGACGAAGAGCCGCCGGCGGCCGCCGAGGAGCCACCGGTTCCCGAGCCACCGGCCGACGTAGCTGCCGCTGACGAACCAGCCGACGAACCGGCGTTGCCGTTCAACCCGCCCGTGTACGCCCCGCCGATCCCGACCGAGCACGCGCCGTACGCGCCGCCGGACCGGATCGATCCCCTGCAGTACGCGCCGCCGGCGATCGAGCACGCGGTCTACGCGCCACCGTCCCAGGGGCACGGTGCGGACGCCCCTCCGCCGACCATCGCCCAGCCGTCCTGGACACTCACCGCGCCTCCGTGGGCGGTCTCGCCGGCGCCACCGCCTCCGCTGCAGCCCGGCGTTCCGCAGGAGCGGCTCGAACCGGCCGCACCCGCCCCCGCACCACTAGCGTCGCCCGACGGAGTTCAGGAACCCACCGCAGCCGAAGACGCTGATGACGATGAGCGACCCACGCGAAGCGCGCGGCACCGCAAGCGGCATAGGCGGAATGGGAACTCCTGACCGGCCGCGCTGCGGCTGGGCCACGTCGGCACCGGAATACGTCGCCTACCACGACGACGAGTGGGGGCGTCCGCTCCACGGCGAGACCGCCCTGTTCGAACGGCTGTCACTGGAGGCGTTCCAGTCCGGCCTGTCGTGGCTGATCATTCTGCGCAAGCGGCCGGCGTTCCGGGACGCATTCGCCGGCTTCGCGGTCGACGAGGTCGCCGATTTCGACGACCGTGACGTGGCGCGACTGCTGCTCGACGCCGGCATCGTCCGCAACCGCGCCAAGATCGAGGCGACGATCGCCAACGCGAAGGCCATTCGCGCCGCAGTGCCCGAAGGACTCGACGACCTGCTGTGGTCGTTCGCCCCGGCGTCGCCACCTCGCCGGCCCTCGACGCTCGCCGACGTCCCGGCCACCTCGGCCGAGTCGAAGGCCATGGCCAAGGAACTCAAGGGCCGCGGCCTGCGCTTCGTCGGACCGACGACCGCCTACGCGCTGATGCAGGCGACCGGCATGGTGGACGACCACGTCGCCACCTGCTGGCGGGCGGGCTGACCGGCTACCGGCCGAGGAACGTCGGCTTCTCCTTGGCGACGAACGCGCGCGTGGCGTTGCCGTGGTCTTCCGTGCGTCCCATCGCGGACTGCAGCTCGTCCTCCTTGGCCAACGTCGCCTCGAGGTCGGCCGTCTGGGCGTAGGAGATGGATTGCTTGATCGCGGCGTACGCCGCGGTCGGACCGGCGGCCAGTCGGGCAGCGAGTTCCTGCGCGGTCGCCAGCAGCCGCTCCGGCTCGACGACGGCGTTCACCAGCCCCATCTCCAGCGCGGACTCGGCGTTGATCGGCTCGGCGAGGATCGCCAGCGCGGTTGCCCGCGCCTGCCCGATGATGCGGGGCAGCGTCCAGGACACGCCGCTGTCCAGCGTCAACCCCACGTTGGCGAAGGCGATCAGGAACCCCGCCGTCCGGGCCGCGATGCGGAAATCGCACGCAAAGCTGAGGCCGGCGCCCGCGCCCGCGGCCATGCCGTTCACCGCCGCGATCACCGGCTTGGGCATGGTCGTCAGCGCCAGCACGAGCGGGTTGTAATGCTCCGAAACCGTGGACAGCGGCGTCGGATCGTTCGCGTCGAGCAGTGCGACGTGCTCGCGGAGGTCCTGCCCTACGCAGAAGCCGCGCCCGGTGCCGGTGAGCACGACCGCGCGAACTGTCGGATCGGCGGACGCCTCGCGCGCCGCGTCCAGGAGAGCCTCCTTCAGCGCGATCGACAACGAATTCATCGACTCGGGCCGGTTCATGGTCAGCGTGGCAACCCCTTCGTTGCGCTCGACCACCAGCACGCTCGCCGCGTCCGTCACGTCCAACTCCCTTCGCCGCGCCAGACGCTACCGCCCCCCGGAGTTGGGCGAACCGCTCACCATGCGGGAGAATGAGCGGCACACCCCGGTGCCGACGTTGTCTGGCGCCGGATTGATTCGTCGGGACGTGAGCGTTGCTCACCAAGGAGGTTCGCATGGCGGCCATGAAGCCGCGGACGGGCGACGGCCCGCTCGAGGTCACCAAGGAAGGCCGCGGCATCGTGATGCGCGTGCCGCTCGAAGGTGGCGGACGCCTCGTCGTCGAGATGTCGCCGGACGAGGCCACCGCCCTCGGCGAAGCCTTGAAGTCGGTGGTCGGCTAGTCCTCATAGCTCCTGGCCCCGGCACCGATCGAATGATCGATGCCGGGGCCGAGTGCTGTCCGGCGCCGACCGGTGGGGCAGGATCGCCCTCATGGTCGCCGCCAGTGTCCAGATCCGCGCCGCCGACTCCTCTGCGTCGGCTGACCCGGTCGATGTCGGTGTCGATGCCGGCCCGGCCGAGATCCGCGCGGCAGCGGGCCGCATCGGCAGAGATCTGCCGCCCGGTCTCAGCCGGCTCGATGCCACCGACCTCGCCGGCGAGCGGCTCAGCGCCTTCGTCGAGGGACTCGTGCTCGGTTGCTACCGGTTCACCCGGGCCACCGCGCCAACGCCCAAACCTGAGCTCATCGAGCTGTGCGGCGCGTCGGACACCGACGCCCTCACGCGGGGCCTGCGCGGCGCTGCCGCGACGGTCTGGGCTCGCGACCTCGCCAACACCCGGTCGGGGGAGAAGACGCCGGCGTGGCTCGCCGGCCGGGCCGCGCGGACCCTGCGCCCGCTCGGCGTCGAGGTGATCGAGCGGGACGAGGCCTGGCTGGCCGAGCACGGCTTCGGCGGGGTTCTCGCCGTCGGGGGCGGGTCCAGCGCGCCGCCTCGGCTGATCGAGGCGCGCTGGCGGCCCCGGCCCGCCCGGCAGGGCGTCCACGTGGTGCTCGTCGGCAAGGGGATCACCTTCGACACCGGCGGGATCAACCGCAAGACCGGCCGGGGCATGGACCTGATGTACACCGACATGTCCGGTGGCGCCGCCGTGCTGGCCGCGGTGCAGGCGATCGCGTCCGCTGACCTGCCGGTGCACGTCACGGCGCTGGTGCCGAGCGCGGAGAACGCGCTCTCCGGATCGTCCTACCGTCCCGGCGACGTGGTGCGGCACTACGGCGGGCGGACGAGCGAGATCGCCAACACCGACGCCGAGGGACGGCTCGTCCTCGCCGACGCCATCGCCTATGCCGCCGCCCGGCTCCGGCCTACGGCGATCGTCGACATCGCGACCCTGACCGGAGCGATGAAGACGACCCTCGGGCTCCGGACCGCCGGCCTGTTCGCAACGTCCGATCCGCTCGCCGATGGCTTGCTCCAGGCCGCGACCGAGTGCGACGAGCCGTTGTGGCGGCTTCCGCTGCCGGCCGATTACCAGTCCCTGCTCGACTCGCCCGTCGCCGACGCCACCAATGCGCCCGGAAATCCCGGTGGGATCACGGCCGCGCTGTTCCTGCGTCCGTTCGCCAAGGACGTGCCCTGGGCGCACGTGGACATGGCGGGTCCGGCCCGCGCGAAGAAGGACGACGGCGCCCTCGCGCAGGGCGCCACCGGCTTCGGTGCGCGGCTGTTGCACCGGTGGGTGGAATCGCTGGCGTGACCGAGAGCGAACTGGTCCTGCCCTTCGTCGTCCGGATCGAGCGGGCCGATCCTCCGACGCGGACGGACGCGCTCGAAGCGGCGGCGCGCGCGGTCCTGCTGATGCTGACCGACGACCGGCCGGAATGGGCCGACGCCGTCGCCGCGTGGGACGGGCAGCGGATCCGCAAGGTGGTGCGCCGGGCCCGCGGCGCCGAATGGCGGCGGGCGCGTTCGATCGACGGGCTGGACGTCGTGCACGGCACCGCCGAGGTGCGGGTATACCCGCCGGTGCCGGTGGACGCCTGGCCGGCTGAGCTCGCTCGGCTCCAGGTGGGCGGCACCAACCTCGAGGACCCCGAACCGCCGCCCGCGGTGGAGTCCGGGACGCCCGCGGTCCTGCTGTCGCCGTACGCCGAGATGACCACGGGAAAAGCGATGGCCCAGGCCGCGCACGCCGCGCAACTGGGCTGGCGCTCGCTCCGGCCCGCGGCCCGCATGCGGTGGCAGGCCGGCGGCTTCCCGATCGCGGTCCGGGACGCGTCGCCGCAGCAGTGGTGCAACGCGGTCGCGGCCGGCGCCCCGGTCGTCCAGGACGGCGGCTTCACCGAGGTCGAACCGGGAACCGCAACCGCGGTGTTCCTTTCCGGCTGACTGGCGCCTTTCGCGTCCACTGGCGCCCTATGAGGCGCCAGTCAGCCGCGAAGGCGCCAGTCAACGGGATCGGAACGACGGGATCGGCTCGACGGGATCGGCCAGGTCAGCGGATCAGACTCTCGTAGAGCTCGAGGGTGCGGTGGGCGATGGTGTCCCAGCCGAACTCGCGGACCGCTCGCTCGCGGCCGGCCAGTCCCATCGCGGTGGCGCGCCCCGGATCCGCGCACAGCGCGTTGACCGCCTCGGCCAGGCCGGCCTCGAACTCCTCGGTCGGGACGGCGTGGTAGGGCACGAGGGTGCCGGTGAGCCCGTCGGCGACGACCTCCGGGATGCCGCCGACGGCGCTGGCCACGACCGCGGTCTCGCACGCCATCGCCTCGAGATTGACGATGCCCAGCGGCTCGTAGACCGACGGGCAGACGAACACCGAGGCGTGGGTCAGCAGCTGCGACACCTCGTCACGCGGCAGCATCTCGCGGATCCAGACGACGCCGGTGCGCGTCTCGGCCAGGTGGGCGACGGCCCGTTCGGTCTCCGCCGCGATCTCCGGGGTGTCCGGCGCCCCGGCGCAGAGCACCAGCTGGATCTGCGGGTCGAAGTCGGCGGCCGCGCGCAACAGATGGGCCAGCCCCTTCTGCCGGGTGATCCGCCCGACGAAGATCGCCGACGGCCGGCTCGGGTCGATCCCGAACCGGCGCGGCACCTCGTCTGCGCGCGCGGGGGCGTACAGCGAGGTGTCGATTCCGTTGTGGATGACGTGCACCTTGGCCGGGTCGACGAACGGGTAGGCGTCCAGGACATCGGCCCGCATGCCGTAGGAGACGGCGACGATCGCGTCGGCCGTCTCGTAGGCCTGCCGCTCGGCCCAGGACGAGATCCGGTAGCCGCCGCCCAGCTGCTCGGCCTTCCACGGGCGCTGCGGCTCCAGCGAGTGAGCGGTGAGCACATGCGGCAGCCCGTGCAGCTGGGCGCCGAGTACCCCCGCGAGGTTCGCGTACCAGGTGTGGGAGTGGAGGACGTCGGCGTCGCCGACCGCCGCGGCGATCTCCAGGTCGGTGCCGAGCGTGCGCACCGCGCTGTTCACCTGGGCCAGCTCGGTCGGCGTCCGGTAGGCGCGGACGCCGGGCTCGGGGCGGTCGTCGCCGAAACAGTGGACGTCCACGTCGACCAGGCGGCGCAGCTCGCGGACCAGAAATTCGACGTGCACGCCGGCGCCGCCGTAGACCTCAGGTGGGTACTCACGGGAGAGGACAGCCACTCGCATGCGGCCACGCTAGCGATGTCCGATTAGGGTGGGTGAGTGAGCATCGCAGGGTTGGCGGAGCGGGGCGCGAGAGACCAGGGCGGAGCGACATCAGTGTTCATCGCTCGGGCGAAGCGGGATTAGATCAGTGGCGAGGGAGCCGCGGGTTCTAGGGATCGTCCTGGCGGGCGGTGAGGGCAAGCGACTCTGGCCGCTGACCGCCGACCGCGCGAAGCCGGCTGTGCCCTTCGGCGGCAACTACCGGCTCATCGACTTCGTGTTGTCCAACCTGGTGAATGCCGGCTACCTGCGGCTGTGCGTGCTCACGCAGTACAAGTCGCACTCGCTGGACCGGCACATCACACAGACGTGGCGGATGTCCAACGTGCTGGGCAACTACATCACCCCGGTTCCGGCCCAGCAGCGCCTCGGCCCGCGCTGGTACACCGGCAGCGCCGACGCCATCCTGCAGTCGGCCAACCTGATCTACGACGAGAAGCCCGAGTTCATCATCGTCTTCGGTGCCGACCACGTGTACCGGATGGATCCGCGGCAGATGATCAGCCAGCACATCGAGTCCGGTGCCGGCGCGACCTGCGCGGGGATCCGCGTCCCGCGCAGCGAAGCGAACCAGTTCGGCGTGATCGACGCCGATCCCGATCACCGGATCATCGACTTCCTCGAGAAGCCCGCCAACCCACCCGGGCTGCCCGACAACCCCGATCAGAGCTACGCCTCGATGGGCAACTACGTCTTCACCACCGACGCCTTGCTCGAGGCGTTGAAGGAAGACGCCGACGACGAGCAGTCGGTGCACGACATGGGCACGAACATCATGCCGGCGATGGTGAAGAAGGGCGACGCGTACGTCTACGACTTCGCCGACAACGACGTCCCGGGGGCCGAGGACCGCGACCGCGGCTACTGGCGCGACGTCGGGACGATCGACGCCTACTACGACGCGCACATGGATCTGGTGGCCGTCCACCCCATCTTCAACCTCTACAACCAGCAGTGGCCGATCTACACCTACCACCCGCAGCTGCCACCGGCGAAGTTCGTGGAGGGCGGCATCGCGCAGGAGTCGATGGTCGGCGCGGGGGGAATCGTCGCCGGCGCGACGGTGCGGCACAGCGTGCTTGCCCCGAACGTCCGTCTCGCCGCGGGTGCCTACGTCGAGGGTTCGGTACTGATGGACGGTGTACAGATCGGCCGCGGCGCCGTCGTGCGCAAGGCGATCCTCGACAAGAACGTCGTCGTCCCCGAGGGGGCGCACATCGGCCTCGAGCCCGATCTCGACCGGGCGCGCTATCACGTGTCCGAGGGCGGGGTCGTCGTCCTCGGCAAGACCCAGCTCGCCCTGCCGTAAAAGGTCGATTCCCAGTGGGGCTGGGCGGTTACGGTTGGGTTGCGCCCTGCCCGCCGGTTTTGCCGAATAGCTAGGGTTGCGACCTACCCGGTTTCCCAGGAGGTCACCTTGTCGTTCCGTCGTTCTGCCCTTCGCGCCGTTTGGCTCACGACCGCTGCCGCCCTCGCTCTGACCGGCTGCGCGAGCAACAAGGAGGGCAGCGGCCCGACCGGTTCGGTGAGCAATTCCGTCGGCGCCCAGCAGACGCTGGCCGCGCTCGTCCCCGCCAAGATCAAGTCGGCCGGCAAGCTCGTGGTCGGCGTCAACGTCCCGTACTCGCCGAACGAATACCTGCAGGGCGGCAAGGTCGTCGGCTTCGACGTCGACCTGGTGGACGCCACGGCCAAGGTGCTCGGTCTGACGACCGAGTACCGGCAGGCCGACTTCGACAAGATCGTCCCCGCGGTGAAGGCAGGGACCTATGACATCGGCATGTCGTCGTTCACCGACAACAAGCTGCGCGAGAAGACTGACGACTTCGTCGACTACTTCACGGCCGGGATCCTGTGGGCCTCGCCGAAGGGAAAGACGGTCGATCCGGCGAACGCCTGCGGGCTCACGGTGTCCGTCCAGTCGAACACCACCGAGCAGCAGGACGAACTGCCCGCGTTGAGCAAGGCCTGCACGACGGCCGGCAAGAAGGCGATCAAGATCCTTCCGTACGAGAGTCAAGACGACGCCACCAACGCCGTGGTCCTGGGCAAGGCCAACGCGATCTCGGCCGACTCACCTGTGACCGCGTACGCGATCAAGCAGAGCGGCGGCAAGCTGCAGCCGGCCGGTGACATCCGCGAGGCGGCACCGTACGGATGGCCGATCGCGAAGGGGTCCCCGCTCGTGCAGGCGATGCAGAAGGCGTTGCAGTCGCTCATCGACGACGGCACCTACGACCAGATCCTGAAGAAGTGGGGCCTGCAGGCCGGCGCGATCAAGACGGCGACGATCAACGGGGCAACGAGCTGACGATGGCGGGAAGCGGTAGGCAGGACTTCATCGACGCCGTCCCGCTGCGCCGACCCGGTCGCTGGATCGCGGCTGTTGTCATCCTGGCGTTGCTGGCGCTGCTCGTCTATGGCGCCGCGACGAACGACAACTACCAGTGGGAGACCTATCGCAAGTACATATTCGACTCGCGGATCTCGGCCGGAGCGTGGGTCACCATCCAGGTGACGTTCTGGGCGATGCTGTTCGGGATCGTGCTCGGCGTGATCCTGGCCGTGATGCGGCTGACCCGTAATCCGGTGCTGCAGGCAGTCGCGTGGGGCTATCTGTGGATCTTCCGTGGCACGCCGGTGTACGTGCAGCTGGTGTTCTGGGGCCTGTTCACGTCGTTGTACCCGCACCTGCGCTTCGGCGTCCCGTGGGGACCCACGATCGCGCACATCGACATCCAGGCCGTCGACGCGGCATTCTTCTTCGCCTGCCTGGGCCTCGCGCTCAACGAGGCCGCGTACATGGCCGAGATCGTGCGAGCCGGCATCTCGTCGGTCGGGGACGGACAGTCCGAGGCGGCCACGGCGCTCGGCATGCCATGGGGTCTCACCATGCGGCGGATCGTCCTACCGCAGGCGATGCGGGTGATCATTCCGCCGACCGGGAACGAGCTGATCAGCATGTTGAAGACGACGTCGCTGGTCACGGCGGTGCCGTTGACCTCGGACCTGTACAACCAGGCGCATCAAATTTCCGGTGTCGTCTTCCGGCCGGTGCCGCTGCTGCTGGTGGCCGCCACCTGGTACCTCGCGATCACCAGCGTGCTGATGGTCGGGCAATACTTCCTCGAGAAGCGGTTCTCCCGCGGCCAATCCCGCAAGATGACCAACCGCCAGCTGCAGGCGCTGGCCCGTGGGCTGGGCGGGACGGGACACGGCGCGGGCGAGGGTGGAGGCGTCGGGGTATGACGAGCGTGGCGAAACAGCCGGAAACCCAGCCGATGGTGCAGGCGACTGCGGTGCACAAACGGTTCGGGCACTTGCATGTGTTGCGCGGCATCGACCTCACCGTCGCGCGCGGCGAGGTGGCCTGCCTGGTCGGGCCGTCGGGCTCGGGCAAGACGACGCTGCTGCGCTGCATCAACCACCTGGAGCAGATCACCGGCGGTCGGCTCTACGTCGACGGCGCGCTGATGGGTTACCGCGAGCGGGGCGACAAGCTCCACGAACTGCATCCGCGCGAGGCCGCGAAGCAGCGCCAGGACATCGGCATGGTGTTCCAGCAGTTCAACCTCTTCCCGCACATGACGGCGCTGCAGAACATCATCGAGGCACCGACCCGGGTGAAAGGGACCTCGCGGGCCGAGGCGACCGAGACCGCACGGGCCCTGCTGGCCCGGGTGGGGCTGGAGGACAAGGAGAGGACCTACCCCGGGCAGCTGTCCGGCGGCCAGCAGCAGCGGGTCGCGATCGCCCGCGCTCTGGCGATGCAGCCGAAACTGATGCTGTTCGACGAACCCACCTCAGCGCTCGACCCCGAGCTCGTCGGTGAGGTCCTCGACGTCATGAAGCAGCTCGCGCAGGACGGCATGACGATGGTCGTCGTAACGCACGAGATGGGCTTCGCGCGCGAGGTGGGGGATCAGTTGGTCTTCATGGACGGCGGGGTGGTCGTCGAGGCCGGCACGCCCGAGGACGTCCTCACCAACCCGCAGGAGGTGCGGACGAAGTCGTTCCTGTCCAAGGTCTTGTGAGCGACGCTTGCGGAGCGAATCGAAGGAGCAGGCTTTGCCGGCCATCGTGAGCGACGCTTGCCGAGCGAACCGAAGGCGCAGCCTTTGCGTGAGCGACGCTTGCCGAGCGAACCGAAGGCGCAGCCTTTGCCGGCCGGCGTGCGCGAGGCGAGTTCGCCGGCGACCGGTCTCGTGACCGGGACGGTCGGCTGGGACGACGCGGTCGCCGACTGGGCCGGCTTCCCGCGGCTGGACGGGGACACCGCCGCCGACGCCTGCGTGGTCGGGCTCGGCGCGTCCGGACTGGCGGCGATCGACGCGCTGACCGCGCGCGGGCTGTCGGTCGTCGGCGTCGACGCCGGGCGGGTTGCCGCCGGCGCCGCGGGCCGCAACGGCGGGTTCCTGATCGCCGGACCGGAACCGCCGCTGCACGAGGCCATCGCCCGCTGGGGGCTCTGCGCGGTGGACCTGTACCGCGCGACGCTCGCCGAGCTGGACCGGATCGCTGCCCGGCTCGGTCCCGACGTCGTCCGCCGAGTGGGGTCGATCCGGCTGGCCGGACTCCCCGGGCCGGCGACGTCCGACGAGGAGGCCGCCGACCGCGACGCGGAGCTCGCTGACTGCGCGGCCCAGGCGGCCACGCTGCGCGAGCACGGCATCGCGGTCGAGGAGTACGCCGGCCCGCTCGGCCGCGGGCTGTTCCTGCCCGGCGATGCGGCGACCAACCCGGCCGTGCGGGCGACCCGGCTGGCCCAGCTGCTCGCGCCCCAGACGCACCTGCACGAGCACACGACCGTCGTGGACGTGGCGGCGGGCCGGGTTACCACCGAGCGCGGCATCGTGTCGGCACCGACCGTCATCGTGGCGGTGGACGGCCGGTTGGACGTGCTCCTGCCCCGTCTGATCGGCCGGGTGCGCACCGCCCGGCTGCAGATGCTCGCCACCGAACCGATGCCCGCCCGCATCCCGTGCCCGGTCTATGGCCGCTGGGGCTACGACTACGCCCAGCAGCTCCCGGACGGCCGGCTGTTCGTGGGCGGCGGCCGGGACCGGTTCGTCGAGGCCGAGTGGACGCACGAGGCGACGCCGTCGCCGCCGGTTCAGGCCTACATCGAGACGGTGGCCGAGCGGATGGCCGGCCGGCCGGTGCGAGTGACCGACCGGTGGGCGGCGTCGGTCGGGTTCACGCCCGACGCGCGTCCGCTCTGCACGGTCGTCGACGACGGCGTCGTGGCGATCGGCGGCTACAACGGCACCGGCAACCTGGTCGGTCCGGTCGCGGCCCGCGCCGCGGTCGCGCTCGCCCTCGAGGGCGTGGCCCCGCCGCCGTACCTGGCTACGTAGCGACGGCGGGGCGGCACGATTTCCCCAATACGGGAGAATGACGGGGTGACCGCTGTCGAGCCGCGCGCGCTGGCGTCCGAGCTCCGGCGCGCCGGTCTGCGCGACGTCGACGACAGCACCCGTCGCCGCGCCGAGTACTCGACCGACGCCTCCAACTACCGGGTCGTTCCCCGGGTGGTGATTTTTCCGCACCACGTCGAGGAGGTGGAGGCGGCGCTCGCCTTCGCCGCCGGACACGGGATCCCGCTGACCTCGCGCGGCGGCGGCACGTCGACGGCGGGCAACGCGGTCGGCGCGGGCATCGTCCTGGACTTCTCCCGGCATCTGAACCGCGTCGTCGACGTCGACCCGGACCTGCGCACCGCGCTGGCCGAGCCGGGCACGATCCTCGACGACATCACCGCCGCCGCCGCGCCGTACGGTCTGCGCTACGGCCCCGACCCGTCCACCCACGCCCGGGCGACCATCGGCGGTTCGATCGGCAACAACGCCTGCGGCTCGCGGGCGCTGAAATACGGCCGCACCGCCGACAACGTGCTCGAGCTCGACGTGCTGACTGCCACGGGCGTCCGTTTCGCCGCCCGCCGGTTCGGCCGCACCGGCATCCCGACGGGGGGCCCGGCCGCTCCGCTGCTCGGCGGACTCGACGCGATCGTGGGCGAGCATCTCGGGACCATCCGCACCGAGTTCGGGCGCTTTCCCCGACAGGTGTCCGGCTACTCGTTCGAGCACCTGCTACCCGAGCAGGGCATGGACGTCGCCAAGTTCCTGGTCGGCACCGAAGGCACCCTCGTCGTGGTGCTCGGCGCGACCGTCCGGCTCGTCGAATCGCCGAAGGCCGTCGCACTGGCCGTGCTCGGCTACCCGGACATGCCCGCAGCCGCCGATGCCGTCCCCGATCTGCTGCCGCACGCACCCGTCGCGATCGAGGGCATGGACGCCCGGCTGGTGAACGTGGTGCGCACCCGCCGCGGGCCGGCCGCCGTCCCCGACCTGCCCCGCGGCGAGGGCTGGCTGTTCGTCGAGACGGCGGGGGACACCGAACAGGAGGCGCGGGCGGCGGCGGAGAAGATCGTCGCCGACGCCGGCTGCCTCGATTCGACCATCGTCAGCGGTCCGATCGCCAAGGCGCTCTGGCGCATTCGCGAGGACGGCGCCGGGCTCGGCGGCCGAACGCCGGGCGGAGCGCCGGCCTGGCCCGGCTGGGAGGACGCGGCGGTGCCGCCGCGGAACCTCGGTCCGTACCTGCGCGAGTTCGCGGCGCTCCTGACGGAGCATCAGGTGGACGGGCTCGCCTACGGCCATTTCGGTGACGGCTGCGTCCACGCCCGCATCGACTTCCCGTTCTCGACCGAGCCCACCCGCTTCCGCGAGTTCGTCGTCGCGGCCGCGCAGCTGGTCGGCCGGCACGGCGGCTCGATGTCGGGCGAGCACGGCGACGGCCGGGCACGGGGCGAGCTGCTGCCCTACATGTACTCGGCCGAGGCGATCGCGGCGTTCCGGCAGGCGAAGCAGTTGTTCGACCCGGCTGACCTGCTGAATCCCGGCGTCATCGTCGACCCGGCCCCGGTCGACGCCGACCTGCGGGTGCCGGCCGCCAAGCCGCTGCGCAAGCACCTCGGGTTCGCGTATCCGAACGATGGTGGCGACCTGTCGACCGCCGTGCACCGTTGCGTGGGCATCGGCAAGTGCCGCGCGGACACGACCCCAACCGGCGGCGTCATGTGTCCGTCCTACCTCGCGACCAAGGACGAGAAGGACTCGACCCGCGGCCGGGCCCGCGTGCTGCAGGAGCTCGCCAACGGCTCACTGGTCAATGGCTACCGGGCCGACGAGCT
>JAVHVD010000067.1:0-3332 GCA_032160745.1 Pseudonocardiales bacterium
GCGAGGTGCAGCTGCACCTGGTGCGCGAGGTCCAGGAGGTCTACCGCAGCCAGGGTGTGGCGATCCACGACAAGCACATCGAGGTGATCATCCGGCAGATGCTCAAGCGCATCACGGTGATCGAGTCGGGTGCCACCGAGTTCCTGCCGGGCTCGCTCGTCGAGCGCAGCAACTTCGAGGCGGAGAACCGCCGCGTGGTTGCCGAGGGCAACGAGCCGGCCTCGGGTCGTCCGGTGCTGATGGGCATCACGAAGGCGTCGCTGGCCACCGAGTCGTGGCTGTCGGCGGCCTCCTTCCAGGAGACGACGCGCGTCCTCACCGACGCCGCCATCTCGGCCAAGAGCGACTCGCTCGTCGGCCTGAAGGAGAACGTGATCATCGGCAAGCTGATCCCGGCCGGTACCGGCATCTCGCGGTACCGCAACGTCGACGTCAACCCGACCGAAGAGGCCCGCGCCGCGGCGTTCTCGATGGCCGGCTATGACGAGAACGACTACTACGGGTTCGGGAACTCCGCACTCGGCCCGGCCGTCCCGCTGGACGAGTTCGGGTACGACGACTACCGCTAGTCACTTCGCGCGGACGGGCCGGCTCCTTCGGGATCCGGCCCGTTCTGCGTCCCGCCCCTGCGTACCCGTTGACTGTTTCCTGAAGACTGTGCATGCCAGTCAACAGAAGTCTCGACAGAAGGAGGTGTCCTGAAAGTGAGCAGCACTGCTGACGAGGTCCTGGCCGGGCTGGCCCGGCGCGCGGCCGACGCCGCCGACTCGCTCGCCGACGCCACCGACGAGCAGGTCGGCGCCGCGCTGAGCGCGATGGCCGAGCAGCTGACCGCAGCCGGGACCGAGCTCGCCGAGGCCAACGCCCAGGACGTCGCTGCCGCCGAAGCGGCCGGCATGAGCCCGGCGCTGCTCGACCGGCTGCGCCTCGGCCCCGACCGGCTGGCCGACCTCGCCGACAACCTCCGCCTGCTGGCCGAGACGCCGCCGATGGTGCGCGACGTCCCGATCCGGTCGCTGGGCGACGGCCTGGAGCTCATCGAGCGCCGCCGGCCGGTCGGTGTCATCGGCGTCAACTACGAGGCCCGGCCCAACGTCACGATCGACGTCGCATCGCAGCTGGTGAAGTCCCGCAACGGCGGAGTCCTGCGTACCGGCTCGGCCGCGATCGGCTCCGCGCTGGCCCTGCACCACCACGTCATCGCGCCGGCGCTGGACGCGGCCGGCATCGCTCCGGACGCCATCCAGGTGGTCGGCGAACCCGGCCACGAGTACGCCGCCGCGCTCGTCCGCCAGCCCACCCTGATCCGGCTCGTCATCCTGCGGGGCAGTGGAGAAACCACGGCGGCACTGGGAGCCGAGGCGGCGCGGCACGGCGTCCGCACACTGGCCCACGCCGAGGGAGGCGGCGTCCTGTACGTCGACACCGCCGCCGACCCCGACACGCTGCGCCGCCTGGTGCGCGAGGGCACCGACCGGCTCGGCGTGTGCAACCGGGTCAACCTGGTGCTCGTCGCCGAGGCGGCCGCCGACCGGTTGGAGCCGCTGATCCGCGCCGAGCTGGACGCCCTGGGCATCACCGTGTCAGCCGCGCCCCACGACCACCCGATCGGGCACGAGTGGGCGCTGGACGACGGCAACGAAGCGACCGTGACGCTGGCCCGGGTGGCCGGCGCGCTCGAGGCGGCGCAGCTCGCCAACACCGAGACGTCCGGCCTGGCCGCCACGATCGTCACCGAAGACGAGGGGACGGCCCGCCGGTTCCTCAACCGCTATCACGGCACCGGCGCCTTCTGGAACGCCACCACCCGGCTGCTCGACGGGTTCAAGCTGCTCGCCGTCCCCGAGACGGGCATCAACGTCGACCACATGCCCGGCCCGCGCGGCCCCGTCACCTTCGCCGACCTCTATCTGCGCCAGTACCTCGTCCTCCCGGCAGCGGCAGTGGGAAGCATCGCGATGGCGCAAGCGTTGTAACGACCGGCGTTCCAGGCCCTGAGATTCCGGGGATTTTGCTACCTGGCGCTGTCACGAGTAAAGTTGCGAGACGTGCCCGGAGTGATCCGGGTCCTGTCTTGTGCCCGACGGTGCAGCAGCTCGACGACCGGATTCGGTCGGCGGTCCGCACCGGAGATCACGGGCTCACCGAAGGTCCGAACGGCGTCCGCGCCGGGATGGTCCGCGAGCGGCGCGACACGCCCGACCGCGGGGATCGGTGAGACCAGCAGGAGGCCCGGAAAGCGGGGCCTGCAACAACACCACAGTAGGGGAATGTCGAGGCGCCGCGCCTCGAAGGCCCGGACATACCGGGCCAGTCCACGCACGAACACGTCGAGATCGCACAGAGGAGATTGCAGGCCGCATGCCTACGATCCAGCAGCTGGTCCGCAAGGGCCGGCAGGACAAGGTCGAGAAGACCAAGACGCCCGCGCTGAAGGGTTCGCCCCAGCGTCGCGGTGTCTGCACCCGCGTCTACACGACGACCCCCAAGAAGCCGAACTCGGCGCTGCGCAAGGTTGCCCGCGTGCGCCTGACCAGCCAGATCGAGGTCACGGCCTACATCCCGGGCGTGGGGCACAACCTGCAGGAGCACTCGATCGTGCTCGTTCGCGGCGGCCGGGTGAAGGACCTCCCCGGCGTGCGCTACAAGATCATCCGTGGCTCGCTCGACACCCAGGGTGTCCGTGGCCGCAAGCAGTCCCGCAGCCGTTACGGCGCCAAGAAGGAGAAGAGCTAATGGTCGCGTTGGTATCGCGCCGTAGCGCGCTGGGTTTCCAAAGCAAGGAGAAGAGCTAATGCCGCGTAAGGGCCCGGCGCCGCGTCGTCCTCTCGTGGTCGACCCCGTCTACAGCTCGCCGCTGGTCACCCAGCTGGTGAACAAGGTGCTGATGTCCGGCAAGCGTTCGATCGCCGAGCACATCGTCTACGGCGCCCTGGAGGGCACCCGCGACAAGTCCGGCACCGACCCGGTCATCACGCTCAAGCGCGCGCTCGACAACGTCAAGCCGACGCTCGAGGTCAAGAGCCGCCGCGTCGGTGGCGCCACCTACCAGGTGCCGGTCGAGGTCAAGCCCGGCCGCTCCACCACCCTGGCTCTCCGTTGGCTCGTCAGCTACTCCCGGCAGCGTCGTGAGAAGACGATGACCGAGCGGCTGATGAACGAGCTCCTCGACGCCAGCAACGGCCTCGGCGCGAGCGTCAAGCGTCGCGAGGACACCCACAAGATGGCCGAATCCAACAAGGCATTCGCCCACTACCGCTGGTAGCACCCACTACCGGCTCGAAGCTCCGCCGGAGCGGCCACCCCGCCTCCGGCACACGCCCGCCAGCAAG
>JAVHVD010000068.1:0-6701 GCA_032160745.1 Pseudonocardiales bacterium
CGCACCAGGAAACCACGCACGACGACGTGCGGCGGGGGACGAGCGAACTGCACTCGACCTTCGAAGAACCGGATGGTGTCCCCAATGTCCTCCCCCGCTGTTCTGTCGACCCTCGGCTCCCTCGAGCCCGCTGCTGCGTCCCGGCGCCCGCGCGGGATCCGTCGCATCGCGGTCGCGTTGGCCGCGCTGATCGGCGTGCTGGCCACGCTGCTCACCTCGGCACCGCCTGCTTCCGCGCTGCCCGCACGTACTGCGCTCGAGTCGTCCATCGCCTGGGCGGTGAAGAACCTGGTCGTGGTCGAACGAACGCTCAACGGCGTCGGCTACGTCTCCATGAACCAGCACCTCCAGCTTTCGGCGCGCAGACACAACGTCACCATGGCCAGGTACAACACCATGTCGCACCAGCTGCCCGGCGAGCCCTACTTCGGCACCCGGATGACACAGGCCGGCTACTACTGGAGCTACGCCGGCGAGAACATCGCCTGGAACAGCGCGATGACGAAGACGGCCGCGCTGTCACTGCAGAAGATGATGTACAACGAGAAGGCGCCCTACAACGGGCATCGGTTGAACATCCTCAACCGGCACTTCCGCAATGTCGGCGTTGACGTCTACCTCGACTGGACCCATCACAAGCTGTGGCTGACCGTCGACTTCGGGCACTGGAGATAGCCGCAGGCTGTCAGTCCGCCACGCGACGCGGGGGGCCGTCAGTCGCAGACGGCCCCGTTCGCCGCGGAGCCGACCAGCTTTGCGTACTTGCGCAGTACACCGAAGTCGAACTGCGGCTCGAGCGGCTTCCAGTCGGCGCGGCGGCGCTCCAGCTCGTCGGCGTCCACCACGAGGTCGAGCGCGCGCGAGGCCATGTCCAGCCGGATCCGATCGCCGTCGGCCACGAACGCGATCGGGCCGCCCACTGCCGCCTCCGGTGCGATGTGCCCGATGCACAGGCCGGTTGTGCCGCCGGAGAACCGGCCGTCGGTCAGGAGCAGAACATCCTTGCCCAGCCCGGCGCCCTTGATCGCTCCGGTGATCTGCAGCATCTCGCGCATGCCAGGGCCACCCTTCGGGCCCTCCCAGCGAATGACGACGACGTCGTCGGCCTGCAACTGCCCGGCGGCCAGGGCGTCCATCGCCGCCTGCTCACGGTCGAAGACCCGAGCCGTTCCCTCGAAGACCTCACGGTCGAAGCCGGCGCTCTTGACGACGGCACCTTCGGGCGCCAGGGAGCCGTGCAGGATGGCCAGCCCCCCGGTGCGGTGAATGGGGTCGTCCAGCGCATGGATGATCTTGCCGTCCGGGTCGGGCGGTGCGATGTCGGCCAGGTTCTCGGCCACCGTCTTCCCGGTGACGGTCAGCGCGTCCCCGTGCAGGAGTCCGGCGTCGAGCAGCGCCTTCATGACGACCGGCACGCCACCGATGCGATCGATGTCGGTCATGACGTACTGCCCGAACGGTTTGACGTCGGCCAGGTGGGGCACCTTGTCGCCGATGCGGTTGAAGTCGTCGAGGGTGAGGTCGACCTTCGCCTCACGAGCGATGGCCAGCAGGTGCAGCACCGCGTTCGTCGAGCCACCGAGGGCCATCACCACGGTGATCGCGTTCTCGAACGCGTCCTTGGTCATGATCGTGCGCGCGGTGATGCCGGCGTCGACGAGATGCACGGCCGCTTCGCCGGAGCGCTCGGCGTAGGCGTCGCGACGCGAATCCGGAGCGGGTGGCGCGGCGCTGCCGGGCAGCGACATGCCCATCGCCTCTGCCGCGCTCGCCATCGTGTTCGCGGTGTACATACCGCCGCAGGCGCCCTCGCCCGGACAGATCGCCCGCTCGATCTCGTCGACCTCGTCGCGAGTGATGCGGCCGGCCAGGCAGGCGCCAATCGCCTCGAACGCGTCGATGATCGTCACCGTGCGGTCGCCCACCATGCCCGGGAGCGTGGAGCCGGCGTAGAGGAAGACGGCGGCGACGTCGAGGCGGGCGGCGGCCATCAGCATGCCGGGTAGGGACTTGTCGCAACCGGCCAGCAGCACGCCACCGTCGAGCTGCTCGGCCCGGAACACCGTCTCGACCGAGTCGGCGATGACCTCGCGCGAGACCAGTGAGTAGTGCATGCCGCTGTGGCCCATCGAGATGCCGTCGGACACCGAGATGGTGCCGAACTCGAGCGGGAAGCCGTCAGCGCCCTTGACGCCGACCTTGGCCTGCTTCGCAAGCCGGTCCAGGGAGAGATTGCACGGCGTGATCTCGTTCCAGGACGACGCGACACCGATCTGCGGCTTGCGCCAGTCGTCGTCGCCCATGCCGACCGCACGCAGCATGCCGCGCGCGGCCGCCCGTTCCAGTCCGTCGGTGACGATCCCGCTGTGTGGCTTGCGATGTTGGCGTGGCTGCTGGCTGCTCACGGGCCAAGCCTACGGGCTACCGTGCTGGCGTGACTTCAGGATCCGGTCCGGCGGAGCGCGTCTTCCGCGTACCGGCATCGGCATACCTCGCCGTCCTGTTCGTGTTCTTCGGCTCGATCCCGCTGGCGTTCACCCGGTCGTCATTCACCTTCGACGCCAAGGGCGGTGAGCAGGGCGCGCCGCTGGTCGTCGGCTGGCACACCCTGTTGCTGCTCGTACCCGTCCTCGCCGCGGTGTTCATCCGGCGGACCGCCACCTTCGTCGACGCTGACGGGATCCGGGTGCGTGCGGTCCTGGGCTCGCGCCGGCTGCCGTGGGACGAGGTCCGCGGCCTGGCCGTCTCCGGGCGCAGCATCTACGCGGTGCTCGCGGATGGATCCGTCCGGCTGCCGTGTGTGCGGCAGGCCGATCTCGGCGCGGTGTCGCGGGCCAGCGGCGGGCGGCTGCCGCCGATAGCCGATCCGAAACCGAAGTACGTTCCGCCGCGCCGCCGGCGCCGCTAGGAGCGGGCCTAGTAACCGTGCTCGACGAGGTTCTGCAAAGGCTCTCCCGCGCAGAACCGGAGCACCTGCTCGCGCACCAGCCGGTACGCGCGCTCCTGCCAGCCGCGGGTGCCGCCGCCGATGTGCGGCGTCAGCACGAGGTTCGGCGCCACCCACAGCGGATGCTCGGGCGGAAGCGGCTCCGGATCAGTGACGTCGAGAAACGCGCGCAGACGGCCGGCCTGCAGTTCGGCAAGCAACGCGTCGGTGTCCACGATCGCGCCACGGGCGATATTCACCAGGACGGCCCGGTCCGGCATGGCGGCGAGGAACGCAGCATCGACCAGCCGATGGGTCTGCGGCGTGAGCGGGACCGCCAGGGCGACGACGTCGTGCTCGGGAAGCAGCGCGGGGAGGTCCGCGAAGGAGTGCACGCCGTCGCGGGATGACCGGGCGACCAGGGTGGTCTCGGCGTCGAAGATGCGGGCGGCCGCGGCGATGCGCGAGCCGATGTCTCCGGCCCCGACGACGAGGACGCGTCGCCCGGCCAGGCCGTCGGTCAGTTCGCGGTCCCAGCGGCGGTCCCGCCGCGCGTCCTCGAACCTGACCAGCTCGCGGAGCACCGCGAGCATTCCGGCGAGGGCCAGCTCGGCCGTGGAGGCCCCATGCACCCCGCGCCCGCTGCACAGGTGCACGCCGTCCGGGATGCGATCGAGCCAGGGCTCGACGCCGGCTGACACGAGCTGGACGACCTTGAGCGCCGGCAGTCCCGAGAGCACCTCGGCCGGCACCGGCGGCGCGTCGTAGCGACCGACGAAGAACTCGATGCCCTCGGCGCCGGCCGGGCGATCCCCCGTGCCGTCCCACACGACGATCTCGACCGTGGCCGGAAGCTGCCCGAGATGACCGACCGCGTCGCGAGTCGGCAGGCTGATCATCGTCACGTTTCGAGGCTACGCACGCCGGGCGGAGCGGAGGGACACAGGTCGGCGAGGCAGACTGCAGGCATGCGCCGTACCCGCATGGCTCTGGTCGCGAGCGCGGCCGGCCTGTTGCTGACCGCCTGCGGATCCGCAGCCGGCTCAAACCCGCCGACGTGGCGGCCGAGTCCGGCGCTGGGCGCGGACGGAAACGGGCCCGGAGCCCAGGCCAGTCCGATCATTCCGATCCCTTCGCCGCCCGCCCCGAAGTCAGGTCGCAGCTCCAGTGGCCCGAGCGGGACCAGTCCCTCGCCGAGCGGCACGAGCACGGTCGATCCCAACGTCGTCGCGACTCACCTGCAGGCTCCGGTGGGCCTCGCGATGCTCCCGGACGGCACCGCGCTGGTGGGCGAACGCACGACCGGACGCATCGTGCGCGTGCAGCCGCGCGCCGGCCAACCGGTGCCGACCGTCCGGCGGCTGGGCGGGCTGGACACGGCGGGCGACGGCGGCCTGCTCGACCTCGCCGTCTCGCCGACCTACGTCGAGGACGGCCTGATCTATGCCTACGTGACGACGCCGACCGACAACCGGGTGGTCGACTTCACCCTGAAGGGCCCCGTCACGCCGGTGCTCACCGGCATTCCCAAGGGCCGCTCGGGCAACACCGGCCGGATCGCGTTCGGCGAGGACGGCGACCTCTACATCGGGACCGGGGACGCGGGCCGGGCGGCCGACGCGGCGAACCCGCGCAAGCTGGCCGGCAAGGTCCTGCGCATCGATGACATCGGCGACCCGGCCACCGGCAATCCGACACCCTCGTCGCCTTTGTGGACGAGCGGGCACTACCGGGTGAACGGGTTGTGCCCGGTGCCCCGGACAACGGCCGTCTTCGAGGTGGAGGCCGGGGCTGCCGGGCGCCCCGATGACATCAACTCTCTCGTGTCCGACTCCTACTACGGCTGGCCGTCGGCCAGTGGCGCGGCGCGTCCCGCAATCGGCGAACTGCCGGCCGGGTACCGGTCGCCGGGTGGCTGCGCGGTGCTCGACGGCCGGCTGTGGGTGACCTCGCTGGATGGTCGGGCGCTGCTCTCGGCACCGCTGAAGGGCTCGCCGACCGCCCCGTCGATCGGCAAATTCACCCCCGTCCTCACCAAGAAGTACGGCCGGTTGAAGACCGTGGTCGCCGCAGAGGACGGAGCCCTGTGGCTCACCACCTCTAACCGGGATGGCTCGGGTACCCCGGTTGCGGCCGATGAACGGGTGATCCGGTATCTGCCGTCTGGTGGCGGTGGGGGCGCGCCGGTCTAGCCGGCGGCGCGTCCGGCCGCTCCCGCACGGCCTGCCGGATCTGGGTGATGTTGTCGCGCAGCATGTCGGAGACGAGTTCGTCGGTCCGCGGATCGCCGAGCACTTCGAGGATCACCCGCAGCGTGGTCTCGCTGACCTGCTCGATCAACCGGTCGTGAAACGGCACGAGGTAGATCCGTCCCGCCGTCGGGTCGTCCCGGATCTTCTCGGCGACCATCTGCTTGAGCTCGAGCCGGTTCTCCTCCAGTGCGGCCGCGATGTTGCGCGTGTAGTGGCCGGTCTGCAGGACGGAGGCCACCTCGTCCAGCACCGCGATCGTGATCGGCCGCTTCACCACCTCGACGACCCGGTCGGAGGCGCGATTGATCAGCCGGACGATGAACGGCTCGCGGACCCCGCGCCGGATGAAGTGTCGGCCGATGACCCCTGCGAGCACAGCGAGAACGACCAGCCCGCCGAGGATCCACAGCGAGAGGGCGACGGCTGACTGCTGCGCGGCGATGGGCATGCCGCTGATCCTGCCCGTCCGACCCCCGGGCGCAAGCGCGGCGCGACCGGGCGGTGGCGCTCAGCGCGGGCGGCTGCGTGGGCGGCTGCGTAACAACAGCCAGGTTGCGCCGACCGCGGCTGCCGCTCCGGCCAGCAGGACCGGGAACAGCCAGCGCGAGCTGCGGCGCTCGCTCGCCGCGGCAGAGGGGAGCGCGGTAGGTGACGTCGAGGAGGACGACGGCGCGGACGCGCCGCTGGGCGTCGAAGTGGGCGGCAAGGTGGTCGAGGCGATCGGCAGTAGGGCGTCCGGGACCGCCACGGCGAGGACGGCGCTGTGCTGCCCCTCCGATGTGAGCAGCAGCCGCCCGCCGCGCACGCAGATGCCTTCGCCCTGCGGCTGCTGCGGCAATGCCAGCCGGACCGGTGGGCGTCGGACGGCGGCCGCAAGGTTGCCGCCCGCCAATCGCCAGAGGTAGGCATCGGCGTAGGTCCGCACCACGAGCAGGTCGCCGCCGGCCGAGATGCTCGCCCCGGTCGCGGTCAGCTGACCGGCCAGGCCGAACGCGTTCGTCGTGCCGGTCGGCGCGAAGTTCAGCTGTCCGACTCGGCTGAGCAGCTGCACCCGTGAGGGGTCCGGCCGGGCGGGCAGGCGGTACACCGTCGACGTACCCAGCTGTTTCGTCATGACGTAGGCGGTGCCGTCCGGCCCGACCGCGAGTGACTCGGCGTCGACCGGACCGCCCGGATACCGCAGCCGCCAGACGTCGGCCGGCCGGGTGCGAAGGCGGCGATCGCGCGCCGTAGCCGACACGCGCGGCTCGGCGACGCGATACACCTGGATCTCGTTGCGGACAGCGGAGTTGTCCCCGATGTCGGCCAGCCAGACTGACGGCTGACCGGCGGCATCGGGAGCGGCCGCGATGTCCTCCCAATCGATGTTCCGCGCGCCGGTCACCGTGACCGTCGCCGCGGTGGCGCCCGTGTGAGCGTCGAGCGCGAAGAAGCGGTTCGTGTCGCCGCTGTCGTTCTGGACGTACACCACGCCGGGCGAGGCCAGGCCGGGAGCGATCCCGCTCGCCTCGGCGATGCGCGCA
>JAVHVD010000069.1:0-10959 GCA_032160745.1 Pseudonocardiales bacterium
CCGGTGGCCGCGGGTTGACCATCGTCGCGGCGCTTGCCGCCGACTGGGGCGTGCGGCGCAACGCGCGGGGCAAGCAGGTGTGGGCTCGGGTCGCGATCTCCCGCGGCTGAGCGGCGTCAGCTGGGCAGGCCGCGCAGGACCCGCAGCGCGACCGACAGCGTCGCCAGATCGGCGACATCGCGGTCCAACGCCGCCCGCACGGTGGCTCGCGCCCGCTCCACCCGCTGGGCGTGCTGATCGACCCAGGCCGCGATGCGCTGATCGGGCCCGAGGTCGTCATCGGTACCGCGCAGCACGGCCGTCGTGATGGCCGACAGCACCGCGTAGACGTCGTGCCGGGCCGCCGATCGCGCCAACGTGGACCACCTGTCATCGCGGGGCAGCCCGGTCACCCGGGTGAGCAGTTCGTCGATGCTCAGCCGCTCGGAGATCGCATAGTGCAGCTCGGCGACCACGGACGGGTCGTAGCCGGTCGAGTCGGCGATCTCCACGACGTCCAGCAGCAGGAACGCGCTGAGCAGCTCGGCCAGACGCAATGCCAGTTCGCGCGGCAGGCCGAGGCCCACCAGCTTCTCGGCGTCGTCGAACAACGTCTGGCGTTCGGCGCCGCGCACGAGATCCGGGCAGCGGGCGCCGAGCTGGGACACCACCGGCCGGTACCGCTCGATCTCCGCGGCGACGTCGCTGATCGGGAAGCGGACGTCGACGAGCCAGCGGGTGGCGCGATCGATCAGGCGGCGCATCTCCTGGTACCCGGCGTGCTGGGCCGACGTGGGCACCTCGTTGTCCAGCGCCTCGATCGCCGCCCAGAGCGTCGGCAGGTCGAAGACCGCCCGGACGATGCTGTAGGCGCGGGAAACCTGCCCGATGTCGGCGCCGGTCTCTTCCATCGCCCGGTGCACGAACGTCGTCCCGGCCCGGTTGATCATGTCGTTGACGAGGACGGTGGTGATGATCTCACGGTGCAGCGGGTGGTTGGGCAGATCGTCGGCGAAGCGCTCGGCGATCTTCGGCGGGAAGTAGCCGGCCAGGCTCCGCATGAACCACGGCTCCTCGGGCAGCGTCGAGTCGACGATGTGCTGCGACAGCGTCATCTTCGAGTAGGCGACCAGAACGGCGTTCTCCGGCGAGACGAGGCCGCGCCCCTCGGCCTCCCGCCGGGCCAGCTCGGCGTCGTCGGGCAGGAACTCGAGCTCGCGGTTCAGCTCGCCGGCCGCCTCCAGCTCTTGCATGAATCGCCGGTGCACCGAGAGCAGCGCCGGGCTGAGCTTGCGCGCCATACCGAGCAGTACGTTCTGCTCGTAGTTGTCGCGCAGGACGTGGCGGGCGACGTCGTCGGTGGCTTCGGCCAACAGCGCGTTTCGCTCGTCCTGGGTGATCGAGCCCGATGCGACCGCGCGGTCGAGCAGGATCTTGAGGTTCACCTCGTGGTCGGATGTGTCGACCCCGGCCGAGTTGTCGATGGCGTCGGTGTTGATCTTGCCTCCCTTGCGGGCGAACTCGATCCGGCCGCGCTGGGTGAGGCCCAGGTTGCCGCCCTCGCCGACGACCTTGCAGCGCAGCTCGCCGGCGTCCGCCCGCAGTGCGTCGTTCGCCTTGTCGCCGACGTCTGAGTGCGACTCGGTCGACGCCTTGACGTACGTGCCGATGCCGCCGTTCCAGAGCAGGTCGACCGGCGCGAGCAGGATCGCGTGGATCAAGTCGCTGGGGGTGAGCTTTGCGGTACCGATCGGCAGGCCGAGCGCCGCAGCGACCTGCTGGCTGACCGGGATGGCCTTCAGCGTCCGCGGATAGACCCCGCCACCGGCCGAGATCAGCGACTGGTCGTAGTCGGCCCAGGACGAGCGGGGGAGTTCGAAGAGTCGGCGCCGCTCGGCGTAGGACGTCGTGGGGTCCGGATCCGGGTCGAGGAAGACATGCCGGTGGTCGAAGGCGGCCACCAGCCGGATGTGCTCGGACAGCAGCACGCCGTTGCCGAAGACGTCGCCGGACATGTCACCGATGCCGACGACGGTGAAGTCCTGGGTCTGGGTGTCGAGACCGAGTTCGCGGAAGTGGTACTTGACCGACTCCCACGCGCCGCGCGCGGTGATGCCCATGGCCTTGTGGTCGTAGCCGACCGAACCACCGGACGCGAAGGCGTCGCCGAGCCAGAATCCGTACTCGGCGGCGATGCCGTTCGCGATGTCGCTGAACGTCGCCGTGCCCTTGTCGGCCGCGACGACCAGGTACGGGTCGTCGGTGTCATAGCGACGCGTCTGCGGCGGCGGCAGGACCTGTTGTGAACCGTCCGGCGCCGCGACGTAGTTGTCGGTCAGATCGAGCATCGAGGAGATGAAGATGCGGTAGCAGGCGATGCCCTCGGCGAGCCACGCCTCGCGGTCGGTTTCGGAGGGGAGCTTGCGACCGGACTGGGTTGCAGTGTCCGGGCTCCTTTTGACTACGAAGCCGCCTTTGGCGCCCGTGGGGACGATGACCGCGTTCTTGACCATCTGTGCCTTCACCAGGCCGAGCACCTCGGTCCGGAAGTCCTCGCGCCGGTCGGACCAGCGCAACCCGCCGCGGGCCACCGGCCCGAAGCGCAGGTGAACTCCCTCGACCCGCGGCGAGTACACCCAGATCTCGAACCGGGGACGCGGCTCGGGCAGGTCCGGGATGGTGCGCGGATCGAGCTTGATCGCGACCGCCGCGCGGCGTTGCCCGGCCTCGTCGGCGCGGTAGGCGTTCGTCCGCAGCGTCGCGTTCACCAGTCCGAGCAGGGAGCGGAGGATTCGGTCCTGATCGAGGCTCGCCACGTCGGCGAGCAACGCCTCGATCGCCTCCAGGCGGCTCTGTGCACCGTCCACCAGCGGTGGCTCGTTCTCCCGCCCGGGGTCGAAACGGGACTCGAAGAGCTCGACGAGCGCCTCGGCGATCGGCGCATTGTCGATCAGCGCCTGCTCGATGTAGCCCTGGCTGAACGTCGTGCCGGCCTGCCGCAGGTACTTCGCGTAGGTACGCAGGATGTTCGCCTGCCACCAGGTCAGCGCGGTGCGGACGACCAGCGCGTTGAAGCCGTCCTGCTCGATCTGCTCCAGCCACAGCAACCGGACGGCCTCGATCACGTTGCGCGACCGGACCTCGTCGAAGTCCGTGCCGGGTGGGAGGCGCAGGCCGAAGTCGTAGACCCAGACCGACGCGCCGCCGGCGAGTTCCAGCTCGTAGGGCCGCTCGTCGAGGACCTCGATACCCATCTGCGTGAAGATCGGCAGGGCCCGCGCGAGGGAGACCGACTGTCCGGTACGGAACACCTTCAGGCGTTTGTCGGCGCCATCGTCGTCCTGCGGGGTGTAGAGCTCGAAGGCCAGGCCGTTGTCGGGCGGCAGCTCGTCGAGGCGGGCCAGGTCGCGGACGGCGATCGCCGCGGCGAAGTCCTCCTTGTAGGCCTCGGGCAGTGCGTCACCGTACGTGCGCAGGAGGTGACTGGCGCGCTCCTCGCCCACCGCCATCGTCAGCAGGTCGGAGAGGTCGTCGCTCCACCGGCGGGTGACCTTCGCGACCTCGTCCTCGACGATGCGCCGTTCCGGCGACGCCGGTTGCGCGCCCGGGCGAACGGCGATGAGCAGCTGCATGCGGGCGAGGTTCAACTCGACGATGCGGTCGTCCCGGCCGATGATCTCTCCCGGCCAGTAGCGGTTGATCACCGCGCACACCTTGCGTCGGGTCTCGGGGCCGAACCGGTCGGCCGGGAAGTAGACCAGGACGCTGACGAAGTCACGATTGAGGTGGATCCGGGCGAAGACGCCGACGGTCCGATGCTCGGCGCGGTCGACGACGAGCTGGGCCAGGCGCAACAGGTCGGTGGTGGGCGCCTCGAGCAGCTCGTCCCGGGGCAGCGTCCGCAGCGCGGCGAGCAGTCGGCGGCCGGTGTGGCTGTCGGCCCGCACCCCGGAGCGGAGCAGGATCTCGGCGATCCGGCGGCGGACCACGGGGACCCGACCCACCGTCCCGTCCTCGGCGTTGGTGATCAGACCGAGGAACACGTGGATCATCTGCCCGCCGGAGCGGCCGGCCGGCGTGACGACGGTGACGCAGTCGTAGTGCGCCGAGCGCCGCACCGTCGACACCAGCGGGGACTTGAAGATCACCAGCGGCGCCCCGCTGCGATAGGCGGGCAGCAACTCGAGGGGGGAGATGCGGGCGGTGCCGCGCAGCACGCCCTCGGCCGCCTGCACGTCCGAGCGGGCCCGCGGGCTCGCCAGTTCGTTGGCCGAGTAGGCGGCGTGGCCGAGGATCATGTAGTTGCCGTCGGCCAGCCAGCGCAGCAGCTCGCCCGCCTCTTCGCTCGTCTCCCGGTCGAACTGGCCGGGATCGGCCCGCAGCTCGTCGGCGAGTTCGCGGATCAGGTGGTACATGTGCGGCGCGTCGGCGACCGCGTGCAGGACGTCGTCCAACACCCGTTGCAGCTCCGCGGCCAGCACCGCGTGCTGATCGTCCGGGATCGAATCGAGTTCGACGTAGACCCAGGACTCCACCATCGCGCCGTCGGGCACGTCGGCGTTGTCGTCCACGTCGTAGACGCGGGTCATTGCCCCTTCGGGATCGCGGGCCACCACCAGCTGCGGGTGAAGCACCCGCTCCGTGGAGCGCCCGCTGCGCTCCAGCTCGGCCCAGAGGGACTCGACGATGTAGGGCGCGTCGGCCGACACCATGTGGACCGCGGTCACCTCGCCGTCGTCGGTGGCGACGTTGTGGACCCCCAGCAGTGCCTGACCCCACGGCCGCACCCGCCCGAATTCGAATGCCTCGTCGGCGAGGTCGGCAAGCATCGGCGCGGGCCGGCCGGGCAGTTGGCTTCCGGCGTGGGCGAGGTAGCGCCGGGCGAAGACGGCGGAGTCGACGCGTCCGGTACCGAGCTCGGTACCGGCGTGCGTGTCGGTCATGGCTGGGGTCACCTCGTTGTGACGGCATGAATCGGACGGCCACTTCCCATCCTGGCACTGACGACCGGCGGACGGGGGAGGGGCAGGATGCCAGGCATGGCTGCCGCACCGAACCGCCCCCTTCCCACCAGCGCGTCCTACGGGATCACCGTGCGCCTCTACGCCTCCCCGTCACCCTCGGTCGTTGGCGAGCTGGCCACCGCGGTCGGCCGGGCCGGCGGCCTCGTCACCGCCATCGACGTGAGCGAGTCACGCACCGACCGGATCACCGTGGACGTCACCTGCTCGGCCGTGAACGGCGAACACGCGACCGAGATCGTCGACGCGATGCGAGACGTCGCCGGGGTCACCGTCCACCGGGTCAGCGACCGGACGTTCCTGCTGCATCTCGGCGGCAAGATCTCGGTCCAGTCCAAGGTGCCGTTGCGCACTCGCGACGACCTGTCGATGGCCTACACACCCGGCGTCGGGCGGGTGGCGCTGGCGCTGGCGGAGCACCCCGAGGACGTCCCGAAGCTGACGGTGAAGGGCAACGCGGTCGCCGTGGTCACCGACGGCTCCGCCGTTCTCGGCCTGGGCAACATCGGGCCGGGCGCGGCGCTGCCGGTGATGGAGGGCAAGGCCGCCCTGTTCAAGCGCTTCGCCGACATCGACGCATGGCCGATCTGCCTCGACACGCAAGACACCGATGAGATCGTGCGGGTGGTCGAGGCAATCTCGCCCGGGTTCGGCGGCATCAACCTCGAGGACATCTCGGCCCCGCGGTGCTTCGAGATCGAGGCGCGGCTGCGCAAGTCACTCGACATCCCGGTCTTCCACGACGACCAGCACGGCACCGCCATCGTCGTGTCGGCCGCGCTCACCAATGCGCTGCGCTGCGTGTCGAAGACGCTGGACGCGGCGCGGATCGTCGTCGCCGGCGGCGGCGCGGCCGGCACGGCGATCGTCACGCTGCTGCTTGCCGCCGGCGCGGCCCACGTACTGGTGTGGGACCGGGAGGGGATCCTCGCGCCGGCCGACGCCCGGCTCAATCCCGCCAAGCGCGACCTGGCCCGCCGGACGAACCCGGAGGGCATCACCGGCGACCTGCACGACGCGCTGCGCGGTGCTGACGTCTTCATCGGGGTCAGCGGTCCCGGCGTGCTGGACGCGGCCTGGCTCACGGACATGGCGCCCGACCCGGTCGTCTTCGCCCTGGCCAACCCCGATCCGGAGGTCGACGTCGACGCCGCCCAGCAGCTGGCGGCCGTGCTGGCGACCGGGCGCAGCGACTACCCCAACCAGATCAACAACGTGCTGGCCTTCCCGGGCGTCTTCCGCGGGCTGCTGGACGCGCGGGCCAGCGAGGTGACGGTCCCGATGCTGCTGTCCGCCGCCGACGCGCTTGCGCTTTGCGTGTCGGACGAGCAGCTGAACGCGACCTACATCGTGCCGTCGGTCTTCGACCCCTCCGTCCCGACGGCGGTGGCCGCGGCCGTCCGGCACGCGGCCGAGGAGAGCCGCCAGCAGGCGCCGGGAACCTGAGCCGGCCGCCGCCACGTCCCAGTCTGCACACGCGACGAAGGGACGGCGTCATGCCACGACGGGCAATCGGCTACGCGACGGCAGGCTTCCTGGTGCTCGTGACGGTGGCGGCGTGCTCCTCCGGCGGAGGAGACAAGCGGTCTGCGGGCAGCGCGATCTCGTCGGCGCGGGCCGCGACCGGCGCGTCGGCACAACCGAAGACCCCCTTCGACGCCGGCGTTCCGCAGCCGGCGGGTCAGGCGGACGACGCGAGCGCGCCGCCGGTCGTGACGGACGCGAAGATCCGCACCGCGCAGATGACCATCGCCGTCCGCGGCGCGGGCAAGGTCGCTACGCAGGCCGACGAGGCCGCGCGGATCACGATCGGCGCCCGCGGCGAGGTGGACTCCGACGACCGCACCTCCGGCAGCGCCGCCGCCGCGAACATGCAGCTGCGGGTGCCCCCGACTCGGCTGCGCACCGTTCTCGACCGGCTCGCGAAGCTCGGGAAGGAGAGGAGCCGCGAGCTGTCCACGACCGACGTCTCGGAGAAGGTCGCCGACGTCGACTCCCGGGTGATCAGCGCCCGCGAGGCGATCGCCCGGCTGCGCACCCTGTACAGCTCGGCCACCAAGGTCGGCGAGATCATCGTCGTCGAGGGCGAGCTGAGCCGGCGCGAGGCCGATCTGGAGTCGCTGCAGGCGCAGCAGCGCACCCTGGCGCGGCAGACGGCGATGGCGGTGATCACGCTGAGCCTGCAGACCTTGGCCGAGTCCGGCGGCGCGCCAGTGAAGAAGTACCACGGATTCCTGGGCGGCCTGGAACGCGGCTGGGACGGGTTCGTCGACGCCGCCGGCTGGGTCGCGACGGCGGTGGGGACCGCGGTGCCGTTCCTCATTCTGGTGCTGCTGCTGGCCCTGGGCGGGCGGGTGCTGTGGCGCCGGCTACCCCGCCACGGGGCGCAACCCGCCCCGGCCCCGTCGGAGTAGCCGGGTGTCAGCGAGGAGCGAGCTCGGCTGCGGCCGCCAGCAGCCGGTCGTTCTCGTCGGCCGAGCTGATCGTGATCCGCACGCCCGAGCCCGCGAACCCACGGACGATCACGCGCCGGTCCTCACAGGCAGCGACCCAGTCGCTCGTGGCCTCGCCGAGCGGCAGCCAGACGAAGTTGGCCTGGCTCAGCGGCACCTCGTAGCCGAGCTCGAGCAGGCCCTCGCGCACCCGGGTCCGCTCGTCGACGACCTCGGCCACCCGGGCGAAGAGTTCCTTCTCGGCCTGCGGCTCGAGTGAGGCCAGCGCGGCCTCCTGTGCGATCGTCGTCACCGCGAACGGCGCCTGGGTCTGCCGCAGGCCGGCGGTCACGGCGGGATCGGCGGCGATCGCGTAGCCCACGCGCAGGCCGGCCAGCCCGTAGGCCTTGGAGAAGGTCCGCAGCACCACCAGGTTGGGGAACTCGCCGAGCAGGTCGAGGCCGTCGGGCACGTCGGGGTCCGCGACGAACTCGCGGTAGGCCTCATCGAGGGCCACCACGACGTCGGTCGGGACCGAGCGCAGGAAGCGCAGCAGCGCCGAACGGCCGACCGCGGTACCGGTCGGGTTGTTGGGATTGCAGACGAAGATCAACCGGGTCTTGCCGGTGATGTGCTCGGCCATCGCCTCGAGGTCGTGGACGTGGTCGCGCAGCGGCACCTGGATCGAGAAGGCGCCGCCGACGGCAGTGACGATCGGATAGGCCTCGAACGAGCGCCAGGCGTAGAGCACCTCGTCACCGGCGTCGACGGCGGCGGAGACGAGCTGGCCGCACAACGACACCGAACCGCAGCCGACCCGAACCTGCTCGACCTCGACGCCGTATTTGGCTGCGAGGGCCGCGGTGAGCTCGGTCGAGAAGTTGTCGGGATAACGGTTGACGACCCCGGCCGCTTCGGTGATGCGCTGCACCACGTGCGGCAGCGGGGGGTAGGGCGTCTCGTTGCTGGCCAGCTTGATCGCGCCCGCCACCGTCCGCCCCGCCACGTAGGCCGGCAGGGTGGCGAGGGTGTCCCGTAGGCGGGGCTTCACGGTTTCGGTCCCTTCTTGTACGGGCGCTCCGACGGCGGCTTGTACCGCTCGACGCGCGCCTTGCGCCCCTTGATCAGTGTGGCCGACAGCGCCGCGATGACCTCGTCCTCGGCCGACTTCGGGATCTCGACGGTGGAGTACTTGTGGGTGATCTCGATGGCACCGATCTGTTTGCCCGACAGGCTGGTCTCGTTGGCGATCGCCCCGACGAGGTCCTGCGGCCGGATCTTCGCCATGTGTCCGAGGCTGACGAAGATCGTGGTCGTGGTGCCGGGCCGCGCGCGCTGCCGGCCCGGAACGTCGTCGGCGGCGACGGCGCTGACGGTGGGGATCTCGGCGTCGTCGTCCTCGATCCCGCCCGACTCGTGCGCCAGCTTCACCGCCGCCAGCGCGATCTCCATCAGGTCGTACTCGTCGGTGAGCGTGTCGACGACAACGCGATACTGCTCGACGTCGTCCTCAGCCAGGGCGTCCTGCAGCGCGGCGCGGGTGAGCTCGAGGCGGCGGGCCCGCAGGTCGGCGACGGTGGGCAGCGACTCGACCGAGATCTTCTGCTTGGTGGACTTCTCGATCGTCTTGAGCAGCCGGTGCTGGCGCGGCTCGACGAGCGTGATCGCGACGCCTTCGCGCCCGGCCCGGCCGACCCGTCCGATGCGGTGGACGTAGGCGTCCGGTGCCGACGGGAGGTCGTAGTTGACGACGTGGGTGAGGTGGTCGATGTCGAGGCCGCGGGCGGCGACGTCGGTAGCGACGAGCAGCTCCGCGCTCTTGTTGCGGACGCGTGACATGACCCGGTCGCGCTGGTCCTGCGTCATGCCGCCGTGCAGCGACTCGGCCCGGTAACCGCGAGCGGCCAGCGTCTCGCCGAGGGAGTCGACCTCCTCACGGGTGCGGCAGAACACGAGCGCGGCGGTGGGCGATTCGACGTCAAGGATGCGACCGAGCGCGGACGCCTTGTGCTGCCGGGGAACGAGATACGCGACCTGCCGGACGCGGGCGGTCTCGGCGTCGGTGCGTTCGCGGTGGATGCGGACCTTGACCGGGTCCTTCAGGTAGCGGCGGACGAGACCGTCGATCCGTGCCGGCAGCGTGGCCGAGAAGAGGACGGTCTGCCGGTCGCGCGGCACCGAGGACATGATCGACTCGATGTCCTCGGCGAATCCCATGTCGAGCATCTCGTCGGCCTCGTCGAGCACCACCGTCCGCAGCCCGTCGAAGCTGACCGTCCGACGCGTCAGGTGGTCGATGGCCCGGCCCGGCGTGGCGACGACGACGTCGACGCCGGATTCGAGTGCGCGGATCTGCCGGACGATCGGCTGGCCGCCGTAGACGGCGAGGACGCGGGCGCCAAGCTCCCGGCCGTAGCGGTGGGTGGCCTCGGCGACCTGGATCGCGAGTTCGCGCGTGGGGACGAGGACGAGGGCCTGCGGGGCGTCGCCGCCCGGGACGATGCGCTGCAGCAGCGGCAGCGCGAACGCCGCCGTCTTGCCGGTTCCGGTGGCCGCCTGGCCGACGAGGTCGTGCCCGGCCAGCAGCGCCGGGATGGCCTCCCGCTGGATCGGCGTCGGCTCCTCGTAGCCGAGGGCATCAAGCGCCCGCTCCAGCTCGGGCCGAAGCTCAAGCTCCGCAAAAGAAGTCACGGGAGTAAGCCTTTCACGTCGGGAAACGCAACCACCAACGCGAGGATCAAGCCCGAGGAGCGCCAGCGACGAGTGGCTTCGGTCCGAGCCCCGCCGCCGCGCGAGCGCAGCGAGCTTGCGGTGCGGATCGACGACGGACCCGAGCGGAGCGAGCGGTCCTCGAGGAGATCCGAGGCCGGCGGATCACAGATTGCCGCGGCGCTCTTGCTCTCGCTCGATGGCTTCGAAGAGGGCCTTGAAGTTGCCCTTGCCGAAGCCGAGCGAGCCGTGCCGCTCGATCAGCTCGAAGAAGACGGTGGGCCGGTCACCCACCGGCTTGGTGAAGATCTGCAGCAGGTAGCCGTCCTCGTCCCGGTCGACCAGGATGCCGCGGGCCTTGAGCTCCTCGACCGGCACCCGGACCACGCCGATGCGGGCCCGCAGCTCCGCGTCGTCGTAGTAGGAGTCCGGCGCGTCCAGGAACTCGACGCCACGCGCGCGCATCTCATCGACGCTGCGCAGGATGTCGTTGGTGGCCAGCGCGATGTGCTGGCAGCCGGGGCCGGCATAGAACTCGAGGTACTCGTCGATCTGCGACTTGCGCTTGCCGGGCGACGGCTCGTTCAGCGGGAACTTGACGCGGTGGTTGCCGTTGGCGACAACCTTCGACATCAGCGCCGAGTACTCGGTGGCGATGTCGTCGCCGACGAACTCGGCCATGTTCACGAACCCCATGACCCGGTTGTAGAAATCGACCCATTCGTCCATCCGGCCGAACTCGACGTTGCCGACGCAGTGGTCGACAGCCTGGAACAAGCGAACTGGACGGCCATCGACCGGTGCCCCAAGTGCCGACG
>JAVHVD010000070.1:0-2647 GCA_032160745.1 Pseudonocardiales bacterium
GAGCAGCTCAACCGCGTCCCCGGCCTGCCCGATCACGTCAAATCCGGAGCGGTCGAGCAAACTCGCAAGGCCCTCGCGCAGTAGTACATCGTCGTCGGCGAGAACGACGCGGCGTACCCGGCGGCCCTCCACCGCCGTTTCGGCTGCCTCTGACGATATGGGCATTGCCCGAGTATCGACCATGAAAGCGATTGCCGCAGGAAAAGCCCTATTCCTCAAATGGACCCACCGCTAATGGCGAACGTGGGAATCTCGACGTCGACGTACGTGCCGACCAGGAGCGGGCTCCGCATCGAGAACGTTCCACCGATGGCCTCGACCCGATCTCGAAGCCCGACCAGCCCGGAACCGCGATTCGAATCCGCACCGCCAACGCCGTCGTCGTTGATCGAGAGCGACAGGACATCCTCGAGCGCATGCACGCGAACACGGATGGCCGACGCGTGGGCATGCTTCGCGGCGTTGGCCAGGAGTTCGGACACCACGTAGTAGGTCGTCACCTCGACATGTTGTGGCAGCCGGGTCTCGACGCCGACGTCCAGCTCGACCGCGACCGGCGATCGGCCGGCCAGCGCCATGAGCGCCGGCCGCAGGCCACCTTCGGCCAAGACGGCCGGATGCACGCCGTGTGACAACTCACGTAGCTCGTCGAGGACGCTGATGAGGCCGTCGGCAACCTGCGACAGCTCATCCCGCAACTCCACGCGGTCGGGTGGGACCGCAGTCTCCACAGCACGCACGTTGAGCGCCAGTGAAACAAGCCGCTGCTGCGCGCCGTCGTGGAGGTCGCGCTCGATGCGCCGCCGCGTTGCGTCTCCGGCCGCGACGATGCGCGCCCGTGAGGCCCTCAGTTCCGCCTGGTTGTCCGCGTTCCTGATTGCGGTCGCGAGCAGTTCGCTGAAGTCACCGATCTGCTGCACGGCGTTCGCGCCTAGAGCCGTGGCGCGGTTTGCCACGAGGACCACACCCCACGGGCGTCCGTCAATGACAACGGAGCTGACAACGCTCGACCGGATACCCGCGTTGCGGATCGCCTCGGCCAATGGGTCCGACGGCCCTTCGGGCTGCACTGAACCAGCAGCGTCCTCGTTCGGCGTCGTCCACGTGGCGGGCGGATCCGCGAACGGCCACCGGCTGCCGATCGGCACGTCGCTCGGGCCTCTCCCCCAGCCGGCCACAATCGTGATCAGCCCGTCCGCATCGCTGCGGCCCAGCAGCGCGAGTTCGGCCCGGAGGAGGCGCGCTGCCTCGTCGCCGATGTGCGAGAAGACCTCGATCGGCGGGAGCCCTCGAGCGACCAACGACGCGATCCGTCGCAACGCCGCCTGCTCCTGAGCCAGCTGCGCCGTCTCCCGAACGTGCCGGCGGAGCCGACCGGCAAGCAGGCTCGCCATGATCGCCGTCGCCAGGAAGGCGCCGATCGACTCCCCATCGGCCAGGTTCGGCAGCCGATACGCATACTGCGGATTCAACAAGAAATAGTCGAACGCCGCCGCGCTGAGCAAGGACGCGACGAACGCGAACGCCGGGCTCCACCGTACGGCGACCCACAGGACAACGAGGATGTAGAGCACGGCGAGTCCGTGCGCCGGACCATGCGGGTGCAGCAGTTTGATCCCGCCCGTCACCGCGGCGACCAGGACGACGCTCGCCAGCCAACCGGTCAGCCGCCGGCTGGTGGTTGACGTCATTGGGCCATGCTGGCCGCTCACCCACCATCGCGCCAGATCAGCGGTGACGGCGACCACGGGCGGACAAGCCGGCCGCATAACCGGGCGGCCAGCCTGCCAGGTGGCTGAGGGCCACTACCAACGCTTCGCTGCGGCCGTGACAGTGGGGGCAGTGCTACGGAAGCGTCAGGAGTAACCGTGGGTTCGTCGGGCGCTGCCGTCCGGGGGCCTAGCGAGCCGAACCTGCCCGGTGGGCCGGTCCCGACGACGGCGCGAAGCCGTGCCTACCTGGACCGGGTGCCGCGCGCGCTGGGTTGGGTAGCGGCATTGCTCGGGGCGTCCTCCCTTGTGGACGGGCTGTCCCCCCATTCGTGGCGCGTCCTGTGGGCCTTCAGTCCGATTCTTCCGAACCGGGCGTCGGCCGGCGCAACGGCGGTGATCGTCGTCTCCGGGCTGCTGCTGCTCCGGGTGGCATCCGGGCTGCGTCGCCGTAAACGAGCCGGCTGGCGATTAGCGGTGATCGCGTGCGCCGGGATCGCTCTTGCCGATCTCGTTCGTGATGAACGTCGGCCGGTCGAGGCCGGCCTGGCGCTCGTGCTGTTCGTCGCACTGATCTGTGCGCGCAACCGCTTCACTGCTGTCTCCGACCCGCGCAGCCAGTGGTTCGCCTTCCGCGTCGCCGGGCAGTTGCTCGCCGTGGCAATCGGTTACGGTCTCGTGGCCCTCTACCTACCGGGTCACGTTGCGGCGGGCACGTCCTTCTGGTCCCGGCTACGCGAGATCCTCCTCTCCTTGGCCGGTGCCGGCGGCGGCCTGACCGTCGCGCCCGACATGTACGCCGATGCCTTCCACCTCACGCTCCTCGGCCTCGGCCTGCTCACCGTGAGTTGCGCGCTCGTCCTTCTCCTCCGGCCGGCCGAACCCATTGCCGTCCTCTCCGAAGAGGACGAGTCGGCGTTGCGCGACCTGTTGCGCCG
>JAVHVD010000071.1:0-3939 GCA_032160745.1 Pseudonocardiales bacterium
GTCCGCGCCGGAGAGTCGCCCGAGCAGGTCGCCAGCAGCATCGGGATGTCCCTGGAGCGGGTCATGCGCTTCGCCTCTCCCGTCGTCGAGGAGCGGCTACGCATCGCCGACGAGGCCCGGCGGGCCCGCGCGCGGCGCAGCGGCGGCGTCGAGGGCAGCGAGGGCAAACTCGTCCAGTTCGGCGAGACCGTCGACGCCCGGTTCCGCGCGCACGGCATCGAGGCGGAGTCGGTCACCTGGAACGCCCGCAGACGTGACGACGGCCAGTGGCTGGTCGTCGCCGAATGGCTGGGCGGCGACGCCACGCACACTGCCGAGTGGCTCTTCTCCCGCGTCGCGCGCTCGGTGACCCCGCTCGATGACACCGCGGCCGATCTGTTGAGCGACCGCCCGATCCGCCCGGTGGCCCCGCCGGAACCGATCCGCCCGTCCCTCGTCGCCGCACCGCCCCTCGCTCCCGGCATCGTCGCGTTCCCGCCGATGCCCGACGCGCACACCGGCCCCGTCCCGCGCCTGGAAGAGGTCTTTGATCAGGAGGCGCCGCCGGAGGGACCGCGGCACGTGCCTCCGCTGGTGCCGGCCGCGGCGTCCGCCCAGTTCGACGCCCCGCCGCTGCCGCTGGGCATCACCGACCCGGCCACCCGACCGGCCGCCGCACAGGGTGTGGGCGCGCTGCGCAAACTCGGTGTCACCCGCCGCGAGGAGTCCGAGGAAGAGCGGGCGGCCCGCGCCCGCGTCCCGTCGTGGGACGACATCCTGCTCGGCGTCCGCCGCAAAGAGGAGTAAAGGGGCTCGCACCGGGTCGGTACCGTCGACAGATGTGACGACGCCCGCGCATACCGAGGCGGTGGCCGGGCAGAAGAGCACCCTGGCCACCCTGCTCCGGCTGCGCCGTTGGGCCCGTCCGCACCGGGGCGCGATCATCTTCATGTTCGCCTCGGCCACCGGCGCCATGCTGGCCCAGTCCCTCGTCCCGCTCGTGATCGGCCGGGTCGTCGACGGCCCGATCCGCCACCACGACACAACCGGCCTCTGGCCGCTCAGCGCCGTGGCGCTCCTGCTCGGGGTGATCGAGACCGGCCTGTTCTTCGCCCGGCGCCGGGCCATGGCCGTCGCCGCGCTCGGTGTCGAGACCGATCTGCGCCGGGACCTGTTCGCGCATCTGCAGCGGTTGCCGGTGGCGTTCCACGACCGGTGGCCCTCCGGCCAGCTGCTCTCCCGGCTGACGACCGACCTGTCGACGCTGCGCCGGTTCATCGGCCTGGCCGCGGTCTTCTTGTTCGCGAGCACGCTCACCATCTGCGTGGTGCTGGTGCTGCTCATCAACATCCAGGTCTGGCTGGGCCTGATCGTCCTGGTGTCGATGGTGCCGCTCGTCGTCACCACCCGACGCTTCGAGCTGCGTTACAGCCAGGACGCCCGTCGGGCCCAGGACCTCACCGGTGACCTCGCGACGTCGGTGGAGGAGTCCGCGCAGGGCATCCGGGTCATCAAGTCCTTCGGCCGCCGGGCCTACATGCTCACCCGGTTCCGCGCCGACGCCGAGCGGCTACGCGGCGCCGAACTGACGAAGATCCGCACGCTCGGTCTGTTCTGGGCAATGCTCGAGGGCCTGCCCCAGATCATCCTGGCGCTCGTCACGGTCGGCGGCGTGTACGCCACGGCCCACCACGCGATGTCGCTCGGCGACCTGGTCGCGTTCGTCGCGCTGTTCCTGCAGCTCATCTGGCCGATCATCATGCTCGGCTGGCTGCTCGCGCTGACCGAGGAGGCCGGTAGCGCCTGCCGGCGGATCTTCGAGGTGCTCGACACCGAGTCGTCCATCCTCGATCCGGAACAGCCGGTCGTCGCCGAGACGGGCACCACCCTGGTCTTCCAGGACGTGCACTTCCGCTTCGCCGATTCCGACGTCGACGTGCTGCGCGGGGTGGACCTCGAGCTGCGGGCCGGGGAGACGATGGCCCTGGTCGGCGGCGTCGGATCGGGCAAGACGACGCTCACCGCCCTGGTCCCCCGGCTCTACGACGTCACCGGTGGGCGGGTGCTGATCGGCGGGGTCGACGTCCGCGATCTGCGCCTGGACCAGCTCCGGCACACCGTCACCACCGCGTTCGAGGACGCGACGCTCTTCTCGGCCAGCGTCCACGAGAACCTCACCCTGGGCCGGGCCGGGGTCACCGACGACGACGTCCACGAGGCGATCGACGTCGCCCAGGCCGACTTCGTCTACGACCTGCCCTTCGGCCTCGACACGCGGATCGGCGAGCAGGGACTGTCGCTGTCGGGCGGCCAGCGACAGCGGCTCGCGCTGGCCCGGGCGGTGCTCGGCCGCCCGCGGGTGCTCGTCCTCGACGACCCGCTTTCGGCGCTGGACGTGCACACCGAGTCCCAGGTCGAGGAAGCACTGCGCCGCGTGCTCGCCGGCACGACCGCGCTCGTCGTCGCCCACCGTCCGTCCACCGTCATGCTGGCCGACCGGGTGGCGCTGCTGGCCGACGGCCGGATCGCCGCAGTGGGCACGCACCGCGACCTCCTCGACACCGTCCCCGCCTACCGGATGCTGCTCAGCCAGTCCTCCGAGCTGGAAGGGGTGGCGACGTGAGCGAGGTGATCGAGAACGGGTCCGAGGTCGTCACCTGGCAGGGTCGCCTCACGCCCGAGGAGAAGGCCAAGGCCGACGCCCAGGACGCCGTCGCGCGGGGCATCAAGCTCCGCGCGCAGGGCCGCCGGCTGCTCGGTGAGCTGGTCCGTCCGTACAAGCGGCGAATCGTCGGCGTGCTGCTGATCGTGCTGGTGCAGGTCGCCGCCACCATGGCGGCACCGCTGCTGGTCGGGATAGCGATCGACGACTCGCTGCCGGCCGCCTCGGCCGGCGACTACACCTCGCTGCTGGTCGTCGGCGCCTCGCTGCTCACCGCGGCGCTGGTCTCTGGCGGCCTGCGGTCGGTGTTCGTCATGCGCAGCGGGGTCATCGGCCAGGACATCCTCTACGACCTGCGCCGCCGCGGCTTCGACCACATGCAGGCGCTGTCCGTGGCGTTCCACGAGCGGTTCACGTCCGGCAAGGTCATCTCCCGGCTGACGTCCGACGTGGACACGTTGACCGAGCTGCTCGACAGCGGGCTGGACGGGCTGCTGACCGCGCTGTTCAACAGCACGGCGATCGCGGTGCTCCTGCTGGTGCTCGACCCCCCGCTGGCGGTCATCGCGCTCGCCTCGCTGATCCCACTGTGGCTGCTGTACCGCTGGTTCTCCCCCCGAGCCGCCGCCGCGTTCGGCCGCACCCGCGAGACGGTCGCGACGATGATCGTCAACATCGTCGAGACGTTCACCGGCATCCGGGCCGTCCAGGCGTTCCGCCGCGAGAAGCGCAACGACGCCATCTTCGCCGACCTCAACGAGCGCTACCGCGACGCGAACCGCGAGACGTTCAACCTGCAGGCCTACTTCATCCCGGGCACCGCGCTGATCGGCAACGTGGCCACCGTCGCGGTGCTGCTCGTCGGTGGCTACCGGGTCGCCAACGGGGGCCTCGAGCTCGGCGTGCTCACCGCCTTCCTGCTCTACCTTCGGCAGTTCTACGACCCGATGCAGGACGTCGGCGTCTTCTACAACTCGCTGCAGTCGGCGACCGCCGCGCTGGAGAAGATTGCCATCGTCCTGGCCGAGCCGCCCGGCGTGCCCGAGCCGGTCGCGCCGACGCCACTCGCGCTACCCGCGCGCGGCGCGGTATCCCTCGACCGCGTCTCCTTCGCCTACCGCGCCGACCGTCCCGTGCTGCCCGAGCTGTCGTTGGAGATACCGGCCGGCCTGACGGTCGCGCTGGTCGGCGCGACCGGCGCCGGCAAGACGACGATCGCGAAGCTGATCTCGCGCTTCTACGACCCGACGACCGGCGCGGTCCGCCTCGACGACATAGACCTGCGCGACATCGCCGAC
>JAVHVD010000072.1:0-12981 GCA_032160745.1 Pseudonocardiales bacterium
CGCACCAGCTCCATGACCAGATAGGGCTTGGGATCGTCGTCCACCGACGCGTCGATCCCGGCGTCGAACACCATGACCAGCCCGGGATGACTCAGCCGGGCCAGCAGGCGTGCCTCCTGCTCGTAGCGCGCCGTCTGCTGCGGATCGGCGGACGCGGGCGGGAAGATCTTCACCGCGACGGGACGGTCGAGGACGACGTCGCGGCCGCCGTGGACGGTGCCCATGCTGCCGCGGCCGAGCACGCCGTGCAGTTCGTAACGCCCGGCGACCAGCGACGGGCTCACGGTAGAGCCACCGAGCGGCGGCTGTTGGCGGTCGGTCGTGGTTTCGCGGCCCATGGTGGGTTTGATCCTCCCCACCCGCGGCGGCGGTCAAACGGTCCGGGAGGGCGTCGGCCGGCGCAGTCGTGGCGAGCTCGATCGGCGCGCCGGGAGCGGGCGCCGTCGCTGGCGTCCCTCGGCCCGACCACGTGGTGATCGTCGTCTTCGAGAACAAAAAGGCGAGTTCAACTTCGGCAGCACTCAGGCTCCGTACCTCAACTCGCTCGCGAACAGCGGCGCGAAGTTCACGAACTCGTTCGCGATCGAGCAGCCGAGCGAGCCGAACTACCGTGCGCAAGAACACGGCCGCTGACCGGGCTCAACCCGCCCCGTACACCGGCGCCGGCGGGCGCGCCTTCTGCAGCACGTCGCGCACGGCCGGCCCTACCTCGGCCGGGTCCCACCGCCGGCCGCGATCGATGGGGGTGCCGTGCTGCCACCCGTCGGCGACCGAGATCTTGCCGCCCTCGACCTCGAACACCCGCCCGCTGACGTCGGCGGACTCGCTGCTGCCGAGCCACACCACCAGCGGCGCGATGTTCGCCGCCGCCATGGCGTCGAACCCGTCCTGGACCTCGGCCATCATGTCGGCGAACACGGCCTCGGTCATCCGGGTGCGGGCGGACGGCGCGATGGCGTTGGCCGTGATGTTGTAGCGCGCGAGCTCGGCGGCCTGGATCAGCGTCAGCGCGGCGATCGCGGCCTTCGCTGCTCCGTAATTGGCCTGCCCCATGCTGCCCATCAGCCCGGCGCCGGAGCTGGTGTTGACGATCCGGGCGTCGACGGCGTTGCCGGCCTTGGCCTCGTCGCGCCAGTAGGCAGCCGCGTGCCGGGTCGGGCAGAAGTGGCCCCGCATGTTGATACGGATCGAGGCGTCCCACTCGTCCGCCGACATGTTGACGAACATCCGGTCGCGGACCGCGCCGGCGTTGTTCACCAGGGTGTCCAGGCGGCCGAAGACCTCGATCGCCGTGCGGACGAGCCGCGCCGCCGCATCCCAGTCAGTGACGTCGTCGTAGCTGGCGACCGCCTCGCCGCCGGCGGCCGTGATGCGGTCGACGATCTCCTGAGCCGGGGTGGCGTCCGAGCCGCTTCCGTCCAGGGCGCCGCCGATGTCGTTCACCACGACCTTCGCGCCCTGCCGAGCGAACTCGAGGGCATGTTCGGCGCCGATGCCTCGGCCGGCGCCGGTGACGATGACGACCCGCCCCTCGCAGATGCCCGCCATGCGTCCGGCCCCCTTGACTTGGTGAACGAGAACGTGTTCTACCTGGCCAGCTTGGCAGACTGGGGGTCGCCGCACTAGGTAGGGTCGAGCGCAGTGGAGCAGAACCAGGTCGACGAGGTCACGCCGCAGGTCATGCGTGCGGTGCTCGGCACGTTCACGAGCGGCGTCGTCGTGGTGACGTCAATGTCGGACGAGCCGCTGGGCTTCACCTGCCAGGCGTTCGTCTCCCTCTCCCTCGATCCGCCATTGATCAGTTTCAGCCCGGCCCGCACGTCCACCACCTGGCCGCGGATCCGCGAGCTCGGCCGCTTCTGCATCAACGTGCTCGCGCACGACCAGGCGCAGCTCAGCGAGCAGTTCGCGCGGACCGGCATCGACCGGTTCGCCGGCGTCGGCTGGACCGCCAGCCCGCTCGGCTCACCGGTGTTGGACGGCGTCTCGGCCTGGATCGACTGCGAGCTGATGGGCGAGCACGACGGCGGTGACCACACGATCGTGGTCGGCGCGGTCCGGGCGCTGCACTCGCACCCGCAGCGCCACCCGTTGATCTTCTACCGGGGCCACTACGCGCCGAGCGAGCACTGGGAGGCCTGGCCGGTCATCCCTTGAGGCTCCGCACCCACTCATCCCTTCACGGCTCATCCCTTCACGGCTCCGCACCCATTCATCCCTTCACGGCTCCGCCTAGGCCCGACCCGCGCAGGAACGATCGCTGGAAGATCAAGAACGCGGCGATGGGCACGAGCGTCGCGATGAACAGCGCAGCCAGGAACACGCCGAGTTCGGTCTGCGGCTGGATGGACGGCAGCCGGACCGACAGCGGCTGCTCGTCCGGATTGGTCAGCACCAGCAGCGGCCAGAGGAAGTCCCTCCACGACGCGAGCACTGCGAACACCGAGACCACGCCGAGGATCGGGCGCGACATCGGCAACACCACGGAGAAGAACAGCCGGAATGCCCCGGCCCCGTCGACCTTCGCGGCCTCGAACACCTCCCGTGGCAGGTTGTCAAAGAAGCGCTTCACCAGCACGACGTTGAACGCGCTGGCGCCGGCCGGCAGCCACACCGCCCAGTAGCTGTCGATGAAGCTGGTGTGGATCACCGGCGGGTGCACGATCTCGATGTAGAGCGGCACGAGCAGCACGACCGCGGGGACGAACAGCGTGCCGAGCAGCAGGCCGGTGACGAACGTCGCGTACTTCGGCCGCAGGACCGACAGTACGAAGCCGCCGGTCGTAGCCACCACCAGCTGGGACACCCACGAGCCGAACGCCAGCAGGATCGTGTTCCAGAAGTAGCGGCCGACGCGCACGTCGGTCCACGCCGTGCTCACGTTGTGCCACGCGAAGCCACCGGGGAACAGCGACATCGGCCGGCTGATGGTGTCGGCCGTCGGTGTGATGGCCGACTTGGCGAGCCAGAGCAGCGGACCGAGCCCAAGGACGAGCAGCCCGACGAACAACAGCGCCTGCGCCGTCCCCACCGTGAACCGGACCCGGGGCCGTCGCCACTCGGCGGCCGAGAGCACGCCGCCGTCGTCGTCGGTCACGCGCGCGGCCGCGGTGGTGTTCGGCTCGGCGGTCTCGGTCGGTGGGCGGAAGGCGGTGGTGGTCATGAGGAGCCACCCTTCGTGAGCATCGCAGCGAGCGCCAGCGAGCGAGGAGCGGAGCGGAGGGCGGCGACGGAAGGCAGCATCATCAGTCGCTCCACGCCCTCGTGACTCGCAGGTAGATCAACGAGAACACGGCCAGGAACGCGGCGAGCATGAGGCTGAGCGCGGTGGCGCTGCCGTAGTCGCCGCCCAGGCTGTTGCCGAAGGCGTAGTTGTAGATGAGCAGCAGCACCGTGATGGTGGAATTGTTGGGGCCGCCGGACGTGAACAGGTACGGCTCGAGGAACACCTGAGCGGTGCCGATGATCTGCAGGATCATCGTCACCAGCAGCACGCCCCGAAGCTGCGGGATCGTGACGTGGAAGACCTTTTTCCACACACCGGCACCGTCGATGGACGCGGCTTCGTACAGCTCGCGGTTCACGCCCTTCAGGGCGGCGAGGTAGATGATCACCGTCCCGCCCGCGTTGGCCCAGGTCGACTCGAGGACCAGCGACGGCATGGCCCAGTCGGAGGACTGCAACCAGGGGTACGGTCCCAGATGCACCCAGCCGAGCACGGTGTTGAACACGCCGTTCGAGCCGCCGTCGTAGAAGGTCTTCCACAGCAGCACCGCCACCACCGGAGGGATCACGACCGGCAGGTAGGCGAGGATGCTGAAGATGCCGCGGAACCGGCGGAGCTCACTCATCAGCACCGCAGCGGCAAGTGGCAGCGGGTAGCCGAAGACCAGCGCCAGCCCCGCGAACCACAGGGTGTTCCTCACGGCGGTCGGGAAGATCGGGTCGTTCCACACGTTGCGGAAGTTCTGCCAGCCCACCCATTCGGCCGGCTGCACCAGGTTGGTGTGCTGGAACGCCATCGTCACCGTGCGCACGATCGGGTACCACGAGAACGCGCCGAACACCGCCAGCATCGGCAGCATGAACAGCAGGTTGGTCACGCCACCGTTGCGGGCCCAGGTCGCCGGAGTGCGTCGCCGCCGCCGCCCGCCTGCCGCGCGGACCGCCTGCTGCCTGGTCATCAACACCTGCTGGTTCCCCTTCGCCGTTCCCGCGGGCCGAGCCCGGGCGGCCGGGGGGCCTGCGTGCACCCCCGGCCACCCGGCGTCTTCAGGGCGCTATTTGCCCTGCTGGATCGCGCTCTGCGCCACGCCATTGGCGGTCTTGAGCAGCTGGTCGATGTTCGCACTCTTGTTCGTGAGCACGGCCTGGACCGCCGAATCCAACGCGTGATAAACGCTCTGGGTCGACGCCGCGGGTTCGGGGATCAGCTTCTGGTCGAAGATCCCGGTGGTGAACGGCGACATCTGCTCCTGCGGCACGTTGATGTACGACTTGATCCAGGTGTTGGCCAGCTTGTACTGCGTCTCGTCGAACACCGGCAGTGCCGGTACGCCGACGGGCTGCTTGGACGCGATGAGCGTCTGCGCGTTGCGCATCGCCTGGGTCTTGTCGATCAGCGGCTGCTCGTAGAAGAAGTCGATCCACTTCACCGCGGCCGCCTTTTCTGCGGCGTTGGCATCCGGACGGACGGCGGCGAGAGTGCCGCCGCCGAGGACGCCGGCCTGGTCGTTGGCGGCGACGGGGATCGTCGTCACGCCGTAGATGCTCGGATCGATCTTCGAGGCCTGGACGAGGTTGGTGTAGATGTCCGAGCCGTTGACGAACATGCCCACCTGGCCGGCAGCGAAGGCCTGGTTGATGTCACTCCAGCCCCAGTCGAAGTTCGAGCCCATCGCCTTGTCGTCCCACCGCAGGGTGTGGAGCATCTGCAGCGCCTGCTTGGTCGCGTCGTTGTCGAGCGTCGCCTTCGCGTCCTTGCCGGTGCCCTCCTCCATCCGGCCGCCGAGCGAGTAGGCGAGCGTGGTCAAGATCCAACCCGCGCTGTTGTCGTTCTTGCCCATCTCCGCGAAGCCGGCCTTGCCGGTCTTCTGGGTGATCTGCTTGGCGTCGGCCACCACCTCGTCCCAGGTCTTGGGCGGGCTGTTCGGGTCGAGGCCGGCCTGCTGGAAGAGCTTGCGGTTGTAATGCAGCGCCTGCGCGTAGGCGGCGGTGGGGACGGCGATCACCTTGCCGTCGGACGTGGTTCCCTCGGCGATGACGCCGGGGTTGAACTTGGTGAAGTACGGCAGCGCCTTCACCTCTTTGGTGAGGTCGGCGAGCTGGCCGTTCTCGCCCAGCGTCCGGCCGTCCGTGAACGGCACCGTGAAGACGGTCGGCAGCGTGCCGGCCGCGAGCTTGGCGGCGAAGGTCGGCCCGGTCCACTGGTACTGGACGGACTTCACCTTGATCGTGGGGTTCGCCTTCACGAACTGGGCCACCTGGTTGTTGAACTGCTGGGTGGCCTCCTTCGTGCTGCCCGGGATCAAGGAGGCGACGCTGATCGTCACGGGCTTGTTCGCGGCAGACGATCCGGTGTTGGTCGTCTTCGACTTCGAGCTGGAGCACCCCGCAGCCAAGAGGCTGGCCGCGACAAGCACGGCGATCGAGGCGCTGAGGCGCGCTGGCTTCATCGTCACTCCTTGTTCGTGGTCCCGGGCTGTCGCCCGGGTACCGGTTGCTATTGAGATGCCTGGTCCAGCCACACGGATGCGTCCGTCGGCAGTCGACCTCCTTCGAGTGGGTGGCTGGTGACGAGGACGCTCGCGCCGGACGGTAGGTCCACCGGCTCCGAGCCGAAGTTGACGTAGCAGGCGAAGCGCGGCCCGCGGCGGAAGGCGAGCACCGAAGGCGGGGTGGCGATCCACTCGAACGGCGCATCGGCGCCGGCCAGGCGCCTGCGCCGCTGCTGCAGTCCGGCGCGGTACAGCGAGAGCATCGAGTCGGGGTCGGCGGACTGTGCGGCGACGCTGAGTGCCGCCCAGTCGGCCGGCTGATCCAGCCAAGTCGCGCGCGCTCCGTCGGGGCTGAATCCGTACGGCGGCCGGTCCCCGGACCAGGGGAGCGGCACGCGGCAGCCGTCGCGGCCGGGGTCGACGCCGCCCGAACGGAAGTACATCGGATCCTCGCGGCGCTCGGCCGGCACGTCCACCTCGGGAAGCCCAAGCTCCTCGCCCTGATAGATGTAGAGGGATCCGGGCAGCGCCATCGTCAGCAGCGCCGCGGCCCGCGCCCGGCGGGTGCCGAGCGCGAGATCGGTGGGCGTGCCTTCGCGCTTCGCCTCGAAGGAGAAGGACGTGTCCGCCCGGCCGTAGCGGGTGGCCGTGCGGGTGACGTCGTGATTGGCGAGGACCCAGGTCGCCGGCGCGTCGACCGGGGCGTGGGCGGCGAGCGTGGTGTCGATCGACGCGCGGAGCGACGCCGGCTTCCACGGGCAGGCCAGGAAGTCGAAGTTGAACGCGGTGTGCAGCTCGTCGGCGCGCAGGTACCGGGCGAACCGCGCGGCGTCCGGCAACCACACCTCGCCGACCAGCACCCGCGGCTCCGGGTAGGAGTCCGCCACGAGGCGCCACCCGCGGTAGACGTCGTGCAACTCATCGCGGTCGGTGAACGGCTGCTCGCCGGTCTCGGGGTCCGGGTCGTCGCGCAGTTCCGGGTCCTTGATCAGCAGCGCGGCCGAGTCGATGCGGATACCGGCCACGCCGCGGTCGAACCAGAAACGCAGCACGTCCTCGTGCTCGTGCCAGACCTCGGCGTGGGTCCAGTTGAGGTCGGGCTGCTCGGGCGCGAACAGGTGCAGGTACCACTCACCGGGTACGCCGTCCGCGTCCTTGGTCCGCGTCCAGGCGGGGCCGCCGAACATGGACTGCCAGCCGTTGGGCGGCTGCTCACCGTCGTGCAGCCCGGGGCGGAACCAGAACCGGGCGCGCTCGGGTGACCCCGGTGCGGCGGCCAGCGCCGCCCGGAACCACTCGTGCTGGTCGGAGACATGATTGGGAACGACATCGACGATCGTGCGGATCCCGAGATCGAGGGCTCGGGTGATCAGCTCCTCGGCCTGCTGCAGGCTGCCGAAGAGCGGGTCGATGGCGCGGTAGTCAGCGACGTCGTAGCCGCTGTCGGCCATCGGCGACGGGTACCACGGGCTGAACCACAGTGCATCGACGCCGAGCTCGCGCAGGTACGGCAATCGGTCGAGCACCCCGGCGAGGTCGCCGGTCCCGTCCCCGTTGCAGTCGGCGAAGCTGCGGACGTACACCTGGTAGACGACGGCGTCGCGCCACCACGGTTGTCCAGCGTTGAGCTCAGTCGGCACATCGTCCCCTCTCGAGTGACAGGAGACTACGCACGCTCGACAAATGACTGCAAGACTTAGACGGAAATTTGCAGAATCGAGACTAAACTCGGTTAGTGCTCGCGGCGTCGAGTCTGGACGGCCGGAGCCGGGCAGGATCTGGCCGACCCGGCGCAGGGAGCACGGGGATATGCGGGGGAAAGCGCTTGCAGCCGGTCAGGCGTCGAGAGTGGTGGCCCGCGCCGGAGCCGGTGCCGTCGAGCCGCGGACGACCAGTTCGGGCTCGAAGAAAAGTTCTTCGGCGGGCACGAGGGCGCCCTCCATCTGCCCGGTCAGCATCGCGACGGCGGCCCGGCCGATCGCCTCGATCGGCTGGCGAACGGTCGTCAGCGGCGGATCGGTGCAGTTCATGAACGCCGAGTCGTCGTAGCCGACGACCGACACGTCCTTCGGCGCGTCCAACCCGCGGCGGCGTACTGCACGCACGGCGCCCAGCGCGAGGGGGTCGCTGGCACAGATGATCCCGGTGACGCCCTGGCTGATGAGTCGATTGGCCGCGGCCTGCCCGCCCTCGAGCGAGAACATCGTGCGTTCCACGAACTCGGGAACCGAGCTGCCGCCGGTCCGGCCCAGCACGGCCTCGTACGCAGCGAACTTGCGCTGGGAGGGCATGTGGTCGGGCGGACCGAGGATGAGCCCGATGTGCTCGTGACCCAGCGAGGTCAGGTGCGCGAATGCCTGCTCGACGGCGACCGCGTCGTCGGTCGACACCCTGGGGAACTCGATGTTGTCGGCGGCGGCGTTGATGAGGACCACGGGCAGCCGCAGCTTCAGCAGCCGTTCGTAGTGGTCGTGGGGAGCTTCGGCCTCGGCGTACTGGCCGCCGGCAAACACCATCCCGGACACCTGGCGTTCGAGAAGCATGTCGACGTACTCGGTCTCGGACATGCTGCCGGTGCGGGTGCAAAGAACGGCGTTGAAGCCGCGCTGCGCCAGCCCGCCGCTGATCACCTCGGCCAGCGCCGGGAAGATCGGGTTCTGCAGCTCGGGTACGACGAGGCCGACCATCCGGGCCCGGCCGCGGCGCAGTTGGGTCGGCCGCTCGTACCCGATGACGTCCAGGGCGGTGAGCACCGCCGCGCGAGTCGCGTCGGAGATCCCGGGCTTGCCGTTCAGCACCCGGCTCACGGTCGCTTCGCTGACCCCGGCCTGCTTGGCCACCTCGGCAAGATGTCGCGCCACCCTGCAACTATAGGACAACGCATTGCAAATACTGTGCTGTCAGCTAGCCGCTCTTGCGGCGGAACGTGCGCTTGCCGCCGGCTGCGCTGCGCTCGTCGTGGACCTTCGAATCGTTCTGCGACGCGGCCTCGTGCGGATGCTGCTTGTTCCGTTTGCGTTCCAGAGCCTCGCGAAACTTGTCCTTGGCCGCGTCGCCCGTGCTGCTCTTCTCGGAAGCCATGCCGTCAGCTTGTCATGCCCGTTCCAGGACGACGACCGGGATGTCGCGGTCGGTCTTCTTCTGATAGTTCGAGTAGTCCGGCCAGGCCTCGACCATGTGCTGCCACATCGCGGGCTTCTCGGCGGCCGTGGCCGTCCGTGCCCTGGCCTTGAAGACGTCGTCCTTGATCTCGATGGTGACGTCCGGGTTCTCCTGCAGGTTGAGGTACCACTCCGGCGGCTTGGGATCGCCGCCCTTGGAGGCGACGATGAGGTAGGCGCCCTCCCACTCGCGGAAGATCAGCGGGTGGACGCGCTCCTCGCCGGACTTGCGACCCGTCGTGTGCAGCAGCAGAATCGTTGTCCCGTTGCGCCACTCGTATCCCTCGGCGCCGCCGGTCTCCTGGTAGCGCTCGACGTGCTCCTTGCCGTACAGCATCTGTCTCGTCCTCCAGTGGGTGTCGTGTCATCAGTGGAATACCGTGCCCGCCGGTCATGTTCCCCAACCAGTTGCATCTGCAATCACTTTAGGAGCGTGCGATGAGCGACCATCGCAGCGAGCGCAGCGAGCGAGGGGCGGAGCGAATTCGCCCGATGAGCGCTTGCGCAAAGGAAGATCGGAGTTTGGAATGGCTGCCGTAACGGCTGACACGTTGGTTCTGCCGCGAATCAAGACCGCAGGGCTCGGTGACACCGAGCGCCCGGTCCTCGGGATCTCGACCGGGCCGACCGGTTACGAGGGCGAGGGTTTTCCCGTCCGTCGGACGATGGCCGGCATCGCCTACAAGTACCTCGACCCGTTCATCATGATGGATCAGATGGGCGAGGTGGACTACGCCGCCGGTGAGCCCCGCGGGACCAGCTGGCACCCGCACCGCGGCTTCGAAACTGTTACCTACCTGATCGATGGCCAGTTCATCCACCAGGACACCCACGGTGGTGGCGGCGTCATCCGCGAGGGTTCGACCCAGTGGATGACCGCGGGCGCCGGGCTGCTGCACATCGAGACTCCGCCGGAGAAGCTCGTCGAGGACGGCGGCCTGTTCAACGGCTTCCAGCTCTGGGTGAACCTGCCGGCGAAGGACAAGTTCCTCAAGCCGGCCTACCAGCCGGTCGAAGCGTCGGACCTGCTGCTGCTCGCGAGCGCCGACGGCGGTGCACTGCTGCGGGTCATCGCCGGCGAGGTCGAGGGGCCCCAGGGAAGTAAGTTCAAGGGTCCCGGTTCCACGCACACGCCGATCACCCTGCTGCACGCGTCGGTCGCCGCCGGCGCGCAGCTCTCGCTGCCGTGGCAGCCGACCTACAACGCGTTGGCCTACGTCTACGCCGGCTCGGGCACCGTCGGGCCGAAGCAGGAGCCGATCCACGCTGGGCAGCTCGCCGTCTTCGGTGCCGGTGACCGCATCACGCTGGCCGCGGATCTCAGGCAGGACAGCCGCACGAGCTCGCTCGAGGTGATCCTGCTCGGTGGCGAGCCGATCAACGAGCCGATGGTGCACTACGGGCCGTTCGTGATGAACACCCGCGACGAGTTGCAGACCGCGCTGGAGGACTACCAGACCGGTCGTCTCGGCGTCATCCCGCCGGACGCGATCATGCCGCACGTACCGTCTTAATCCGCCGGACTCGGAGCTCCTCTGAGCCCCTCACTCCGCTCGGGCCCGTCGTCGCACCGACCGCAAGCTCCCTTCGGTCGCGCGGCGGCGGGCTCTTCGTGCGAGCGCTCATCGCGTTCGTCGGTGTTCGCTGAGGGCGTACGGAGGCAGCCTCCGGAACAATTCCCCGGGCCGTGGACTTGAGCCGATAAGACTCAAGAATTGAGGCAATTTGATGTCCGATGTCCTTACCCTTCCGATCCTGTCCCTGCCTGATCTGGTCGTCCTTCCGGGCATGGTTGTGCCGATCGAGCTCGACAGTGATGCCCGTGCCGTCATCGACGCCGCGCGGGCCGCTTCGAACGGGCAACTCCTGCTCGCTCCGCGCCTGGCCGACCGCTACCCCGTCTACGGCGTCATCGCCGAGATCGAGCAGGTGGGCCGGCTACCCGGTGGCGAGCAGGCCGCCGTCCTGCGCGCCGGTCGCCGCGCCCGCCTGGGCTCCGGCGTCCCCGGCCCCGGCGCCGCCCTGTGGGTGGAGGCCGAGCCCGTCGAGGAGGAGCCGGTCACCGACGCCGTCCGCGAGCTGGCCGACGTCTACAAGTCGGTCGTGATCGCGATCCTGCAGCGGCGCAACGCCTGGCAGGTCGTCGACTCCGTCCAGAAGATCACCGACCCGTCCGAACTCGCCGACATGGCCGGCTACGCGCCGTACCTGTCCGACGAGCAGAAGCGGGAGCTCTTGGAGACCCCCGACGTGACGGCGCGGCTCGCGCTCGTCTCGGAGTGGGCCCGCGAGCACCTCGCCGAGCTCGAGGTCAGCGAGAAGATCCGTGACGACGTCCGCGAGGGCATGGACAAGCGGCAGCGCGAGTTCCTGCTCCGCGAGCAGCTGTCGGCCATCCGCAAGGAATTGGGGGAGGACGAGCCGGACGGCGCGGACGACTACCGCGGCCGCGTCGAGTCGGCCGCCCTGCCCGAGAAGGTCAGTGAGGCCGCGTTGCGCGAGGTCGGCAAGCTCGAGCGGGCCAGCGACCAGAGCCCCGAGGCAGGTTGGATCCGTACCTGGCTCGACACCGTCCTCGAACTGCCCTGGTCCGAGCGGACCACCGACGTTACCGACGTGGTCGCCGCCCGCGAGGTGCTGGACGCCGACCACCACGGCCTCGACGACGTCAAGGACCGGATCACCGAGTACCTGGCTGTCCGCGCCCGGCGCGCGGAGCGCGGCATGGAGGTCGTCGGCGGACGCGGTTCCGGCGCGGTGCTCGCGCTCGTCGGCCCGCCCGGCGTCGGCAAGACGTCGCTCGGCGAGTCGGTCGCCCGTGCCCTCGGCCGCAAGTTCGTCCGCGTCGCGCTCGGCGGTGTGCGGGACGAGGCCGAGATTCGCGGCCACCGGCGCACGTACGTCGGCGCGCTGCCCGGGCGCATCGTCCGTGCGATCACCGAGGCCGGATCGATGAACCCGGTCGTGCTGCTCGACGAGATCGACAAGGTCGGCTCGGACTTCCGCGGCGACCCGGCCGCCGCCCTGCTCGAGGTGCTCGACCCGGCGCAGAACCACACGTTCCGCGACCACTACCTCGAGGTCGATCTCGACCTGTCCGACGTGCTGTTCCTCGCGACGGCCAACGTGGCCGACACCATCCCGGCCGCGCTCTACGACCGGATGGAGGTCGTGACCCTCGACGGCTACACCGAGGACGACAAGGTCTCCATCGCCCGCACCCACCTGCTGCCGCGGCAGCTCACGCGTGCGGCGCTCGACGACAACGAGGTCACCGTCAGCGACGGCGCGCTGCACCGGATCGCGGGGGAGTACACCCGCGAGGCCGGCGTCCGCCAGCTCGAGCGCTCGCTCGCCCGGGTGTTGCGCAAGGTGGCGACCCGGCTCGCGTCCGACTCCGGTCCGATCGCGGTGGACGAGGACAACCTGCGCGACTTTCTCGGTCGGCCGCGCTTCCTGCCCGAGTCGGCCGAACGCACGTCGGTGCCCGGAGTCGCGACCGGACTGGCCGTGACCGGCGCCGGCGGGGACGTCCTCTTCATCGAGGCGACGGCGATGGCCGGTGACGCGAAGCTGACACTGACCGGTCAGCTCGGCGACGTGATGAAGGAGTCGGCGCACATCGCGCTGAGCTACCTTCGCTCGCACGGGTCCGGGCACGGCTTGGAGCCTGCGGCGTTCGACCGCAGCATCCACCTGCACGTGCCGGCGGGCGCGGTGCCGAAGGACGGACCGTCCGCCGGCGTCACGATGGTGACTGCACTGGCCTCGCTGGCCGCCGGTCGTCCGGTTCGCTCGGACGTCGGCATGACCGGTGAGGTCACGCTGAACGGACGGGTGCTGCCGATCGGGGGCGTCAAGCAGAAGCTGCTGGCCGCGCAGCGCGCCGGGCTGAAGACGATCTTCATCCCGCTGCGCAACGAGCCGGATCTGGACGACGTGCCGGCCGAGGTGCTCGAGGAGCTGGACGTCCGCCCGGTAGGCGATGTCGCCGAGATCCTGGCCTACGCACTCGAGCCGGCCGCGTCCGACTCCGGCCGGGAGACCGCCGCCGCCTGATCAGTCTTGGCCCCGCTGCGGCGCAACACGCCGCGTGTCGCGCC
>JAVHVD010000073.1:0-2868 GCA_032160745.1 Pseudonocardiales bacterium
GTCTCGAGTTTCACGATGCAGCGACGGCTGAGTCGGACCCTGGGTCCGGTTGTGTGGCCGGGTCGCCGTCCCGGCCGGCGCCGTTCCCCCGGTCTGTGACGAATGATCTTGGGGCTGTGTCGAATGACCCGCCCGACGACCCGCCGCCCTTCTAGAGCGGGGGAGGATGGACCGCATGAACATCAAGCGACAGATCGTCGTGTTCGATGCGGCCGACCTCCGTGAGGAGAGCGGCTTCTGGGCCGCGCTTCTCGGCGGCACGGTCGAGGCCGAGGACGACTGGCACTCGGTGTACGTCGACGGCCAACCTCGACTCGGGTTTCAGCTGGCGCCCGATCACGTCGCGCCGGACTGGCCGGACGGGACGCCGCAGCAGATCCATCTCGACCTTTACGTCGACGACGTCGAAAGCGCGCATCGCGAAGCCATGGCGCTAGGAGCCAAGCTGCTCAAATCGGCCGAGAACCCCGATTCGGCCGAGGGGTACCAGGTCTACGCCGATCCGGCCGGGCACCCGTTCTGCCTCTGCTGGGGCTGATCGCTACCCCGGCTCGGGCAGCGTGAACGCCGTGTCGGTCATGACCGCACCGAGGTGCCGGCCCGGGCGCAGCCAGCTCGCCAGGTTGCCGTCCGAGCGCACCTCGACTGTCACGAGCGCCGGACGCGAGCGTGCCCGGCCGGTCAACACGGCCGAGCGCACCGAGCCGTCCGGCCAGGCCTGCATGACCCGACCGGTCGTGCGAACGGGCAGCCGCGGCGCGATCGGCTTGGCCGTCACTCGCACGCTCCAGCCGTCGCCCTCGGCCGTCATCGCCAACGAGGTCGGCTCGCCGGTAAAACGGGCCAGCACCTTCGGCAGTGACCAGTTCTGCCGACCGCCGACGACGCTGTCGCGCGAGTCGACCGCCATGAACGGAATCGTCACGGCGAGCTGGCGACCGGTGCGCAGCGCCACCCCGCCGAAGACCTCGTGGTACTCGCCGACCGGAGTGCTCCGGTAGGAGATCAACCCGCCGATGACGACGGGCGCCCGGGCGCCGCGGGCCACGTCGCTACCGGCGACGGCGAGCGCCGCCGGGCCGCCGCGGGACAGCCAGACGATCCCGGTGCTGGCGCAGTTCCACGGCGCGAGCGGCGCCTCGGCCGGCAGCTCGGCGGAGGTCGCGGCGTCCAGAGTCGACTCCGGTACGCCGGGCACGGCAAGCAGGTCGGCGGGCGTCATGGTCACTTGCTCTCCGTGGTGGGGACGATCAGGCGGGGCCCGATCGGCAACCGCAGCGCACCCGGCGCAGCATCGGGCACGGCCGGCCGCTTCGGCGCGACTGGCGTCAGCCGCTGGTAAGCGGCGCCGAGCGGGGGGCGCGGATCGGCGTCGCCGTTGTTCGGCCAGAACGCCATGGCCCGCTCGGCCTGCGCGGTGATGGTCAGCGACGGGTTGACACCGAGGTTGGCCGACACTGCCGATCCGTCGGCCACGTGCAGGCCGGGATGCCCGAAGAGCCGCTGGTACGGGTCGATCACGCCTTCGTCCGGACCGAGACCCATGGCCGCGCCGCCGATGTAGTGCGCGGTGGACGGGATGTTGAACGCGTCGGCGTACATGCCCAACGCGTCGCCGTCGATCTTCTTGGCGTACCTGCGCGCGACGTCGTGGGCGAGGGGGATCCAGTCGGGGTTCGGCTCGCCGGTGCCCTGCTTCGTCCGCAGCCGGTAGCCGAACAGCCCGCGCTTGCCGAACGAGGTGAGCGAGTTGTCGAGCGACTGCATGACGAGCAGGATCACCGACCGCTCGGATGCCCGGTGCACTCGCAAGCTGCGCAGGAAGCGCATGGGGTGGAAAAGCACGATGAGCAGGAACCGGAGCAGCCGCATCCGGCCGCCGTCGACCAGCGGCGCCGTCAGTGGGAAGAGCGCGTTCTGCCCCTTGCCGTAGCGGCACACCTCGATGTGCGTGTTCGGCTCGGGATGGATCGACGACGTGATGGCCACGCCCTGCGCGAAGTCATACCGGCTGCGGCTCGACATCGACAGCACGGCCTCGGAGTTCGTCCGGCTCAGCTCGCCGAGCCGGTCGGAGATGTGCGGCAGCGACCCGGTGTCCTTCAGCTGGTGCAGCAGCTTCTGCGTGCCGAGTGCGGCGGCGGAAAATACGACTTGCTCGGCGGTGAACCGTCGCGGTTGCTTTCGCAGCCACCGGTCCGATCGCACAGTGGACACCTCGTAGCCACCGCCGGCGAGCGGACGCACGTCGATCACCGTCGTCAGCGGGTGCACCTCGGCGCCGCCCTGCTCGGCCAGGTAGAGGTAATTGGTGGTCGTCGAGTTCTTCGCGTTGTGCGGGCAGCCGACGAAGCACCCGGCGCAGTGGATGCAGCCGCTGCGCCGCGGGCCGGCCCCGCCGAAGTAGGGGTCGTCGACCTCGACGCCCGGCTCGCCGAAGAACACACCGACGTTCGTCGGGTGGAACGTGTCGCGGACGCCGAACTCGTCGGCCACCTGGCGCAGGACGTCGTCGGCCGGCGTCATCCGCGGATTTTCGGCGACGCCCAGCATCCGCTTGGCCTGGTCGTAGTAGGGCGCGAGCTCGTCGCGCCAGTCGGTGATGTCGCGCCACGCCGGGTCGGTGTAGAAGGCGGGCAGCGGCTCGTAGAGCGTGTTCGCATAGACCAGCGAGCCGCCGCCGACCCCCGCGCCGGACAGGATCAGGCAGTCCTTCAGCACGTCGATGCGCTGGATGCCGTAGCAGCCGGCCTCGGGGCGGAAGAGGTACTTCTGCAGGTCCCAGGACGTGGCCGGCAGCTCGTCGTCCGCGAACCGGGCACCGGCCTCGAGCACACCGACGCGGTAGCCCTTCTCGGTCAGCCGCAG
>JAVHVD010000074.1:0-11805 GCA_032160745.1 Pseudonocardiales bacterium
GCCCTGGCCATCTGCCGCGAGGCCCGCTCGATCCTCGGCGGCAGCGGGATCACCACCGAGTATCCGGCGCTGCGGCACGCGGTGAATCTGGAGACCGTCTACACCTACGAGGGAACCCACGAGGTGCACACGCTCGTGCTCGGCGCACAGCTGACCGGGCTCGACGCGTTCCGCTGAACGCAGCTGGTCCCGACCGCCGTGTGCCCCCGCGTCCTCGCCTTCAGGCCTGCCACCGCACTTCCCAAAGCGCGTGGACACCGGTGAAGCCCTTGAGCTCCACCTCGCCCTTCGGCGCGAGTACGAACTCGTCCCCGCCGCGCAGAGCGGTACGCAGCTCGTCACTTACCAGGATCTCGCCGCCGTCGGCGTAGGCGGCGACGCGGGCCGCGAGGGCCACATTGCGCCCGAAGTAATCACCGTCGCGGGTCACGGCGGGGCCCACGTGCAGGCCGATCCGCACGCTGACCGAACTCCGCCGCAGCCGACGCGGCGCCCCGTTGTGCAGGGCTTTCTGGAGCGCGACCGCAGCGCGCACGCCGGCGCCCGGCTCGGGGAAGACGACCATGAAGCCGTCGCCCTGCGACTTCACGACGTGACCCTCGTGCTTGTCGACGCAGCTGCGCACGACCTTCTCGTGCTCGCCCAGCACCCTCACCCATTCGGTGTCACCGAGCTGCTCGTTCAGCGTCGTCGAGTCCTCGATGTCGGAGAAGAACACGGTCACGGTGCCGTCCGGGGCGGCCAGGCGGACGATCTCGGCCCGGTCCTCGGTCGCCCAGCGCGTCACGTCCTCCAACGAGCTGGCCAGGAACCCGCCAACCCCCTGGTCGCGCATGCGGACGGCCGTACCGACGAAGGCCTTCATCGCCCGCCCGGCCACTGTCCGGGGAGCGGGTCGGGTCGCAGTGTCCAACTGCAGCCGCAGGTCGGTGACCTGGCGGCGCGAGCGGATCAGCAGGGTGGCAACGACGACGAGGGCGATCAGCTCGAGGCCGGCGACCACCGACAGCACCGCGGTCACCATGCGCGGCTCAGCGCAGTCCGTGGCGGCGGGCCACCATCTTCTCGACCACCGCGCGAGGAGCGACACGGCGCAGCGCGAACACGAGCGGCGCGTTGCTGCCGACCGCGTACAGGGAGCGCGGCTTGTCCGCTTCGATCGCCGCCACGATGGTCGCCGCCACGGTCGCCGCGGAGATGCCCTTCCGCTCGTTGGCGTCCAACGCGTCGATCATCGTGCGGTAGTCGTGCGTGTGCGCTGACCCGTCGGCCAGGTAGTGCGTTCGCCGTTCGCCGATGCCGGTGTTGATCGAGCCCGGCTCGACGGTGGTGATGGCGACGCCGTAGCCCGAGACCTCGCGGCGGGCCGCCGTCGCGAAGCCCTTGATCGCTGCCTTGGTCGCGACGTAGGACGAGCGGTAGGCCAGCGGGAAGCTCGCCAGCATCGAGCCGACCATGACGACCCGTCCGTACCCGCGCGCCCGCATGCCGGGCAGCAGGAGCTGAGTCAGCCGCACCGCACCGAACACGTTCGTCCGGAACAGCCGCTCGATCGCGTCCATCGGCAGCTCTTCGATCGGTCCGCTCTGGCTCTCGCCCGCGTTGTTCACCAGGATGTCGACCTCACCGGCCGCTGCAGCGCAGGCTGCGATGCTCGCGTCGTCGGTGAGGTCGAGCGACAGGTACTCGACGCCGGGGATCTGTTCCTTGATCGAGTCGGGGCTCCGGCTCGTGCCGTACACGCGGTACCCGCGTTCGGCGAGCGCGGCGGCCACGGCCGCACCGATCCCGGACGACGCGCCGGTGACGAGCGCCGTGCGGGTCACCGGGGCGCCCGGGCCAACGCGCGACCGGCGGTCCGGCCGGAGAAGATGCAGCCGCCGAGGAACGTGCCCTCGAGCGCGTTGTAGCCGTGGACGCCACCGCCACCGAAGCCGGCGACCTCGCCCGCGGCATACAGTCCCGGGAAGGCGGATCCGTCCGGACGCATCACCTGCGAGTCGAGATTCGTCTCGAGGCCGCCGAGTGTCTTGCGGGTGAGGATGTTGAGCCGGACGGCGATGAGCGGGCCGTGTGCCGGATCGAGGAGCCGGTGCGGTCTCACCACCCGGGTCAGGCGATCGCCGCGGTACTGCCGCGCGTTGCTGATCGCCATCAGCTGCAGGTCCTTGCCGAACTTGTTGCCCACCTGGTTGTCGCGGGCGGTGATCTCCCGCTCAACCTGGTCGTAGTCGACCTCCGGCCCGCGGGCGATCTTGTTCATCCCGTCGACGAGTTCACGCAGCGTGTCGGCCACGACGAAGTCCACGCCGTGCTTCTTGAACGCCTCCACCGGGCCGGGCGCGCCCTTTGCCAGTCGGGTGGTCAGCGTGAGCTTGAGGTCCTTGCCGGTGACGTCGGGGTTCTGCTCCGAGCCGGAGAGTGCGAACTCCTTCTCGATGATCGTCTGGTTCAGCACGAACCATGAGTAGTCGGCTCCGCCGGCCAGGATCGCCTTCATCGACGCGTTGGTGTCGAAGCCCGGGAAGTTCGGCGGCGGCAGTCGGGTGCCGGTGGCATCGAGCCACATCGAGGACGGGCCCGGGATGATCCGGATCGCGTGATCGGGCCAGATCGGGTCCCAGTTGACGATGCCTTCGGTGTAGTGCCACATGCGGTCGCGGTTGACGATGTTGCCGCCCGCGGTCTCGGTGATCTCGAGCATCCGACCGTCGACGTACGCCGGTACACCGGAGATCATCGTCTCTGGCGGCGGTCCGAACCGGGTGACCGGCCAGTTCTTGCGGACGAGGTCGTGGTTGCCGCCGATCCCGCCGGAGGTGACGACGACGGCCGGCGCGCGCAGGTCGAAGTCGCCGACCCGAGCCCTTGACGAAGCCTTGCCCCGTTCGATGCCGGTCGGCTCCAGCACCGTCCCGCGCACGCCCACAACGGCGCCGCCCTCGATGATCAGCCCGTCCACTTGATGGCGGAACTCGAACCGGACCAGGCCGCGCTTCTCGGCTTCGAGGACCGGCTCGAGGAAGATCCGCACCACCTCCGGGCCGGTGCCCCAGGTGAGATGGAAGCGCGGCACCGAGTTGCCGTGGCCGGACGCCTCGCCAGCTCCGCGCTCGGCCCAGCCGACGACCGGCGTGAAGCGCAGCCCGAGGTCGTGCAGGTAGTCGCGCTTCTCGGTCGCGGCGAACCGCACGTAGGCCTCGGCCCACTGCCGGGGCCAGATGTCCTCGCGTTCGCGGTCGAAGCCGGCCGAGCCGAGCCAGTCGGCGCGGGCCAGTTCGTAGGAGTCCTTGATGCCCATTCGGCGCTGCTCGGGTGTGTCGACGAGGAACAGGCCGCCGAGCGACCAGAACGCCTGCCCGCCGAGGTTGTTGCGGTTCTCCTGCTCGACCACGACGACCCGTCGCCCGGCCTTGGTGAGCTCGTAGGTGGCGACCAGGCCGGCGAGCCCGGCCCCCACAACGAGCACGTCGGCGTTGTCGTCCATTCGAGCAATCTATCCACGAGTCGTCCGTGCGTCGCGGCGTGATCGCCACGGGAAGCACGGACAACTCGTCGGTCAGCCCGGGAGCGCGGCCACCCGGTCGAGCAGGAACCGCCGCTCCACGTCGTTGTCGGTGAGCACGAGCGCCTCGTCGTAGGCCGCGCGCGCCTCCGTGTCCCGGCCCAGGCGGTGCAGGAAGTCGGCGCGCGAGGCGGCCAGGTAGGGGTAGGCGGCCAGCTGCGGCTCGACAGCGAGGGTCTCGAGCTCGGCCAGCCCGGCCGCGGGCCCGCGGGCGAACCCGACGGCGACCGCCCGGTTCAAGGCGACGACCGGGGAGGGCCAGACCTCGACCAGCAGGCCGTACAGGGCCACGACCTCGTCCCAGTCGGTCGCCTCCCAGTTCGGCGCCTCGGCATGCACCGCGGCGATGGCGGCCTGTAGCGCGAACCGGCCCGGCGGGCGGCGGCGCAGCGCCTGCCGCACCAGTGCGATGCCCTCGGCGATCGCGGCCCGATCCCATTGGGAGCGGTCCTGGTCGGCCAGCAGCAGCAGCCGTCCGGTCGCGTCGACCCGGGTCGCCCGGCGCGCGTCGGTGAGCAGGATCAGTGCGAGGAGGCCGGCGACGTCGGCGTTGTCCGGCTGCAGCTTGTGCAGGATCCGGGCCAGATCCAGCGCCCGCTCGACGAGATCGCCGCGCCGCAGTCGATCACCGATCGGTGCGGTGTGTCCGGTCGTGAAGACGAGGTGCACCACGCTGAGCACGGCGTCGATGCGGCCCGGCAGCTCGGCCGCCGACGGCACGCGGTACGGGATGCCGGCACCGGCGATCTTCTTCTTCGCGCGGGTGATCCGGGCGGCCATCGTCGGCTCGCTGACCAGGAAGGAGTGCGCGACCTCGGCGGTGGTCAGTCCGCAGAGCAGGCGCAACGTCAGAGCGATCCGGGCGTCGGGGGCGAGGGCCGGGTGGCAGCACGTGCAGATCAGTCGCAGCCGATCGTCGGGGATCTCGCCGGCCTCGAACGAACGCTCCTCGACGACGTCGTCCTCGACCACCATCGGCATGAGCCGCTTCCAGGTCGAATCCCGCCGCATCACATCCAGCGCCCGGTTGCGGGCGGCGGTCGTCAGCCACGCCGCGGGCTTCGCCGGGATCCCCCGGTCGGCCCAGGTGCGCAGTGCCTGGGCGTACGCGTCCTGCACGCACTCCTCGGCCAGATCGATGTCGCGCGTAAGGCGCACCGTCGCGGCGAGGACGTAGCCCCACTCGCGACGGTGCGCATCGGCGACCGCGGCCGCAACAGCGGAGGAAGTCAGTTGAAAACCATGATCGGCCGGACCTCGAGACCGCCGTCGATCACCGGGACCTGCTTCGCCAGCTCGATGGCCGCGTCCAGGTCCGGGGCCTCGACCAGGTAGTAGCCGCCGAGCGCTTCCTTCGTCTCGACGAACGGCCCGTCGGTGATCGTGAAGCCACCGGCCCCGTCCGGGCGGACGGTCGTGGCGGTGCTGACCGGCTGCAGTGCGTTGCCGCCGGCGAGCACCGAGGCATTCTTCGTGCCGAACTCCTGGTGGCCGGCCATGATCTTGCCGTTGAGGTCGGCGGTCGCCTTCTCGTACGCCGCTTCGTTGTCGTAGATCATGATCAGGTATTGCGACATGTCAGCTCCTCGTGCCGGGACCCGCGGATCGGGCCTCCATCATGACGACGAGCGGCCCGGAGCGGAATCGACACATCACATCGGCTGCTGGCACGCTGGTCGCTCATGGACTGGAACCTTCGCACCTGCGCCCGCAAGGGCCACGTGACGTACGCGGCGGCCGAGCCGCAGTTCCGGGCCAAGCTCGAAGCCGAGACGCCGCTCGGGGACGCATGGCGCTGCCTGCGCTGCGGCACCTACGTCCTCGGGGATCCGCACGGCAGCGGTCCGGCCGAGGACGCACCGGTGCTCCTGCGCGGCCGGGCGTTGCGCAGCGCGTTCATCCTGCGGGCCCTCGCCATCGAACGCTGGGTTCGCGGCCTGATCCTGGTGCTGCTGGCGGCCGCCGTGTTCAAGTTGAAGAGCACGCAGGTGAGCATCAACGAGTTGTTCGATCGCGATCTCACCGCGCTGAAGCCGTTCTTCCGGCAGATCCACTTCAACGTGTCGGACTCCACGACGGTCAACGCGATCGAGAAGGTCCTGCGCGCGAAGCCGTCCACCCTCAACCTGATCGCATTCGGCATTCTGTTCTACGGCCTGCTCCAGGTCGTAGAGGGCATCGGGCTCTGGTCGCTCAAGCGATGGGGCGAGTACGTGGCGGTCGTCGGCACGACCCTGTTCATCCCGTTCGAGATCTACGAACTCACCGACAAGATCAGTTGGCTGAAGATCGCGGTACTCGCGGTGAACGTGGCCGCCGTGTTGTACCTGCTCCTGTCGAAGCGGTTGTTCGGCCTGCGCGGCGGTCACGCGGCCTACGAGGCGTCGCTGCGCGAAGTCTCCCTGCTCGAAGTCGAGGAATCGTCGGAGGCGGACCCGCCGGCCTGAGCGTCGCTCAGCCCAGGCAGGCGTACACGGCGCTGCGCACCGCCGCCTCGCGCGGGTCGTTGCTGAGCCGGATCCCGAGCCGGTTCGGCGCGTAGGCGTAGCCGAGCTTCGCGTCCGGATCGGCGAAGCCGAACGACCCGCCGAGTCCGGGAGTGCCGAAGCTGCGTCCACCGGGCGAACCGAACCAGTGCTCGGGCACCGGTCGGCTGAAGCCCAGCGCGTAGGCGCGACGGGCCCGCAGCAGCACGTCGGTCCGCACCCGGGCGGTGACCGGTGCGGCGAGCTCGGCCAGCGTCACGTCGTCGATCGGCAGCTTCGGCGCGGCGATGGCGGCCGCTCCGTAGAGTGCGGCGATCGAGCGGGGCGTCCCCACACCGTTGGACGACGGCAGCTCCGGGGCCAGGACGTGCCGCTGGGTGAACCGCTCGGGGCGGGCCAGGGCCGGGTTCGCCAACGAGCGTGAGGTGGGGCTGCGCTTGTCGGCGAGCTGGCGGGCGAGCGGCCAGGGCACGCCGGACAGCTGGCGCAGCGCGGCGCGCGGGCCGAGCCGGCCGAGGACCGCGACCGAGTCGAGGTCGACCTCGTCGGGCAGGCCGATGTAGAGCGACAGGCCGAACGGTTCGACGAACTCCTCGGCGAGGATCCGGCCGATCGTGCGGTGCTGCGGATCGACGCGGCGCACCAGTTCGTTCTGGTACAGGCCCAGGCTCACGGCGTGGTAACCGCGCCGTTCGCCGGCCGCCCACGCCGGACGCTGCGCGGCCAGCGACTTCGCCAGCGCGTCGAGATCCATCAGGTCCTTCAACCGCAACGGCGCGTCGACCACTGCGAGCCCGGCCTCGTGCGCCAGCAGCTGGCGCACGGTGATCGCGCCCTTGCCCTGCGCGGCGAACTCCGGCCAGTAGTTCGCGACGGTCTCGTCCCAGTCGAGCAACCCCTTGGACCGAAGCGAGGCCACGACCAGGGCCGAGATGCCCTTGGTCGTCGAGAAGACCGGCACCATCGTGTCCCGCTGCCACGGCAGCCCGCGGGCGGAGTCGCGCAGGCCACCCCACAGGTCGACCACCGGCCGGCCGTCCCGCTGCACGGTCAGCGCTGCACCCACGTCGCCGCGGCTGGCGAAGTTGCGCCGGAACTCGTCCGCGACGCGGCCGAACCCCTCGTCCACGCCGCCACCGATCTGTGTCCGCATGCACCCTCCGTTGCTCGGCGCCCGGTGTGTCCGACGTTACCCGGCAGTAGCATGTCCCGCCGGGCCGGGCTCGTCCGCTTCGGCAAGGATGGACGGGTGCCGGACAACGACCTGTTGCCCCTGCTGCGCGAGCGGTTGCTGGGGATGTACTCCCCGCTCCTGGCCGACACCACGGCCAGCCTGCTGTTCACCGCCGGCGGGATGGCGAACTGGACCGTCGACATCGAGGACGGCCGGGCGAGCGCCCGCCGCGGAGGGCCGGCCCGGCCGACGACCACCGTCCGGGCGACCGTCCCGGTGTTGACCGAGGTCGTCTCCGGGGAGCGGTCGGGCGTGCAGGCGTTCCTGGACGGCGCGTTGACCGTCCGGGGCAACCTCGCCCTCGCGCTGCAGCTCGACGGTCTCTTCCCGGGCGAGGCCGCCGACGACACCCGCACCCAGACCCGCACCGTCCGCGCCGGCGGGCTCGACACGTTTTACCTCGAGTCCGGGCCGGTCGACGCGCCCCCGGTGGTCCTGGTGCACGGGCTGGGCGCCACCAACGCGTCGATGTTGCCGCTGATCCCGGCACTGTCGAGGGACTACCGCGTGCTCGCCCCGGATCTGCCGGGGCACGGCGGCACCGAGGCCACCAACTCTCCGCACGTCGCGCGGTACCTGGGCGACTGGCTGCTCGCGTTCCTGCAAGAGACGTGCGACCGGCCGGCCGTCCTCGTCGGCAACAGCCTGGGCGGACGAACCTGCCTCGAGGCGGCGCTCAACTCGCCGGACGAGGTGCGCGGTCTGGTGCTGCTGTGTCCGGCCGTGGCGTTTCGCAGGCTGCGTCAGCTGGTGCCGTTCGTGCGGCTGGTGCCCGACGAGATCGCCGCGCTGCCGGTCCGGGTGCCGCGCCGGATGGCGATGCGGGGCCTGCGCGGGTTGTTTGCCGATCCGCAGCGGATGCCCGAGCCATGGTTGGAGGCTGCGATAGACGAGTTCGTCCGCGTGGTGACGATCCGGCAGAACCGGCTGGCGATCTTCTCCGCGTTGCGCAACGTCTACCTCGACGAACCGTTCGGCGAGAGCGGGTTCTGGGATCGGTTGCCGTCGCTGACCCCGCCGGCGCTGTTCATCTGGGGCGAGAAGGACGTGCTCGTGCCGGCCGGGTTCGCCCGGTTCGTCGACGAGGCGCTGCCCGCCGGCAAGTCGGTGGTGCTGCCCGACTGTGGCCACGTGCCGCAGTTCGAGTACCCCGAGCAGACCGCCACCCTCACCCGCGACTTCCTCGCCGGGCTGGACGACTGAACCGCCGCTCTTGCCCGCAGCTGACCGGGTGGGGCGGGCTCTTCCCCGCAGCTGACCGGGTGGAGCCGGCTCTTCCCCGCAGCTAACCGGGTGGAGCCGGCTCTTCCCCGGACTACAACGCCGCCACCAGCTCGTCCGCCGCTGTGTACGGATCGGTGTCGCCGTCGACCACCCGGGCGGCGGCCTCGTCCAACGCCGACGACCCGTGCACCTGCGCCAACCGCACCTTCACCGTCCCAACCGCGATGGCCTCGATTTCCGCTGCCGCCCGCGTCCGCCGGCGGCGGGCCAGCTCGTCGTGCTCGTCCATCCACGACCGGTGCTTCTCGATCACCGCGATGACGGCGTCCACCCCCTCGGCCCGGGCCGCGACGGTCTTCACAATCGGCGGACGCCACGCCCCCGCGTCCGAGTGCCGGCCACCCAGCGACTGCATGTAGCGCAGGTCGCGCACCACCTGATCGGCGCCATCACGGTCGGCCTTGTTCACCACGAAGATGTCGGCGATCTCGATGATCCCGGCCTTGGCCGCCTGGATCCCGTCACCGAAGCCGGGCGCCACGACCAGCAGCGTCGTGTCCGCGAGCGAAGCGATCTCGACCTCGGCCTGCCCCACACCGACGGTCTCGACGAGGACGATGTCGCAGCCGGCAGCGTCGAGCACCCGCAGCGCCTGCGGCACCGCCGCCGACAATCCCCCGAGCTGGCCACGCGAAGCCATCGACCGGATGAAGACGCCCTCATCGGTCGCGTGGTCCTGCATCCGCACCCGGTCGCCGAGCAGGGCCCCGCCGGAGAACGGTGAGGACGGGTCGACGGCGAGGACGCCGACCCGCTTGCCGGCCGCGCGAAGGGCCGTGACGAGCGCGTTCGTCGACGTCGACTTTCCGACACCGGGTGATCCGGTCAGCCCCACGACCTGGGCATGCCCGCCGTACGGCGCTAGCGCCGCCGCCACCTCGCGCAACACCGGCGAGTCGTTCTCGACGAGCGAGATCAGGCGAGCGACCGCCCGCGGTTCCGCATCGACCGCGCGCCGAACGAGCTCGGCGACGTCGACGCCGCGCCGCGAGACGGCCACCCGTCAGGACGCGGCAGGAGCCGGGCTGGGCTTCCGGTCGCCGACGGCGACGTGCAGGATCAGCGCGTCGCCCTGGCCACCGCCACCGCACAGCGCGGCCGCTCCGGTGCCTCCGCCGCGCCGCTTGAGTTCGAGGGCCGCCGAGAGGACGAGCCGGGCGCCGGACATGCCGATCGGGTGACCGAGCGCGATCGCGCCACCGGACGGGTTGACGGTGTCCTCGTCGACGCCGAGTTCCTTCATCGACTGGATGCCGACGGCCGCGAACGCCTCGTTGATCTCGATCAGGTCGAGGTCGGCGACGGTGAGGTTCTCCTTGCGCAGCGCGTCCTTGATCGCGTTGGCCGGCTGCGACTGGAGCGAGTTGTCCGGGCCGGCGACGTTGCCGTGCGCGCCGATCTCAGCCAGCCAGGTGAGCCCGAGCTCCTCGGCCTTGGCCTTGCTCATCACGACAACGGCGGCGGCACCGTCGGAGATCTGAGACGATGAGCCCGCGGTGATCGTGCCGTCCTTGCTGAACGCCGGCCGCAGCTTGGCCAGCGACTCGACGGTGGTGTCGGCGCGGATGCCCTCGTCCTCACGGAACTCGATGGGGTCACCCTTACGCTGCGGAATCAGCACCGGCGTGATCTCTTCGTCGAACACCCCGTTCTTCTGGGCGATCGCGGCGCGCTGGTGCGAGCGGGCGGCGAACTCGTCCTGCTCCTCGCGGGTCAGGCCGAGCTTGCCGTTGAACGATTCGGTCGACTCACCCATCGGAATGTTGTCGAAGATGTCGGTGAGCCCGTCGAAGGCCATGGCGTCGACGAGCTCGACCGCGCCGTACTTGTAGCCGCTACGCGACTTGGGCAGCAGGTGCGGGGCGTTGGTCATCGATTCCTGGCCGCCGGCGACGATGATGTCGAACTCTCCGGCGCGGATCAGCTGGTCGGCCAGCGCGATGGCATCGAGACCGGACAGGCAGACCTTGTTGATGGTCAGCGCGGGAACGGTCAGCGGGATGCCGGCCTTGTAGGCGGCCTGGCGGGCGGGGATCTGGCCGGCACCGGCCTGCAGCACCTGGCCCATGATCACGTACTGGACCTGGTCCGGGCTCACGCCGGAGCGCTCGAGTGCGGCCTTGATGGCGACCCCGCCGAGGTCGGCTCCCGAGAAGTCCTTGAGGGAGCCCAGCAGCCGACCCATTGGCGTGCGAGCACCGTTGACGATGACCGATCCAGCCATACCGTTGTCCTCCTAGGGAAGCCCACCGATCGGGCAGAGAGCACCGCGACAAACAGCGGTGCGGACATTCCACTGTAACCAGCACGTGATTCGGCGCGATTGTGAAGCTGGGCACGCCCAACCCCGGCCGACTCGCCCGAAAGCGGTTGGGGTTGCCACGATGACCGGGTGTCCTCCCGCAGCGAGTCCCCGCCGAGCCTGTTCACGAAGATCGACCATGTCGGTATCGCGGTCCCCGACCTGGACGACGCGATCGCCTTCTATCGCGACACCTTCGGCGTGGTCAGCGTTCACGAGGAGACGAACGAGGATCAGGGCGTCCGCGAGGCGATGCTCGCCGTCGGCGACGGCAGCACGATGATCCAGCTGCTCGCACCCCTGAACGAGGACTCGACGATCGCGAAGTTCATCGGTCGCAGTGGGCCGGGAGTGCAACAGATCGCCTACACCGTCGGCGATCTCGAGGCGGTGTCCGCCACCCTGCGCGAGCGCGGCATGCGGCTGCTCTACGACCAGCCCCGCCGCGGAACGGCCGACAGCCGGGTGAACTTCATCCACCCAAAGGACGCGCGGGGGGTGCTCGTCGAGCTTGTGCAACCGGCCACCGACGCCCATTGACCCGCGCGGCCGACGTTACCGTCCAGTAACATCTGCCCGAGAACCATCCGACCCCCACTGTGGAGGCCCCCCATGGATGACATCCGCACCGCGATCCTGAACGGCGAGTACGCGGCGGTGGGCGACCTGCCGGTGCCCGACAGCTACCAGGGCATGGTCGTGCGCGCCGACGAGGTCGACATGTTCGAAGGCCTCGCAACCCGGGACAAGGACCCGCGCAAGAGCCTGCACCTGCAGGACGTCGAGACGCCCGAACTCGGCCCCGGTGAGGCGATCGTCGCGGTCATGGCCAGCGCGATCAACTACAACACCGTCTGGACGTCGATCTTCGAACCGGTCTCGACGTTCAGCTTCCTCCAGCGCTACGGCAAGTACTCCTCGCTCACCAAGAAGC
>JAVHVD010000075.1:0-3060 GCA_032160745.1 Pseudonocardiales bacterium
GCTCGAGGGAGCCGAGGGTCGACAGAACAGCGGGGGAGGACATTGGGGACACCATCCGGTTCTTCGAAGGTCGAGTGCAGTTCGCTCGTCCCCCGCCGCACGTCGTCGTGCGTGGTTTCCTGGTGCGATGTACGTCCCGCTCGATCCGATTCCCCATCGAACCGCCGCGCCAAGTAAATCAGACCTCACGCGGAATTTACAAGACCACTGGCGCAGAGGTTGCGCTGGCTTTCGGGCCCACGTCCCACGATGTAGGAAGTGCGTCCCGACCGGTTGAACGTGCAGGCCGCTCGCGTGTAGGCTCCCCTCGTGCGCCACCTCGTACTCGTTATCGGGCGCGTCGCGTAGGTCGATCCTCGACCCACCGACGCGCTAGCCCTTCGTGCATCAGGCACGAGGGGTTTTTTGTTGGAATTTTCGATCTACGACGGCGCTGGTTCACCCGTTCCGACTCGAAAGAGGCAAGCCATGACCGGTGACACGACCGCGGCCACCATCACCGGGGCGCAGGCACTCGTCCGCTCGCTCGAGGAAGTCGGCGCCGATGTCGTCTTCGGCATTCCCGGCGGCGCGATCCTGCCGGCCTACGATCCGCTCTACGACTCGACGAAGGTGCGGCACATCCTCGTTCGGCACGAGCAGGGTGCCGGGCACGCGGCCGAGGGGTATGCGCAGGCCTCCGGGAAGGTCGGGGTCTGCATGGCGACGTCGGGTCCGGGCGCGACGAACCTGGTGACGCCGATCGCCGACGCCTACATGGACTCCGTCCCGATGGTGGCGATCACCGGGCAGGTCGGCCGGGCGTTCATCGGTACCGACGCGTTCCAAGAGGCCGACATCTCCGGCATCACCTTGCCGATCACCAAGCACAACTTCCTCGTGCAATCGGCCGCGGATATCCCGCAGGCGATTGCCGAGGCGTTCCATCTCGCCCTCACCGGCCGACCAGGGCCGGTGCTGGTCGACCTGCCGAAGGACGTGCTGCAGGAGAGCACGACCTTCAGCTGGCCCCCGCGCATCGACCTGCCCGGCTACCGCCCGGTCACCAGACCACACGGCAAGCAGATCCGTGAGGCGGCCCGGATGATGGCCGGTGCGCGGCGTCCCGTTCTCTATGTCGGTGGGGGTGTGCTCAAGGCTCACGGTTCGGCCGAACTGCTGCAGGTTGCCGAGCTCTCCGGCATCCCGGTCGTCACGACGCTGATGGCCAGGGGCGCGTTCCCGGACAGCCACGCCCAGCACCTCGGCATGCCCGGCATGCACGGGTCGGTGTCTGCGGTGACTGCTCTGCAGAAGGCCGACCTGCTCATCGCGCTCGGCACCCGCTTCGACGACCGGGTCACCGGCCGGCTCGAGACCTTCGCGCCGCATGCCGCGGTCATCCACGCTGACATCGACCCGGCCGAGATCGGCAAGAACCGGGTGGCCGACGTCCCCATCGTCGGTGACGTCCGCGAGGTGTTGATCGAGCTGCTCCCGGCGCTCAAGGCGGAGTTCGCCGCCGACCATCGGGCTGATCTCACCGGCTGGTGGCGGCAGATCGATCAGTGGCGCGAGACCTATCCGCTGGGTTACGAGGAGCCGCCGGACGGTACCCTCTCGCCGCAGTACGTCATCGAGCGGCTGGGCGCGATCGCCGGGCCTGAGGCGATCTACGCGTCGGGGGTCGGGCAGCACCAGATGTGGGCCGCGCAGTTCATCAAGTACGAGAACCCCTATACCTGGCTCAACTCCGGGGGCGCCGGGACGATGGGCTACGCGGTGCCCGCGGCGATGGGCGCCAAGGTCGCCCGGCCGGACAAGCTGGTGTGGGCGATCGACGGCGACGGATGTTTCCAGATGACCAATCAGGAGCTCGCCACCTGCGCGATCGAGGGCATTCCGATCAAGGTCGCGGTCATCAACAACGGCAACCTCGGCATGGTGCGGCAGTGGCAGACGCTGTTCTACGAAGAGCGCTACAGCCAGACCGACCTCGGCACCCACAAGCACCGGATCCCCGACTTCGTGAAGCTGGCCGACGCGCTCGGCTGCGTCGGACTGCGCTGCGAGAGCAGGTCCGACGTCGACGAGACGATCGAGAAGGCCATGTCGATCAACGACCAGCCGGTGGTGGTGGACTTCACGGTCGGCAAGGACGCCATGGTGTGGCCGATGGTGGCGGCCGGCGCGAGCAACGACGACATCCAGGCGGCGCGCAACATTCGTCCCGTCTTCGAATCGGAGGTGTGAGCCATGGCCACCACCCACACGCTGTCGGTCCTCGTCGAGAACAAGCCGGGCGTCCTGTCCCGCGTCGCCGGCCTGTTCACCCGGCGCGGGTTCAACATCGAGTCGCTCGCCGTCGGGCCCACCGAGCATGCGGAGATCTCGCGCATCACGATCCTCGTGAGCGTCGAGGGCACCGTTCTCGAACAGGTGACCAAGCAGCTCAACAAGCTCGTCAACGTCCTCAAGATCGTCGAGCTCGAGCAGGGTCAGGCCGTGCAGCGTGAGCTTCTGCTGGTGAAGGTCCGCGCCGACGAGACGAATCGCCGTGACGTCCTGCAGGTGGTCGAGCTGTTCAAGGCGAAGGTCGCCGACGTCGGCCCCGAGGCGGTTACCGTCGAGCTCACCGGACGTCCGGACAAGCTCGAGGCGATGTTGAAGATGCTGGAGCCGTACGGCATCCGCGAGATGGTGCAGTCCGGCATGGTGGCACTGGGCCGCGGCCCGCGATCCATGACCCAAGCCGCGCTGCGCTCGGTTGAGCGCAGCGCTTAGTCCGACGAGGAAGAGGACCGGTAGCAATGGCAGTGGAGATCTTCTACGACGACGACGCCGACCTGTCGATCGTGCAGGGGCGCAAGGTGGCCGTGCTCGGCTACGGCAGCCAGGGGCACGCGCACGCGCTGTCGCTGCGCGACTCGGGCGTCGACGTCCGAGTCGGGCTGCCCGAGGGCTCCCGCAGCCGCGGCAAGGCCGAGGACGAGGGTCTCCGGGTTCTCACGCCCGGCGATGCGGCCGCGGAGGCCGACCTGATCATGGTGCTCGCACCCGACCCGGCCCAGCGCAAGCTCT
>JAVHVD010000076.1:0-9988 GCA_032160745.1 Pseudonocardiales bacterium
GAAGAAGGCGGCGCCGACGAAGAAGGCTGCGCCCGCTAAGAAGGCCGCGCCCGCAAAGAAGGCCGCGCCTACGAAGAACGCCGCCCCGGCCAAGAAGGCGCCCGCGAAGAAGGCCGCGCCGCCCGCCAAGAAGGCCGCGCCGCCCACGAAGAAGGCCACGCCTACGAAGAACGCTGCCCCGGCTAAGAAGGCGCCCGCGAAGAAGGCCGCGCCGGCGAAGCAAGCCGCACCCGCGAAGCGACCGTCCCCGGTGAAGGCGGACGCTCCGTCCCGCCCGGCGCCGGCCAATGATGTCGCCGTCCCGGCCGGCTCGGAGTGGACCAAGGCCGAGCTCGCCGCCGTCCGCAAGCAATTGGTCGACGAGCTCAACGAGATGCGCAGCGCGTACGACGACTCGATGCGCGACCTCGACAACCTGCAGCGCTCGAGCACAGACGGCGCCGGCGACGATCAAGCCGATGCCGGCAGCAAGACCTTCGAACGCGAGCAGGAGCAGTCGATCGCCGCGAACCGGCGCGACTTGATCACCCAGATCCAGCACGCCGTGGAGCGGATAGACGGCGGCACGTACGGCTTCTGCGAGAGCTGCGGCAAGCCGATCCCCAAGGCCCGGCTCAAGGCGTTCCCGGCCGCAACCCTCGATGTGGCCTGCAAGCAGCGCGAGGAGCGCCGCTGAGGTTGTGCCGCCTCTGCGCGATTCACGGCCGCGCTTGCCTTGCCGCCTCGAGCGGCAGCCGCGCGGTTGCCTACCGGTTCCAGCCCATGGTTACGGTCAGGGAGAATGAGACGGTGACCGAGTCTGACGCCGCCGCCCCGGCCCACGCCCCGCGCAGTGAGCCACGTGCTCGGCGGGTGGTGCTCTTCGCCGTTGTGGCGGCAGCGATCTTCGTCCTGGACGTCGCGTCGAAGGTCCTCGTTGTGGCGAAGTTGCCCGAGACCCACCGGCCGGTCCGGATCCTGGGCGGCGCGCTCTATCTCGACCAGACCCGCAACTCCGGCGCCGCGTTCTCCCTGGGAACCGGCTTCACCGTGATCCTCACCGCGGTCGCAGTCGCGGTGGTCGTGGTCATCGTCCGCACGGCCAGCCGGATGCGTTCGGCCGGCTGGGCAGTGGCCCTGGGACTCGTCCTCGGCGGCGCGCTCGGCAACCTGACCGACCGCATCTTCCGCGCGCCCGGGTTCGGGCGGGGGCACGTCGTCGACTGGATCAGCGCCTTCGGTCCGCAGGGTGAGCACTGGCCGATCTTCAACATCGCCGACTCCTCGATCGTGTGCGGCGCCGTCCTCGCCGCAGTCCTCGCGCTGCGCGGCATCGACATCGACGGCCGCAGCGGCCGGCACGGTTCATGACGGACTCCCGCGTGCTGCCGGTGCCTGAGGGCCTGGATGGCCTCCGCCTCGACGTCGCGATCTCGCGGCTGTTCGGGTTCTCCCGGACGGCGGCCGCCGATCTCATCGACGGCGGGAACGTCAGCGTCGATGGTGCCGCGCAGGCGCGCAGTGCGAAGGTGCACGGCGGCTCCTGGCTCGAGGTGACCATGCCGGTCAGCGAGACCGGTCCGGCGGCGGAGCCGACTCCGGTCGCTGGCCTGGTCATCCTGTACGACGACGACGACGTCGTGATCGTCGACAAGCCGATCGGGGTCGCCGCCCACCCCAGCCCGGGCTGGACCGGACCAACCGTGATCCAGGGTCTGGCCGCGATGGGTTACCGAATCGCCACGTCCGGTGCCGCCGAGCGGCAGGGCATCGTGCATCGACTGGACGTGGGCACGAGCGGGGTGATGGCGGTGGCGAAGAGCGAACACGGATACGCCCAGCTCAAGCGGGCATTCAAGGAGCGCACCGTCGAGAAGCGGTACAGCGCCCTCGTCCAGGGCCATCCTGACCCGACGCGGGGCACCATCGATGCGCCGATCGACCGGCACCCGAGTTCGGACTACAAGTACGCCGTGGTCGCGGGCGGCCGATCCAGCGTGACGCACTACGAGACCGAAGAGGCGTTCCGCTCGGCGACGCTGCTCGACGTCCACCTCGAGACCGGCCGCACTCATCAGATCCGGGTCCACATGGCCGCGATCCGGCATCCCTGCGTCGGCGACCTGACCTATGGCGCCGATCCGGTGTTCGCCAAACGGCTGGGCCTCACGCGCCAGTGGCTGCACGCCCGCGAGCTGGCGTTCGAGCACCCCAGCACCGGGGAGCCGGTGCGCGTGAGTGCACCGTTTCCGTCCGATCTGCAGCACGCCCTCGACGTCCTCCGGGCCGAGTCGTGAGAGCGGCAGCGCGCCGCTGGGTAGGTGATTGCCCGTGACCGCCCCAGGCCGTGCCCCGCTCCTCGTCGCCTCCAACCGCGGGCCGCTCACCGTCGTCGCGGTCGACGACAGCGACGACGAGGTGCGCCGGGGCGGCGGCGGCCTGGTCAGTGGCATGCAGGCGGCACTGTCGGCGACGCCCGACGCGGTCTGGGTCTGCGCCGCGCTCAACGAGCGGGAACGCGCGCTCGCCCGGCAGGCCCCGAACGGGCGGATCTCCGAGCTCGCGCTGGTGGCCGACGCCCTGCGTGGTGACTTCGACGTCCGGATGCTGCCGATCGACGCGCAGACGTTCCGCAATGCGTACAACGGCGTCGCCAACTCGACGCTCTGGTTCGTCCTGCACCAGCTCTACGACCTGCCGACATCACCGTCGTTCGACGCTCCGTGGCGCCGGCAATGGGCGAGCTACGTCCGCTACAACCGGGCCTTCGCCGAGGCACTGGCCGCCGAAGCGGCTCCGGGAGCGGCGGTGATGGTGCAGGACTACCACCTGTTCCTGGTCCCGCGGATGCTGCGCGAGTTGCGACCCGACGTCCGCATCGGGCACTTCACCCACACGCCGTGGGTCACGCCGGACTACTTCACGACGCTGCCCGACGACGTCGCCGAGGCCGTCGTCGACGGCATGCTCGGGGCGGACGTCATCGGCTTCCACACCGAGCGCTGGGCCGGGTTCTTCCGTGAGACGGCTCGGGCCATCACCGGCTCCGACGCCGCCGGGGTGCAGGTCTTCCCGCTCGGCACCGACGCCGACGAGATGCACAAGCTCGCGGGCCGGCGCAGCGTGGACAGCGAGCTGCGCGTGCTGCAGGACGTCGTGGGCGACCGCAAGGTGATCGGGCGGGTCGACCGCACGGAACTGTCGAAGAACGTCTGGCGCGGGCTGCTGGCCTATCGCGAGCTGCTCCGCACCCGGCCCGAGTGGCACGGGCGTGTTGTGCACGCCGTCTACAACAACCCCTCCCGCGAGGACCTCCCCGCCTACCGCGAATACACCGCGCGCATCGAGCGGCTGGCCCAGGAGATCGACGACGAGTTCGGCACCGAGGACTGGACGCCGCTGCTGTTCGAGATCGGCGACGACTACCCGGCTGCGCTGGCCGTGCTGCGGCGCAGCGATGTCGTGTTCGTGAACTCTGTCCGCGACGGCATGAACCTGGTCGTGCTGGAGGGGCTCGTGCTCTCCGAACGCAAGCCGGCCGTCGTGCTGTCCCGCGAGACCGGTGCGGCCGAGGTCCTCGGCGCCGACGCGATCACCGTGAATCCGTTCGACGTCAGCGCGACCGCCGCCGCCCTGCACGAGGCGCTGCTCATGCCGGAGGACGAGCGAGCCGCGCGAGCCGACCGAATGCGTACCGCGGCGGTGCGGCTGCCCCCGACCCAGTGGTTCGAGGCGCAGCTCGAGGCCTTGGGTCCACGACCGACCACGGACGCGCAGTCGACGTCGACCTAGACGACGGCGAGCGCGCGCAGCAATTCGACGGCGTCCTCGGGGCCATCGACGAACGCATCGGCCGCCTCGGCGATCGCCGCGACGCCGGAGGAGCGGACGCCCACCGAGTACGCAGGCAGGCCGGCGTCTCGCAGTCGCCGGATCTCGGCGAAGGCCGGGAGATCGCCCAGGTCGTCGCCGATGTAGAGCGCGGCGCGGCGCCCCTCGACGAGTCGAGCCAGCGCACCCGCCTTGTCGAAGCCGGGCAGCCGCAGCTCGAGGACATCGCTGCCGGTATGCACCTCGAACCCGAGCTCGTGCCCGAGCGCGATCACCGGGTCGGTCAGTTCAGCGAGGGCGGCCGCTGGGTCGTGCGCCTTGCGGGCGTGCACGACGAGCGACAGCCGCTTGTCCTCGACCCAGACGTCCGGGTCGCCGGACGCGACGATCGCGGGAAGCCGCTCGCGCAGTCGATCCACCGCGTCCGGGGTGTCGAGTGTGCTGAGCTGACCATCGGTCCACGTCTCCACGCCGTAGAGCCCGGCCACGACAAGCCCGGGCACCGCCTCGAGACCCGCAAGCCGCACCACCGTTTCCGCGTCGCGCCCGGTGATGACGGCGGTCTGCGCACCGCGCCTCGCCAGGGCCGCGAGCGCATCGATCGCGCCGGCCACGGCCGTTGACGTCTCCGGATCGAGAACGAGGTGGGACAGCGTGCCGTCGAAATCGGTCGCGATCAGCGCTCCGGGTACGTGCGGGCGTAGGGACGCGACGACATCGTCGGGGTGCATGGGTCCATCCTGGCCGACGCGGCAAGCAACCTGACCGGACCCCTCGACGTCGTAGTGTTGTGACGATGAACCCGGGTCCCATCGCGCGGCGCGGCGGATGGGTGGCGCTGCTGATCGGTGCTGTGGCGCTGGTGGGTTGTGGCGCCGCCGGGCCGCCGGTGGCCTCGCCCGCCGCTCCGCAGGGTTCGGTCTCCGCCGTTGCGCCTCCGGCAGCGACGCCGACCGCCCCGCCGGTGCGGACGCAGGCGGAGGTCGTGGCCTCGAAACCGGCGCCGGTCAGTACGCCCTGCGACACGAACACCCGCGCCCGGTATGTGTACGTGAGTCTTCGCCGGCAGCACATGTGGCTGTGCGCCAAGCATCGCGTCGCGCTGGCCACCGCCATCACGAGCGGCATGGTCGGTCAGTACACCGAGACGCCGACCGGCCGCTACACGATCCAGGGCCGCAACCGGAACACCGTGCTGACCCTGAACACCGGCGCCGCGTACGACGTCAAGTACTGGATCCCGTTCGACGGGCCACTGTTCGGGTTCCACGACTCGTCCTGGCAGGACTTCCCGTACGGCAGCGACCGGTACCGGACGGCCGGCTCGCACGGCTGCGTCCACATGCCGCTGGCCGCGATCCGCTATCTGTACAACTGGGCCGATATCGGAACTCCGGTCCGCATCGCGGCCTAGTTCCCCTCTGTCGTGGCCCCGTGGCGGCGCCCGATTCGGCGCGTCGCGCCGCAGCGCGGCCAACCCTCGACGGCGAGTCGAGAGACACGCCCGCCCGACACGCCGAGAGTCGTCGTAGGGCAGTGTGAGAATCGATCGGTCACGCTGCCGAGGGGCACAGAGGAGCACAGAAAACCGTGGGATCAGGCGACGCCGACCAGTTCGTGCATCTGCACGTCCACACCGAGTACTCGATGCTCGACGGCGCCGCCCGACTCCCGGAGCTGTTCGCCGAGACTGCGCGCATGGGCATGCCCGCCCTCGCCATGACCGATCACGGCAACGTCTTCGGCGCCTACGACTTCTACACCCGGGCCACGGCCGCCGGCGTCAAGCCGATCATCGGCATGGAGGCCTACGTCACGCCGGGCACGCACCGCTCCGAACGCACCCGGGTGCGCTGGGCCGGCGGTGGCGGTGACGACGTCTCCGGTGGCGGTGCCTTCACGCACATGACGCTGCTGGCCGAGAGCACGGTCGGCATGCACAATCTGTTCCGGCTGTCCTCCCGCTCGTCCCTCGAGGGTTTCTTCTACAAGCCGCGCGCTGACCGGGAACTGCTCGCGCAATACGCCGACGGGCTGATCGGCACGACCGGCTGCCCGTCCGGCGAGGTGCAGACGTGGCTGCGCATCGGCGACTACGACAAGGCCCGTGCCAGCGCCGCCGAATTCCAGGACATCTTCGGCAAGGACAACTACTTCCTCGAGCTCATGGACCACGGCCTCGACATCGAGGCCCGGGTCCGTGACGGCCTGCTGCAGCTCGCTCGTGAGCTGAAGCTGCCGATGATCGCCACGAACGACCTGCACTACACGCACGCCGAGGACGCCGACACCCACGAGATCCTGCTCTGCGTCCAGTCCGGCAAGACGATGGCCGACCCGAAGCGGTTCAAGCTCGACGGCGGCGGCTACTACGTCAAGAGCCCGGCCGAGATGCGCTCGCTGTGGGCCGACAAGTACGACCTGCGCGCGGCATGCGACAACACCCTGCTGATCGCCGAGCGCTGCGAGGTGTCCTTCACCGAGGGCAACGGCACGTACATGCCGCGCTTCCCGGTGCCCGTGGGCGAGACCGAGCGCAGCTGGTTCGCCAAGGAAGTCGAGGTCGGGCTCGCCCGTCGCTTCCCGAACGGCGTCCCGGACGAGATCCGCACGCAGGCGGCGTACGAGGTCGACGTCATCAACCAGATGAACTTCCCCGGCTACTTCCTCGTGGTCGCCGACTTCATCAACTGGGCGAAGGACAACGGCATCCGGGTCGGCCCCGGGCGCGGCTCGGGCGCCGGTTCGGTGGTGGCGTACGCGATGCGGATCACCGACCTCAACCCGCTCGAGCACGGGCTCATCTTCGAGCGCTTCCTCAACCCCGATCGCGTCTCCATGCCCGACTTCGATGTGGACTTCGACGAGCGCCGGCGCAACGAGGTCATCCGCTACGTCAGCGACAAGTACGGCGACGACCGGGTCGCGCAGATCGTCACCTACGGCACGATCAAGGCCAAGCAGGCGGTGAAGGACGCGGCCCGGGTGCTCGGCTACCCGTTCGCGATGGGAGAGCGCGTCACCAAGGTCATGCCGCCGCCGGTCATGGGCAAGGACGTCCCGCTCAACAAGATCTTCGACCCCACCCACGAGCGGTACAACGAGGGCGGCGAGTTCCGCGCCCTCTACGAGGCCGACGTCGAGGTCAAGAAGGTCGTCGACCAGGCGAAGGGCCTCGAGGGCCTGAAGCGGCAGTGGGGGGTGCACGCGGCGGGCGTGATCATGTCGTCCGACCCGCTGCTCGACCTCATCCCGATCATGAAGCGCGAGCAGGACGGCGCGATCATCACGCAGTTCGACTACCCGACCTGCGAGCACCTCGGCCTGATCAAGATGGACTTCCTCGGGCTGCGCAACCTGACGGTGCTCGACGACGCCGTGCGCAACATCAAGGCCAACCGGGACGAGGACATCGTCCTCGAGGATCTCCTGCTCGACGACAAGGCGACCTACGAGCTGCTCGCGCGCGGCGACACGCTCGGCGTCTTCCAGCTCGACGGCGGCCCGCTTCGCGCGCTGCTGCGCTCCATGCGCCCGGACAACTTCGAGGACATCTCCGCCGTCATCGCGCTGTACCGGCCTGGCCCGATGGGCGCGAACTCGCACAACGAGTACGCCGACCGCAAGACCGGGCGCAAGGAGGTGACGCCGATCCATCCCGAGCTCGCCGAAGCGCTGCAGGACCTCCTCGGCGACACCTACGGGCTGATCATCTACCAAGAGCAGGTCATGGCGATCGCCCAGCACGTGGCCGGCTACTCGCTCGGTGCCGCAGATCTCTTGCGGCGCGCGATGAGCAAGAAGAAGAAGTCCGAGCTGGACGCGCAGTACGAGAAGTTCTCCGGCGGCATGACCCAGAAGGGCTACTCGTCCAGCGCGATCAAGACCCTGTGGGACATCTTGCTGCCGTTCTCCGACTACGCCTTCAACAAGGCGCACTCGGCGGCGTACGGCCTGATCGCGTACTGGACGGCCTATCTCAAGGCCAACTATCCGGCCGAGTACATGGCCGCGCTGCTGACCAGCGTGCGTGACGACAAGGACAAGTCCGCGATCTACCTCGCCGAATGCCGACGGATGGGCATCAAGGTCCTGCCGCCCTGCGTCAACGAGTCCGACGCCGACTTCACCCCCACCGGCACCGACATCCGCTTCGGGCTCACCGCGATCCGCAACGTCGGAGCCAACGTCGTCGCCTCCGTCGTCGCCACCCGCAAGGCGAAGGGCGCGTTCGTCGACGTCGGCGACTTCCTCAAGAAGGTCGAGGCGGTGGTGTGCAACAAGCGCACGATCGAGGGCCTGATCAAGGGCGGCGCGTTCGACTCGCTCGGCCACGCGCGCCGCGGCCTCATCAACGTGTACGAGGCAGCCGTCGATGCGGTGCTCGACACCAAGCGGGCCGAGGCGATCGGCCAGTTCGACCTGTTCGGGTCGATGGGCGAAGCGGCACCCGACGACGACGTGTTCGCGGTGCGGGTGCCCGAGGGCGAGTGGGACAAGAAGGTGCTCCTGCAGTTCGAACGCGAGATGCTCGGGCTCTACGTGTCCGATCACCCGTTGTTCGGACTCGAGCACATCCTGGCCGGCGCCGCCGACGTCACCGTCGCGTCCGCTCAGGCCGAAGGCGCGGGGGAGCCGCAGACGCTGACCCTGGCCGGCATCCTGTCGTCGGTGAACCGGCGGGTGACCAAGGCCGGCGCGCCGTGGGCGCAGGCCGTGCTGGAGGACCTCGAGGGCTCCATCGAGGTCATGTTCTTCCCGGCCACGTACGCGCAGGTCGCGCTGAACATCGCCGAGGACGCGATCGTCGCGGTGAAGGGTCGGACCGACGCCCGCGAGGACACGGTCAAGTTGATCGCCAGCGACCTGACCGTCCTCGACACCACAGAAGCCCCCCGCGGTCCGATCCGGGTCCGCATCGAGGCCACCCGTTGCACCCCTCCGCTCGTCGACCGGCTCAAGGACGTCTTGAGCACGCACCCGGGCACGACCGAGGTGCATCTGCAGCTGCAGGGCCGCAACGACCTCAGCGTCGTCATCGACTATCGCGTGACGCCGTCAGCTGCCCTGATGGGCGACCTCAAGGCGCTGCTGGGACCGGCCGCCGTCTCGACCTGACCCGGGTTGCGTTGGGTGAGCTCGGCCGACGAATCCGTCCTCGGAACTACGCGCGGACGGGGAGGTGCGGCTCCAGCTCACGCAGGATCGCCGATCGCGGCCGGGCACCGACGATCTGCTTGACGATCTCGCCGCCGACGAACAGCGCGAGCGTGGGCATGCTCATCACGCCGTACTTGCGGGTGGTCTCGGGATTGGCGTCGACGTCGAGGGAGACGACCTTGACACGGTCACCCTCCTCGACGGCGATCTGGGCGAGGACGGGCGCAATCATCCGGCACGGGCCGCACCAGCTCGCAGTGAAGTCGACGAGCACCGGCTGCGCGGACGCGAGCACGTCCGCGGCGAAGGTGGCGTCGGTGGTCTCGGGAACGGACATCTTGTTTCTCCTGATCGTTCGGTGGGGTGGTCAGTTGTTGATCTGGGCGATGAGTTCGGCATGCGGGCTGACGTGCTGGCCGCACTCGCAGACGAGGACGGCGTGGACCCGGCCGCCGCAGGCGACGTGCCGGTAGTCCAGCCTGGGAGTGCCGGGATTCGACACGTGGCGGTCGCTCCACTGCGCCAAGGCGGCCTGGAGGGGGAGCAGGTCGACACCGGCCGGCGTGAGTACGTACTCCGAGCGCCCGCGACTGCCGGGCGCGCGGTAGGTGCGGGTGTCGAGGACGCCGCCGTCGACGAGGCGGCGGAGCCGATCGGCCAGGACGGCGCGGGGCGCGCCGGTCGCGGCCTGGAGCTCGTCGAATCGCCGCCGTCCCAGCGACACCTCGCGCACGATCGACAGGGCCCAGCGCTCGCTCACCACGCGCAACATGTCTCCGGCAGCTCGGTCCACGGTTCTGAGTCTAGACCATGAACTCAGCTGGCGCTCGAAGGGCCGATCCGTGCGCGTCCGGTCCGCGGTCGGCACTCAACGCAAGGAGCCGGGCGGCCCGACCTCGGATCAGTGCCGGTGGTGCAGGACGACCACGCTGATCGCGGCAACCAGCAGCGCGGCGGCCCCGCCGAGCAGGGCGTACTGCATGCCATCGACGAACGCCGTTTCAGCGCTGCGCGCCAC
>JAVHVD010000077.1:0-24201 GCA_032160745.1 Pseudonocardiales bacterium
CCCGCGCTGTCGAACAGCAACGCCGATGCGTCGAGGTCGATCGTCTGCGCGCGCTTGCGGCCGAACAGTCCGCGGACGGGCGCGGCATCCCAGCCCAGACCCATCCGCACCTTGGTCAGGGCCCCGCCACCCTCTTTGGACAGCGAGACCTTTTGGCCCTTCGACAGGCTGACGCTCACTTACGGCCCCGCGTCCAGTTCATGCCCCAGCCGTACGCCTCGTCGAGGGCGCGCTGCGCTCCGTTGAGGTAGTTGACCTCACGCCGGACGACGATCTCGCCGTTCTCATTCGTGATCATGGCGATCGCGCAGATGCGAGCGCCGTCGCGGGGATCGTCGAGCAGGACCTCGATCGGTGGTGCTCCAACCGGCGTCAACGTCGCGACACCCTTGGCCGCCGCCCAGTTGGCTGCGCCTTCATAGATGAGCGCGAAGACGAGCACCCGGGTGATCAGCGACGGGTCGCTCAGGTCGACCGTCATGTTCTCGCCACCGGTGTTGCGCCCGGAGCGGTCGTCCCCGTCGAGGCGCACCAGCTGCTTGCCCGCGCGATTGCTCGCGATGAACGCGTTGCCGAGCGCCTGCACGACACCCTTGCTGCCGTCGTTGAACTCGTAGAGGCAGCCGAGGTCCAGGTCGAGCTGGGTGTACTTCTTGAAGAACCCCTTCTCGGGCGGCTTGGCGTCCCAGTTGAGGTTGATCGCCAGCATGCCGCGCGACCCACCGTGCTTGGTCAGTGACACCGACGGCGCGGACTTGGTCAGGGTCACCTTGGACAACGACACCGGCGCGGCGGGAGGCGGGGGCGCCGCGGGCGGCGCGACCGACTGCTGCGGCGCGATCGATGCCGGCGCGGGCGGCACCGGCTGCCCGGCGGGCGGTGGTGGAGGGATGCCGGGAGGTGGCGGCGGCGGGACGGCAGGCTGCGGAGCCGACGGCCGCTTCGTGTAGTCGATACCCATGACTGCCCTTTCAGACCGCGGCCGGCGTGCGCTCAGGGGCCCGGTCGTCCTCGGCCGCGATCCGTCGATTGCGCACGATCGACGAGATGAGGGCGGCGCCGATGAACGCGACGCCGATCAGTCCGGTGACGACTTCGGGCACCTCGTACTCGATGGTGATCAGCAATAGAACAGCCAGGGCGCCGATGGCGTAGAGCGCGCCGTGCTCGAGGTAGACGTACTCGGCCAGCGTGCCCTTCTTGACCAGGTACACGGTCAGCGAACGGATGAACATCGCCCCGATGCCGAGACCGATCGCGATGATGATCGGGTCGGAGGTGATGGCGAATGCGCCGACCACGCCGTCGAAGCTGAACGACGCGTCCAGGACCTCGAGGTAGAGGAACAGGAAGAACGCCGCCTTGCCGACGACGTGCATCGTCTTGTTCTTCTCGAGCTTCGCCGTCAGATCGTCCTCGTCGGCGTCGCCGTCCTCGTCGGTGTCCTGGGCGAAGAACTCCCCCAGGCTGTTGACCAGCAGGTACGTGGCGATGCCGAGGATTCCGGACACCAGGATCGTCGAGATCTTGTCGGGTTGCGCGGTATCCGAGTGCTTGCCGAGGGTGTAGGCCGACGTTGCCAGCGCCGCGAGGGCGATGACGACCGACAGCTGGTCGAGCTTGCCGATCCGGACCAGCGGCCGCTCGATCCAGGACAGCCACGTGATGTCGTGTTCCTCGAAGATGAAGTCGAGGAACAGCATCAGCAGGAACATCCCGCCGAACGCCGCGATGGCCGGATGGGCCTGGTGCAGCAGGTAGCCGTACGTGCCGTGCTGGTTCGGATCGCCCTTCTCCAGAGCCAGCCGGACGGCCTCCACCGGCGTCAGGCTGGCGGTGATGCCGACGATCAGCAGCGGGAAGACCAGCCGCATGCCGAACACGGCGATCGCCACGCCGACGGTCAGAAAGATCTTCTGCCAGAACGGGCTCATCCGAACAAGCACGGTCGCGTTCACGACCGCGTTGTCGAAGCTCAGCGACACCTCCAGCACGGCCAGGATCGCGGCCAACGCGAGACCCTTGCCGCCGCCGTAGAGGTAGCCGAGGGTTAAGCCGACCGCGGCGACCGCGAACGAACCGCCGAAGGTGCGGAGCAACACCAGTTATCCCGCCCTCAGCCGACGTTGACGCCGTAGTCCCGGGCGATGCCCGAGAGACCGGTGCTGTAGCCCTGGCCCACGGCCCGGAACTTCCACTCCGCGCCGTTGCGGTACACCTCGCCGAAGACCATCGCGGTTTCCGTCGACGCGTCCTCGGACAGGTCGTACCGGGTGATCTCGTTGTTGTCGGCCTGGTTCACCACGCGGATGAACGCGTTGCGGACCTGGCCGAAGGACTGCTGACGGTTGTCGGCGTCATAGATCGACACCGTCACCACGATCTTGTCGACCTCCTGCGGGACCGCGACGAGGTTGACCTTGATCTGCTCGTCGTCGCCCTCGCCCTCACCGGTCAGGTTGTCACCGGTGTGCTCGACCGAACCGTCGGGGCTGGTCAGGTTGTTGAAGAAGATGAAGTGGCTGTCGGACAGGATCTTGCCGTCGGTACCGACCATCAGGGCCGAGGCGTCCAGGTCGAAATCCGCACCGGTGGTGGTGCGAACGTCCCAACCCAGACCGACGATCACGGCCTGCAGGCCCGGTACCTCTTTGGACAGCGAGACATTTCCGCCCTTGCTCAGGCTGACACTCATGCCATTTCCTTCCGATCGTCGCGACCGTCACCGATCGTTCGACTGTAGTGGCAACGTGCCGGACTTCCCCGGCGTTCCGGGCTCAGGCGTTGACGCCGAAATCTCGGGCGATCCCGGTGAGACCGGCGCTGTAACCCTGGCCGACGGCCCGGAACTTCCACTCGTCGCCGTTGCGGTACAGCTCCCCGAAGACCATCGCGGTCTCGGTCGAGGCGTCCTCGGACAGGTCGTAGCGGGCCAGCTCCGCCTCGTCGGCCTGGTTGATCACCCTGATGAACGCGTTGCGCACCTGGCCGAAGCTCTGCCCCGCCGTATCGGCCTCATAGATCGACACGGGGAAGACGACCCGCGCGGCCTCGGGTGGAAGGCCGGCCAGATTGACCTTCACCTGCTCGTCGTCACCGCCACCTTCCCCGGTGAGGTTGTCCCCGGAGTGCTGAACCGCGCCCTCGGGCGTGGTCAGGTTGTTGAAGAAGACGAAGTGCTTGTCACTCAGGACCTTGCCGTCGGCGTTGCACACGATGGCGCTCGCGTCCAGGTCGAAGGACTTGCCGTCCGTGGTGCGCGCATCCCAGCCCAGGCCGACGATCACGGCGGTGAGGCCTGGTGCCTGCTTGGTGAGCGACACGTTGCCGCCCTTGGTGAGGTTCACGCTCACGACTTGCTCCAGTCTGCAACGACGGTAGGGACGGATCAGACCCTAGTCGGACCGGGCTGCTCAGTCGTTGCGGACGATGGCGAAGAAGTACTGCTTGCTGCCGGGGTCATAGGCCCAGCCGACTCCGAAGGACTTCATCGGCGACAACAACTTGGCGAACTGGACGACCTTGGCGACCGCCTTCTGACCGCTCGGCCCGGGAACCTGGCTCTCAGCCCAGCCGCCTGAGCACCCGCTGCCGTTCTTGAGCGCGCATTCCTTCGCCGCCTCGGACACCGTGCCGGGCACCGCGGATTTGCCGTGCTGGGCGCGATAGGCGTTGACCGCGGCCACCGCGTTGCCGATGTCGTCGTCGAGGGCACAGGGCTGCGACGTCGGGCAGGAGGCCGGCCCGTGACTCGTCGCCGATGTGCTTGCCGCCCGCGTGGACGCTGAACTGGACGCCGAGCGGGTCGAGTGCTGCGTGGCCGACGGGTGCGGGCTCGTCTCGGCCGCGCCGTCGAGCGGGCCCGGTTGGCCGGCGTTCTTGTTGGAGTCGCCGCTGCCGATGACCGCGGTCATCACGATGACGAACAGGACCGCGACGACGGCGAGCATTGCGAGTAGCCACGCCGCCCGGCGGCGCAGGTCCGACTCAACCTCCGGTTCGGTCTCGTCGACCAACCTGACCCCCTTAGTTACGCGCGACGAATCCTCAGTATGACGTTTCCACCCTGTGTGCTCGTTGCGTGTGGTCTCGGTTGATTTGGTCACCGCGCCGACCGATGGGTACGCCCTCGGAACCGGACTGAACGCCGCGCCGGACCGGTCGGCGCAGATCTGAAACTAGGAGAACAGCTCTTCCATCGCCGGGATCTCGATGCGCGCGGCCACGTCCGGTTCGGTGGCGGTTCGTTGGCCGCTGACCGGCGCGCAGGTCTCGAGCGCGGCGCACGCGTCGTCGGTGAGGAAGCGGCTCGGCTTCGCCAGCACGTGCCGCGCGTGCATGCTCGTCGGGTGGGTCGGCATCCGTAGCGGCGTGTAGATGGACAGCGCGTCCCGCGCTCGAGTGACCGCGACGTAGAACAGACGCTGCTCCTCCGCGAGTCCGTCGTCGTCGCCGAGCGCCATGTCCGACGGGAACGCGCCGTCGACGGCGTGGATGAGATGCACAGCGGTCCACTCCAGACCCTTGGCCGAGTGGACCGTCGACAGGATGAGGTAATCCTCGTCGCGATGCGGTTGATTCGCGTAGTCGGCGCTGGACGAGGCGGGGTCGAGCGTCATCTCGGCCACGAACGCGGCGAGGTCGGTACGGGCCGCGGCCGATGCGGCAAGCCGGTCGACGTCGTCGACGCGGGTGATCCAGTCGACGTAGTGGCTGCGCACGAGTGGCCGTACGGCCGCCAGGCACGCCTCCACCGTCTCGGTGCTACCGGTCGCCGCCTGCGCGGTCGTGAGGTGCGCGAGTGTGGTGGCGAGGTTGGTACGCGCCTTCGGCGGTGCGGCGGCGACGACGGCTGCGTGATCGTGCGCGTCGTCGGCGTCGACGAGTAGCGGAACGAGCGTGCGGGCGCTGGCCTTGCCGATGGCGCGGTGGCGGCACAGCAACCGGTACCAGGCGAGTTCGTCGCCCGGGTTGTCGGCCAGACGCAGCGCGGCGAGCAGGTCGCGGACGTGCGCGGTGTCGGTGAAGCGGATCCCGCCGTACTTCACGTACGGGATGTTGCGCAGCGTGAGTTCGACCTCGAGGGCTCTGCTGTGACTGGCTGAACGCATCAGAACGGCTTGCTCGCGCAGCGCGAGGCCGTCCTGGTGCGCGGCGAGGATCGCCTCGGCGACCGTGCGGGCCTCGCCGTCGGCGTCCGGGCACGTGACGAGCAGCGGCTTCGGTGCTGGGGCGTCGCGGTCGGCGGTGAGGCGCAGGCGCATGTCGCCCCCGCCCGGGCGGATGACATTGGCCAGGTCGAGCACCGGCTGCGTCGAGCGGAAGTTGCGCTGCAGGCGCACGAGTGTCGAGTCGCTCAACGCTTCGTGCAGGTGGTGCAGGTGATCACCGCTCGCGCCGCGGAACCCGTAGATCGCCTGCGCGTCGTCACCGACCACGGTGAGGCCGACGCCGGCCGGCCGCAGCGCGGTGACGATGTCGACCTGGACCCGATTGACGTCCTGGTACTCGTCGACGAGCACCCAGTCCCACCGCGCCTGCAGCCGGGCCCCGACGAGCGGGTCGGTGAGCAGCGCCCGCCAGCACAGCAGCAGGTCGTCGAAGTCGAGCAGCCCGCGCCGGCGCTTGCGGGCCACGAACGCGCGGAACAAGCCGACGATCGCGTCGGCATGGTCGACGCACCAGGGAAACTCGGTATCCATGACGTCGCGCGCCGGACGGCCGGTGTTGACGGCGCGCGAGTACACGTCGGCGAGCGCCTGGCTGGTCGGCATCCGCATCTCGCCGCCGGTCAGCCCGTGCTCCTCGCGGAGCAGGTCCAGCAGGTCGACCACGTCGCCCGGATCGAGGACGGTGACGGCGGACAGCCCGAGGTGGGCGGCGTGCTCGGCTACCAGGCGGTGCGCCACCGCATGGAACGTGCCGCCCCAGAGCCGCCGGCCGGCGTCGGCGTCGCCGCACAGCGCCGCAGCCCGGGACGTCATCGACGCCGCGGCGCGTCGGGTGAAGGTCAGCAGCAGCACCCGCTCCGGTGCGACCCCGGATTCCAGCAACCGGGCCACGCGGGCGGTCAGCGTACGGGTCTTGCCGGTGCCCGCGCCGGCCACGATGACGAGCGGGCCGGCCCCGTGTTCGGCAGCTGCCAGCTGCGCGTCGTCGAGGCCGTCCGCCCAGTGAGCATCAAACATGTGTTCGAGAATAAGCCCGGCGAGGTGACGGACCGGCGGACACGCCCGGGCGAGGCGAGATCCAGCGGATCTTCGGCGGGATGGTGGCCGGAGCCGTCGCCGTTCGGCGAGCCATCAGCACAAAGTCCTCGCCGTTCGACGGTTCCAGACTTGTAGCGTCTGCTCATGACCTCGCCACCGCGCACCCGGTACGCGCAGTGCGGCGAGATCGACCTCGCCTACCAGGTGTTCGGGAACGGCCCGCACGACCTGCTCGTGTTCGCGGGGAACTCGATCCCGATCGACAGCATGGACGCGCAGCCCGCGATGGCTCGCTTTCAGCGCCGGCTGGCCTCGTTCTGCCGCATCATTCGTCTCGATCAGCGCGGCATCGGCATGTCTGCCCACGTGCCTGCGGCGAGTGCGATCGGACCGACCTTCTGGGCCGAGGATGCGCTCGCCGTTCTCGACGCCGTCGGATCCGAACAGGTGACGGTCTTCGCGCCGAGTTTCGCGGCGCTGACCGGGCTCGTCCTCGCCGCCGACTATCCGGACCGGATCCGCGGTCTCGTCATCTTCAACGGCGCCGCCCGAGCCAGGTGGGCACCGGACTACCCGCCCGGTGTGCCGGACGACATCGTCGCGCCGTTCCTCGGCATCGCCGCCGACCCGGACGCCGTCGAGCAAGGATTCGACGGCCTCAAGATCTTCGCTCCGAGCGTTGCGGACGACGACGCCTTCCGCGCCTGGTGGGATCAAGCCGGTAATCGCGGAGCCACGCCGACGATGGCGCGGGCCGTCGCCGCGGCGATTGCGCAGGCAGATGTCCGTGACCGGCTCGACAAGATCACGATGCCGACGCTCATCCTGCATCGGAAGGACAGCGTGTTCGTGTCGGTGGAGCACGGCCGGTACCTGGCCGAGCACATGCCCGGCGCGCGGTACGTCGAGCTACCGGGGGCGGACACCCCGTACTGGGTCGGCGAGACCGGGCAGACGCTGGACGAGATTCAGGAGTTCATCACCGGTTCTCGGGCCGGGGCCGACGCAGATCGCGTCCTGGCGACCGTTCTGTTCACCGACATCGTCGGCTCGACGGATCAGGCCGCCCGGCTGGGCGACAACCGTTGGCGTGACCTGCTCGACAACCACGACCGCATCGTGCGGCAGCAGCTCGGCCGCTTCGGCGGGCGTGAGGTGAACACGGTCGGCGACGGGTTCGTCGCGACGTTCGCCAGCCCCAGCCGCGCGATCGACTGCGCTCACGCGATCGTCGACGCCGTTGCACCGCTCGGGGTGCAGATCCGGGCCGGTATCCATGCCGGCGAGATGGAGATACGCGGCGAGGACGTGGCCGGGATGGCGGTGCACATCGGCGCGCGGGTCGCGGCCCTCGCCGCCGCGAGCGAGGTGCTGGTGTCATCGACCCTGCGCGACATCGTCACCGGCTCGGCCCGAACCTTCGTCGACCGCGGTGAGCACATCCTGAAGGGCGTGCCCGGCGCCTGGACGCTGTACGCGGCCGAGCGACCCCGCTAGCGGCGGTGCGCAGAGTTGGCGATCGTGGGTGGCGTCGACCGCCCGCTTCTGCGCCCCGGTGGACGGGGCTCGCGTGTTCAGCAGCCCCCGGATGCTGCCAGCCGGTGGGCGGCCGAGAGGATGCCGCGAGCGCGGGCGAGTTCTGACGTGATTGCGCCGTGCGTGACGCGCGCACCGGCGGCGGCGGCGGCCAGGGTTGCCTTCATGTCGTCGGCGACGCGGTCACGCCGGGCGGCGAGATCGGCCAGGGCTCTCTGCTCGCACACGTAGGCACCGTCGTCGGCCGGTGTCCCGCTGGCCAGGGCCGCGCTGTCGGCGATCAGCGTGTCGGTGGCGAAGCTGCCGACGCTGGAGTTCAGCTGCTGATAGGCCGCCGCCAACTCAGCGGTCCCGGCCAGTCCGGACGTCGGTTGCGCGAGGGCCTGACTGATGACCCGACCGTCGCTCGGATAGTCGTCGTGCAGGCCGGCCAGGTAGAGCAGCGTCGGGCGCAGATCGGTCTCCTCGACCCATGTGCCGATGGTGCTGGCCTGCGGCACCGTCGCCGTCGAGTTCGGGTCGTGCGCTTGATTGCCCTCGGCCGGCTGTGGTCCGTCGACTCCGCGGGCCGCGACGCCGGGGCCGACCAGAGAGGACCACGTGACGTCGATGTTGGGGCTGTAGTAGCCGTGGTCGTAGGCGAAGCCGCTGTTGATCCCGACGTTGGCTCCGGAGGTGGAGAAGAAGTAGTCGGGCTTCGGGAACAGCGTGTAGGTCGGCGTGCGCAGCTGATCGGCCGACTGCATGTGCAGCACCCGTTGCTCGAGCGCTCCGGCCTGGTAGTTGGTGATCTTCTCGCCGTTGACGCCGGTGTACGGATCATCGCCGGTCATCGCTGCGGTGTCGCGTTCGAGCTGACGGACACTGCTGTCGTCCGCGGCCGGCTGGCCGTGCACGTAGATCGCGGCGCCCTGCGGCTCGACGTCGAATGCGGTTGCGCCGCTCGGGCTCGTCGAGAGCAGGCCCTTGATGTTCGCCTGCAGCTCGCCGATCTGTCCGGGTCCGTAGTGACACGGCACCGTGACACCGTCGCAGCCGGCCGGGGTGGGTTGGATGGCTCGTCCGACATTGGCGCCGGCGAACTGGTCGTTCTCCTCGGCGCTGATGACGAACTCGGTGTTCGCCGGGGTGATGCCGTCCTTCTGCAAGCGGTCGAAGAACTTGGCGAATGCCTCGTCGTAGTTCTGGGCGTTGGTGACGTAGCAGGAATCGCCGGGCCCGATGGGCTTGCCCGATCCAGTCGCCGTGGTTGTCGTGCAGCCGCTGGTGCCGGCTTTGCGCTCGTGCAGATCGGAGATGTAACCGTAAGTGACCGGGACGCCGCTCTCCTGCATGTCGGCCAGATAGGCCAGGCTCTGGGTAGCGGTGGGACTGAATCCGGGGAAGCCGGGCGTGCCGGAGAAGGTGTTCACGATGGGGTTTCCGTCGATGTCGGTCAGGCGCCCCTGGGCGTCGGTCACGGGGTAACCGTTGCGGGACACCGACGGCGTCCCGGCCCCGAGCTGCGGCGCGACGTAGCGGGCGCCGAACAGCGCCTGGTATCCGTTGTATCCGCCTGGCTCGGTCGGGAGCACGTCCGCAACAGCGCTCGGTGACGGAGCCGTCTGCCCGTACTTGACCGCCTGGGCATTCGCGCACACGGTGTCGCCCTGGGCGCAATGCACGGCGACGCCGACGTAGTCGGCGACCTCGGGGTCCTTGAACGGAGCAGGGTCGGCCTGGAGCTGGGCGACCTCCGGCGACGACGGGCCGAAGACGGTCGAGAGGTCCTGAGTGGTGTTCTCGAGAACCATATTGGCGGTCGAGAAGTCGCCGACCGAGCAGCCCGCACGGGTGAACGGCACCCACGGCGCCGGCGTCTGGCGGCCGGTCGCACCCGGCGCGGCCGGCGAGGTGGGTGAGTACACCATCGTCGGCGTCGTGTCGTGTCCGGCCGTCGGGTGCGCGGCGGTGTCGACGACCGGGCTGGTCCAGTAGGCGAAGGACGTTGCCGGGTCGGTGGTGCCGTCGGGGTTGTAGGTCTTGTAGCTGTTCGTCAGCGGCTGGCCGTGCCGGTCGCCGTACAGGCCGGTGTAGATGCTCAGGCTGTCGTTGGCGGTGTGGGCGATCAATGGCGTGTGGGTGTTCGAGAGCACCGTGCCGTTGGACGTCAGGAAGTTCAGCAGGTGCGGCATCTGCTCCAGGTCGGACGGCACGTTCGGGTTGTCCCGCGAGAAGTGGACGTTGTCGAACACGATGCTGATGACGTGTTTGACGTCGTTGCCCAGCCTGCAGCCGCTGATCGGCGCCGCCTCGGCCCCGACGTCGGAGGGCTGGATCACCGCCGCCGCACCACTCGCCACCAGGGCGATTCCGGCGGCGAGACCGACGAGTTGACGGGTGCGGCGGAACGGCAAGACAGTCATCGGAGCTCCCCAAGCGCGAACCGGACGGACGGGTCAGACGCTAATCGCCCGTCGCCAGGTCCGACACCCTTTGAGATGAATTGTGGAGTGTCTGGCTGGTGAACGCCCGGCAAGTACCACTGTCGTCGGCCGCAGTCCGAATTTGCGGTGCGTCATTCCACGACGAGGACAGGGCTCCCAGCGGAGCTTGCCGGCCGCCGCGGGTCGAAGGTCGGCACCCCGACGTAGATCCATTTCCGTTCGTCTTCTGCCACGGTGACCGTGTTCATGCCGCCGCGGAACCAGCGGGTCCGCGCGCAGACTGTGTGCACACCCGGCTCGACTTCGACCGACAGACTGCCGTCGCTGGAAAGCACGCCGACCCGTCGCCCATCGATCCACACGCGATAGCGCTGCGCGCCTTCTCGCCACGATCCGGACCGGTACAGCGTGATCCGGCCGGACTTCATGATCCAAACGTAGGGACGGGACAAGGCTTGACGGCAAACTGTCGGGATATCCGGCACCAACTTTGTGCCGCGTCCGGGTGAGTCGTGGCGTCCGGCCACTACAGGTACATGGACCGTTCAGGTCCGCGTTCTAGCCTCGCGCCATGACCGAAGACACGAACGACGGCCCCGAGGCCGAGATCGAGCGTGAGCTAGGGCGGTTCCAAGCCCAGGAGCGCGAAGAACTCACCGAACACCTAGAGCAACAGTTCCAGACCGACGAGAGGATCATCCAGGCCATTGCCGGCGACGATCGGCTCGACGGCGCGAAACCTCCCACCTCGGAGTAGCGCAATGACCCGTTCACCACTGTTCGCCGATCAGGAAGTCGCACTGCATGTGCGCGTTACTGTGCCTCGTGGAGATTCTCGTCGTCGATGACCGCTCAGAGGTCCGCACCATGCTCAAGGTCGCGCTGGGAATCGAAGCCGGCCTCGATGTAGTCGGGGAAGCCGGCTCGGCCGGTGCCGCGGTCGAGCTGGCAAAGCGCTTGCGGCCGCAAGCCATCGTGCTCGATTTGATGCTGCCGGACGCGTCGCCCCGCGATGCATACACGGCCGTACGTCGGGCGGCTCCGTCGTCGCGAATAGTTGTGTATTCCGCCCGGGAGAGCATCCGCGACTGGTTCGAACAGCAGGGAGCATCCTTCTTCGCCAAGTCGACCGACCGGCTGGACGCGCTCGTCGCGTGGCTCCGCACCGAGGCCGAAAAGAGCGCCTGACGATTCATTGGCATCTGTGCAGGCCGTCACCGGTGAGCGCGGCGTCCGGCGCGGGAAAGACATCGATATGGCGAAGGACCTGAGCAGTACCAAAAAGCGCAAGAAGCTCAGCAAGAAGATGTTCGCGCTGCCCGGCAAACGGAAGTACCCGATCCCCGACAAGGCGCACGCGCGAAACGCCTTGGCGCGGGTCTCGCAGAATGGCACGCCGGCCGAGCAGAAGAAGGTGAAGGCCGCAGTGAGGAAACGCTTCCCGAGTATCGGGAAGAAGGACACGAAGAAGTCCTGACTCAGCGCCCGCCAGCGCCCGCCGGCGCGTCCGCGGGCGTGATCGACGTCGGCTCTACAACGCCGAGGCCAGGCGGAACAGGATCGCAGCGGCTTGCGCGCGGTCGGCGGCAGGCCACTCGGCGAGCCGCTCGACGAGCAGGGTACGGCGGCTTGCGTGCAGACGCGCAAGCAACCGCTCTCCGGTGCGAGTGACGCGCAACAGGGCAGCGCGGCCGTCAGAGGGATCCGTTTCGCGGACGACGAGTCCCTCCCGCTCGAGGCGCTGTGCCTGCGGAGTGAGGGTGGAATTGTCGATACCCAGCAAGGCGGCGAGCTCGCCCAGCCGCACCGGGCCGCACGTCTCCAGCCGGGTCAGCAGCCACACGTGTCCACTGGGAAGGTCGCAGCGCGCGCGTCGCATCGTCTCGCGATGGATGTCGTTGCGAGTGGCCCACAAAACGATCGCACTGATGGCGTGTTCGACGTCGCGCACGCTGTCATCACGTTGGCTGGGCCTCCCATCCGGCATCGTCTCTCCTGATGTTGCGACTCGTTCGGCGGCTCGGAAGATCAGCTCCGTCGGCTACCCGCGCGGTGCCTATCTGCAGTGAGAAGGCGCTGACCTCATCCGGCTGACCGAGCCTGCTTGATGAGCGTCTTGCCGAAATCCCAGATCAGGCCGGAGCCCCGGTGTGCTTCGTCCATCACGTCGACGAATCCGTCGACGAAGCGGTCTATCTCTGTCTCTCCGATGGTCAACGGCGGGATCAGCTTGATGACCTCGAGATGATCGCCGGAGACCTGAGTGAGTATCTGGTGTCGGTGGAACAGCGCGTTCACCACGGTCTGCGCGAACAGGCCCTTGCGAGCCGCCTGCAGCGCCGTCCATTGCGCCCGCAACTTCCACGTCGCGGGTCGCCCGAACTCGATCCCGATCATGAGACCGCGCCCACGGACGTCTTGCATCAACTCGTAGCGATCCGTGAGGCCGGCGAGGCGTTCGCGCAGCCGGCGCCCGACTGAGTCTGCGTTGCTCACGACTGCGTCTCGATCAAGAACGTGCATGGTCGCGAGTCCCGCAGTCATCGCCTGCGCGTTCGAACCGAACGTCGAGTCGTGCACGAGGACGCGATCCATGGACGAATAGACCTTCTGGAAGATCCAGTCCTTGGCCAGTGTGGCGCCGACGGGGACGTAGCCGCCGGAGAGAGCTTTCGAGATCGCGACGATGTCGGGCTCGACGCCGTCATGCTGGTAGGCGAAGAAGTCGCCGGTACGTCCGAGACCGGTCTGCACCTCATCGACGATCAGAAGGGCCTTGTGTCGGCGCAGCAGCTGATGGGCCGAGGCGAGAAACCCTGATGGTGCCACCGCGACGCCTTTGCCCTGAATCGGCTCGACCAGGAATCCGGCAACGTCACCCCGCCGCAGTTCCCGTTCGAGAGCCGCGAGGTCGCCGAACGGGATGGGCGTATCCGGTAACAGCGGGCCGAAGCCGCTGCGGAATTCCTTCGCACCATTCACCGACAGCGCGCCGGTGGTCAGACCGTGGAAGGCGTGATCGCAATACACGATCCGGCCGCGCCCGGTGGCGTGCCGGGCGAACTTCAGAGCGGCCTCGATGGCCTCCGTGCCGCTGTTGCCGAAGTACGCCCGGTCCAGGTGCGGCGCCTTGGCCAGTAACGCCTCGGCGAGCAGCCCCGCCAGTGGCGGCGCGTCGAACTGGGTCAGGTCGGCGAGGCCGGCGTCGAGGACGTCGTGAATGGCCTGGCGCACGGTGGGGTCGTGTCGTCCCAGCGCGAACACGCCGAAGCCGGCGAGCATGTCCAGATATTCGGTGCCGTTCTCGTCATACAGGTACGCCCCCTGGGCGCGGCTGTAGACCTTGTCGAAGCCGATCGCGCGTAGCGTTCGCGCCAACTGCGGATTCACGAGGCGTTCCTGCAGCGTGTACCGCTCCCCGCCTCTGCGATCGAGCAGGCTGCGCAGATCGAACGACTGCCCGACCTCAACCGCCACGGGGACCCTCCGATTCGGCCATACTCAACCGCGACGGCAAAAGCCGCGCCGGTCGGATTGAATCACGGTACCCATCGCGGTGCGGAATCTGATATACCCGTTAAGAGGCGTTGTTAGTTCGGCTAACCAAAACTTATAACCGGTTCTAGTTTGAGGGCGTGAGATGGCCGAGGGCGGCGGCACGGACTTGAGTGCCGGTGCCGACGCGAGCAGTCAGGCCACGCTGGCCGACATCGCATCGGTCTCCCACCAGCAAAGCGCGGCTGAGAACTTTCCGGTTGCCTTGCGCATCATTCCGAGTCGTCAACGCGGCCACCTGATGCGGCTCTACGCATTCGCCCGCTTCGTCGATGACGTCGGCGATGAGGCCGAGGGAAACCGGCTCGAACTGCTGGACCTGATCGATCAGGACGTGCACAAGCTGCGGACCGGGCGACCGGAGCTGCCACCGGTCGCAGGGCTTGCTCCCGTCATGGCCGATTGCGATCTCACGATCGAGCCGTTGCTCAACCTGATCGAGGCCAATCGGATCGATCAGCGCGTGCAGCGCTACGCGTCGTTCGACGAACTCCTTGGCTACTGCCGCCTCTCTGCCGCGCCGATCGGTCGGATGGTCTTGCAACTGGCCGGGGTGGCTGGTGAAGATCTGATCGCCAAATCTGACTCGATCTGTGCCGGGCTTCAAGTGCTCGAGCACTGCCAGGACGTGGCCGAGGATGCGCGGGCCGGTCGCGTGTACTTGCCGTCCGTCGACTTGCAGTCCGCCGGTGTTGCTGACGCCGACCTGCTGGCCGCCTCGACGTCGCCGCAGCTGCGCACCGTGGTCGCGCTGCAGGTCGACCGCGCTCGGGGACTGCTGCAGCTGGGCCGACCGCTGATCGGGCGATTGCGCGGGTGGTCCCGATTCGCGGTGACCGGCTATCTCGCCGGTGGCCTGGCGACCGCGGACGCGTTGCAGTCCGCCGGGTACAACGTGTTGGCCGGCCAGATCCGGCCCAGCAAGGTAAGGACGATGACCCACGCAACCCGCCTGATGGTGGGACGGTGAGTACATGAGCGAGCCGGCGGTGGCGCAGGCGTACCGCACCTGCGAACAGATCACCCGGGACCAGGCGCGGAACTTTTCCTGGGGGATCCGGCTGTTACCGCGTCCCAAACGCACGGCGCTCTCGGCGGTGTACGCCGTCGCGCGGCGAATCGACGACATCGGCGACGGCACGCTGCCGAACGAGGACAAGCTCAGGTTGCTTGCCGAACAGCGCGCCTCTGCCACCGAACCCCAGATGCATCCGGACGACCCGGTTCTGCTGGCCTTGAGCGACGCGGCGCGGCGGCTACCCATCCCGCTCGCGGCGTTCGGTGAACTCATCGACGGGTGCGAGATGGACGTCCGCGGCCGGCATTACGACACGTTCGACGACCTCGTCGACTACTGCCGCTGTGTGGCCGGTTCGATCGGACGGCTCTCGCTCGGGGTGTTCGACCCCGGCCTGTCCGGCGCCGAGTTCCGACGGGCCACGGAGCTCGCCGACGCGCTCGGGGTCGCCCTGCAGATCACGAACATTCTGCGCGACATCCGTGAGGACCTCGGTAACGGACGGATCTACCTGCCCCAGCGCGACCTGGACCTGTTCGGCTGCAAGCTGGCGACGCTGCCCGACGGCACGCTCGACCCGCAGGAGGGCGCGTTGGCCGAGGTCATCCGCTTCGAAGCGGCGCGGGCGTGGGGCTGGTATGACCGCGGTCTCCGGTTGCTGGACGTGTTGGACCACCGCAGCGCCGCCTGCTGCGCGGCCTTGGCCGGCATTTACCGCGAATTGCTGCAGCGCATCGCGGCCGATCCGAACGCAGTGATGCGCGGCCGGGTGTCCCTGCCCGGCCGGGACAAGCTGCGCGTCGCAGCGCGGGCGCTCGCGATCAGTGGGCGGCACCGTGGGTGACGCGCCGGCCGTCGTCATCGGAGGCGGCCTTGCTGGTATCGCCGCTGCGCTGCGCCTCGCCGACGGTGGACGGGAGGTCGTCCTCTTGGAGAAGCGCCCGCGGCTCGGCGGCGCGGCGTTCTCGTTCACCCGTGCGGGACTGTCCGTGGACAACGGGCAGCACGTGTTCCTGCGATGCTGCACGGCCTATCAGCAACTGCTCGAACGCCTGGGCGTACGTGACCAGGTCATCGTGCAGGGTCACCTGGACATCCCGGTGTTGAGGGCGGACGGTCGGACGGCCCGGCTGCGCAGGCTGCCCGGCGTTCCCGCACCGGCGCACCTCGGCGCAGCACTGGCCGGCTACGGACTGCTCAGCCCTGCCGACCGCCTGCGGGTCGTCCGTGGCGCCCTGGCCCTGCGACGACTCGATCCCGCTGATCACAGCCTCGACGGCCACACACTGGCTGCGTTCCTGCGCAAGCACGGGCAGAACGACGCGACCATCAACGCTCTCTGGGGAATCCTCGCCACCGCCACCCTCAACCTGGCCCCGGATGAGGCGTCCTTGGCGCTGGCGGCCAAGGTGTTCCGCACCGGCCTGCTCGATCACGCGCCCGCGGCCGACGTCGGGTACGCGGGCGTCCCTCTCGGTCAACTGCACTCTTCGGCCGCACACGACGCGTTGGCGGCCAGCGGGGTCGACGTGCAGCTCGGCCATGCGGTCGACGCCGTCGAGCCGGGCGGGATAGTGCGCTCGCATGGGCCGGCGGGAGAACGCAGGTGGATCACCGACACGGTGGTGCTGGCCATCCCCCCTCGGGATGCCTTTGTGACCGCGGCCGAGCTGGCCACCACTCCGGCCGCCCGTGCGTCCGGGCTGCAGGATTCGTCGATCGTCAACATCCACGTCGTGTATGACCGGCGGGTAACCGACCTCTCGTTCGCCGCGGCGGTGGGCTCACCCGTGCAATGGTTCTTCGACCGCACGGACACGTCGGGTCTGCGGGCCACCCGCCCGCGCGGGCAGTATCTTGCGGTTACCGTCTCGGCCGCGGACGCACTCATCGACGAGCCCAGCCGCAGCCTGCGTGCCCGCTTCGTCACCGAGTTGGCACGGCTACTCCCGGCGGCCGGCAGAGCTGAGGTGATTGACGCGTTCGTAACCCGAGAGCGTCGCGCGACGTTCCGGCAGGCCGCCGGCTCCTGGGCCTTGCGGCCCGATGCGGCGTCCGGTCCCGACGGCGTGTGGCTTGCCGGTGCCTGGACCGACACCGGATGGCCCGACACGATGGAAGGCGCTGTCCGCAGTGGGATCACTGCTGCGGAAGCTGCCCTGAAGATCCCCGCCGAGCAGGCATCGGAGTTTGCCGCATGACCCAGCAGATGATCAAGACGACGATTGTCCCGGACGTGCTCGGCAGGGTCCGCGACTTGATCGAGCCTGCGCTGCAGCTCGCGGTCGACGGGCTCGCCGATCCGCAGATGCGCCTGATCGCGCGCTACCAGATGGGGTGGTGCACCGCTGACGGTCTTCCCACCGAAGGCGGCGGGAAGGCGATTCGCCCCACGCTGGCCGTGCTGTCGGCCGAGGCCGTCCTGGGGACGTCCGGGGCCGGCATCCCGGGCGCGATGGCTGTCGAGTTGGTGCACAATTTCTCCCTCCTGCACGACGACGTGATGGATCGCGACGTCGAGCGGCGACACCGGCCGACCGGTTGGGTAGCGTTCGGCGATGGCCAGGCCATCCTCGCCGGGAACGCGATGCTGACGCTGGCCGTCGAAATACTTGTCGGATCGGGCCTCGCCGGCCGTCGCAGCCTCCCCTGCCTACTCGACGCCACCCAACTGTTGATCAGCGGTCAGTCACAAGACCTGCGCCTCGAAGGCGACGAAGCTGTCGAGCTGAGCGACGTGCTGGCGATGGAGGCGGCCAAGACCGCCGCGCTATTGTCCTGCGCATCCTCCATCGGAGCGATCGCCGCCGGCGCACCGGACCACATCGTGGCCGGACTCGCGAAATTCGGCCATGAACTCGGTCTTGCGTTCCAGCTCGTCGACGACATCCTCGGCGTTACCGGCGATCCCGCCAAGACCGGCAAGTCGGCGTCGTCCGATGTGCGAGCCGGCAAGCGCAGTGCCCCGATCGTCGCGGCCCTGAGCGACGACTCGGCGGCGGCCCGTCGTCTGGCCCGCCTGTTCGAAGGCGACCCCCCTGAGTCCGAGGCCGACGTCGCACTGGCCAGTCGTCTCATCAGCGAAGCGGGCGGCCTCGACTGGGCGGCGCGCGAAGCGGATGCCCGCCTCGCCGCAGCAATCGAGCATCTGCAGGGATTGGAACTCGTCAGTTCGGCAGCGGCCGAACTCGCAGCCGTCGCCACCTACATCGTCACCCGTGACCGGTGAGCGAGGAGGCCTCGTGACCGCCCAGACCCAGACGGAGCTCGTCGACGTCATGACCGCGGTCGGGCGCGCCCGCGATCACCTCGTCGGGCGTCAGGCGCCGGCGGGATGGTGGAAGGGCGAGCTGCGCACGAACGTCACGATGGATGCCGAGGACCTGCTGTTGCGCCAATTCCTGGGCATCCTGCAGCCGGTGGATCTCGAGGACGCCGCCCGCTGGATCCGCAGCCAGCAACGCGCCGACGGAACGTGGGCGAACTACCCCGGCGGACCCGGCGACGTATCGACGACGATCGAGGCCTACGCCGCGCTGCGCCTCGCCGGTGACCAACCCGACGCGGTACACATGCGCCGCGCCCGCGAATTCGTGGTCGGTAGCGGAGGCATCGAGGCAAGCCGGGTCTTCACTCGCATCTGGCTGGCCCTGTTCGGCGAGTGGTCCTGGGACGACCTGCCGGCCATGCCCCCCGAGCTCGTCCTGCTGCCGAAATGGATGCCGCTCAACGTCTACGACTGGGCCTGCTGGGCGCGACAGACCGTCGTCCCCATCACCGTCGTGGCCACCCTTCGTCCGGTACGCCCGTTGCCCTTCACGCTGACCGAATTGCGGACCGACCGTCGCCCACCGGCGGCCGGCGGCGGGCTCGTCGCCCGCGGCTTCACGCTGCTGGACAAGGCGCTCAAGCTGTACGGACGCTCGCCGGTCAAGCCCGGTCGGAGCCTGGCGCTGCGGCAGGCCGGCGAGTGGATCATCGCCCGGCAGGAGGACGACGGTGGGTGGGGCGGGATCCAGCCACCGTGGGTCTACTCGATCCTGGCCCTGCACCTTCTCGGCTACCCGCTCGACCATCCCGTGCTCGCAGCCGCCATCTCCGGCCTGGACCTCTTTCTCGTCCACGAGCCGACTCCCTCGGGCACGCTGCGTCGGCTCGAGGCCTGCCAGTCGCCCGTCTGGGACACCTGCCTGGCGACGATCGCGTTGCTCGACGCCGGCTGCTCGGCCGACGACCCGGCCGTCGGCAAGGCGGTCGAGTGGATGGTCGGCGAGGAAATCCGCACGCGCGGCGACTGGGCTGTCCGGCGGCCCGATCTGGAGCCGGCCGGCTGGGCGTTCGAGTTCGCCAACGACGGGTACCCGGACATCGACGACACCGCGGAGGTCGTGCTCGCCCTGCACCGCGTCCAGGACGAGATTCCCGGCGTCAAGGCAGCTCTGGATCGCGGAATCGGATGGACGCTCGGTATGCAGTCGCGCGACGGGGGGTGGGCCGCCTTCGACGCCGACAACACCCGCCGGTTGATCGAGAAGCTGCCGTTCAGCGACTTCGGCGCGGTGATCGACCCGCCGTCGGCCGACGTCACGGCGCACGCCGTCGAGATGCTGGCGCGGTGCGGGCTGGGCCACGATGACGCCGCCCGCCGCGGGGTGCAATGGCTGCTGGACGCCCAGGAGGCTGACGGATCCTGGTTCGGACGCTGGGGAACCAACTACATCTATGGCACCGGTGCGGTGGTTCCGGCGCTCGTGGCGGCCGGCATCGACGCGGAAACCCCGGCGGTCCGGCGCGCGGTCAAATGGCTCGAAGATCACCAGAACGCCGACGGCGGCTGGGGTGAGGATCTGCGCTCCTACACCGACGACGCCTGGCGTGGCCGCGGCACGTCCACCCCGTCGCAGACCGCCTGGGCGCTGCTCGGCCTGCTCGCCGTCGACCCGCACACGCCTGCTGTCGAGCGCGGCGTCGGCTGGCTCGTCGATGCCCAGCGCGCCGACGGCGGCTGGGACGAGGAGCTGTTCACCGGCACCGGCTTCCCGGGCGACTTCTACATCAGCTACGAGATGTACCGACTCGTGTTCCCGCTCAGCGCGCTCGGCCGCTTCGTCAGCGCGATCGAGGAGGACCGGCCATGACCGCGAAGTTGGTGGTGGTGACCGCCCTGCGCAGCGAGTACGCCGCGCTGTCCGGCCAGGTGCCAGGCGCGATCGTCGAGCGCTGCGGCATGGGGCCGGTACGGGTGCAACAGTGGCTGCCGCATCTTGCCGGGCTCGAACCGGGGGCGGTCGCGGTTGCGGGTGTCGCAGGCGGTCTCGACCCGTCGCTGCGTGCCGGTGACGTCGTGGTGGCCAGCGAGGTGCGCGACGACAAGGGCCGCACGGTACTTCGCGGGGCGGCGCCGCTGGCCGCCGAACTGCGCCGGATGGGCTTGCGGGTGCGCTGCGGTCCGATGGTCAGCTGCAACCAGATTGTCAACAGCCGCGAGGAACGCGAGCGGTTGGCCGCTACCGGTGCGCTCGCGGTCGACATGGAATCGGCCGCCATCGTGCGGGCGCTCGAGGACGCACCGGTCAGAGTGCCGGTCGCGGTCGTGCGGGTCATCGTCGACACCGCGTACATGCCGATCACCCGGCTCACCACACTGCGGGCCGGCGCGAACGCCCTGCTCGAGCTGCGCCGGATCGGCCCCGCGATCGGTCGCTGGGCCGATTTGGCCGGTCCGCGGCGTGTGCTGCTGGCCGGACCGCGCTCGTTCTGTGCCGGGGTCGAACGGGCCATCGACATTGTCGAGCTCGCGCTGCAGCGGTACTCGCACCCGATCTACGTGCGGAGGCAGATCGTGCATAACGCGCACGTGGTAGCCGATCTGCAACGCCAGGGCGCGGTCTTCGTCGACGAACTGGACGAGGTGCCCGACGGGACGACGGTCGTGTTCTCAGCACACGGTGTCGCGCCGGCCGTGCGGGCCGAGGCCGAACGCCGAGATCTGAACGTCATCGACGCCACCTGCCCGCTCGTTGCGAAGGTGCACACCGAGGCCCGACGCTTCGCCGGCCGCGGCCATACCGTCTTCCTGGTCGGGCACGCCGGCCACGACGAGGTCGAAGGCACCTTGGGCGAGGCACCCGGCCAGATCACGCTCGTGCAGGATGCCGCCGAAGCACGGCAGGTCGCGGCCGAGGACCCCCAGCGCGTCTCGTACGTACTTCAGACGACGCTCGCCGCCGACGACGCCGAGAAGACTGTCGCGGAGCTGCGCAGTCGCTTTCCGGGCATCGAGTCCTCGGCCACCGAGGACATCTGTTACGCCACGACGAATCGGCAGCGCGCGGTCGCGGCCGTCGCCCGCGATTCCGACGTCCTGATCGTGCTGGGCTCGCCGAACTCGTCCAACTCGCTGCGTCTGGTCGAGGTGGCAGAACGGCTGGGGACTCCGGCCCACCTCGTCGACGACGCCACCGGCGTGCTGCCCGCGTGGATCGAGAACGCGGCGACGGTCGGCATCACAGCCGGCGCGTCGGCCCCGCCCCACCTCGTCGACGAGATGGTCGGCACGTTGCGCGCCCTCGGCCCCGTCGAGGTGGAGAACCGCGTCGTCGCGACCGAAGACCTCACCTTCACCCTTCCCAGAGGAGTAACCGGCTGATGCCCATTCCACTTCGCCAAGGCGCACGCATCGGGTGGTACCTGTTCTCGCAGAAGGTGCGCCGTCGCGAGAAGTTCCCGCTGATCGTCGAACTCGAGCCGCTGTTCGCCTGCAACCTCAAGTGCAACGGGTGCGGCAAGATCCAGCAACCCCACGAGGTCCTGCGTCAACGCATGCCGGTCGAGCAGGCGGTGGCGGCGCTCGAGGAGTGCGGCGCACCCATGGTGTCGATCGCCGGTGGCGAGCCGCTGATGCACCCGCAGATCGATGTCATGGTGAACGAACTCGTCAAGCGCAAGAAGTACGTCTACCTGTGCACGAACGCCGAACTGGTGCGCAAGCGTTGGGACAAGTTCAACTTCACGCCGTCCCCCTACTTCTCGTTCGCCATCCACATCGACGGCCTGCGTGAGCGGCACGACGAGTCCGTGGCCAAGGAAGGCGTATTCGATGAAGCCGTCGCGGCGATCAAGTTCCTGAAGGACAAGGGCTTCCGGGTGACGACGAACTCGACGTTCTTCAACACCGACACCCCGCAGACGATCATCGACGTCCTGAACTTCCTCAACGACGAGGTGAAGGTCGACAGCATGATGCTCTCGCCCGCCTACGCCTATGAGAAGGCACCCGATCAGGACCATTTCCTCGGCGTGACCGAGACTCGCGAACTGTTCTCGAAGGCGTTCGCGGACGGCAACCGCAAGCGGTGGCGGCTGAATCACTCGCCGCTGTTCCTCGATTTCCTCGAGGGCAAGACGGACTTCCAGTGCACCGCGTGGGGAATCCCGTCGTATTCGCTGTTGGGGTGGCAGAAGCCGTGCTACCTGATGGCGGACGGCTACGTGAAGACGTACAAGGAACTGATCGAGACCACCGACTGGGACGCCTACGGCCGCGGCAAGGACGAGCGGTGCAACAACTGCATGGCCCATTGCGGTTACGAGCCAACTGCGGTGCTGGCGACGATGGGGTCGCTCACGCAGAGCCTGCGCGCCCTTCGGGAACAGGGCTGACGCGAACGACGCTGTCGTCCGGTGTCGCCGAAGCGGCGAGCAGCGGTGAGCGGGCCAGCATCAGCACACCGCCCACGATCGCGGCTCCGCCGGCGGCCGCCAGCGCGAGCCACCACCCGGTGCGAACACCTTCGTTGTAGACCAGCACCCCCCACAAGATCGACACCAGCGGATCCATCAGGGTGAAACCGGGTTGCGCGGCGAGCAACGGTCCGCTGTGCAGTGCCCATTGCATCACGATGACCCCGAGGAGCCCGAACCCGATCGCAGCGTAGGTCTGCCAGGTACTGACGACGCCGAGCAAGCCGTGGTGGCTGAGCTGAAACGTAGTTTCCTTGATCAACGTCGCGGTCAGCCCGAAGCTCGTGCCGGTGGCGGCACCGAGGCACATCGTCCGCCACGCGCGCGGCCCACGCTGCGCGAAGATGATCAATGCCGTGATCGTCGCCGCGGTACCGCCCCCGGCGAGCACGTAGATCGTGTGGCTCACGTGCGACTCATCGCCTACCTGCGGATTGAGTGCCGCCACCAAGTCGATCGCGCCGGCAGTCATGATGAGGACGCCGACCCATTCAGTTCTCCCGAGGCGCGTACGGAACACCCACGAGGCGACGAGAAGGGTCAGTGGCACCTCGAGGGTGATGACCGTCTCGACCGCCGACAGCTGGCCCGTGCTGAGTGCGACCGCCTGGAATCCGAACGAGCCGACCATCCCCGCGAAGCCGAGCAACCAGATGGGGCGACGCATCAGATCGCGCAGCATGCGCGGTCCGAAGCGCAGATCCGGCGACTGATCAAGGCTGGCCTTGCGCTGCGCCACGTTCGCCACGGCGTTGCCGACCGAAGCCATCACCGCACACAAGAAGCTCAGCAAGTCCGCCGCCCCACCGTCCGATTACGCAATACCCATGACCACGCTAGAGCCCTTCGAGCGCAGTTGTCGCTCAACCGAACTTGTGAGCCATTTCAGCCCCGCCTGTCGCGGACCATTGCGCGCCCTCGATTTGTCGATCAACCTGGAGTTGTGGTCGCCGAGGCAGCCATTCGCACCTGTTGATCAAGACGAGCGCGCGTTGGCCGTCGCTACAGGGTGGGGGCTCTCGCGGCTACTCGACGTTGCCGAGGGCGGCGCCGACCTGGAGCTCTTCCTCGCGCTCGAAGCGAGCGAGCTGGTTGAGTTCGGGTTGCGCGATCTCGCCTCGGTCTGCGGCGTCGAGGGCCCGGTGGACGGTGCTGAGCACGACGGCGGCGAGCAGGAGGGTGCCGGTGCCGATCAGGAACGGGACGTGCGCGTTGTAGTGCTCGACGAGCTTCGCGGCCGCGTACGGAGCGAGGCCGCCGCCGATGAACCGCACGAAGCCGTAGGTGGCCGAGGCGACCGGGCGTTCGACGGGGGCGATGCTCATGACGGCGGTGGTGACCAGGGTGTTGTTCACTCCGAGGAACGCGCCGGCGACGATCACGGCGACGATGACCAGGGTCGGCCGGTCCGGCCAGATGCCGATGACGGCGAGGTCGGCGGCGAGCAGGACGAAGTTGACGTAGAGGGTGCGGGGGGTGCCGAACCGGGCCTTGAGAGTTGGCGCGGCGAAGACGGCGAAGACGGCGACGAGGACGCCCCAGGCGCAGAACACCGCGCCGAGGCGCAGCGGTGACAGGTGCATCAGGAACGGGGAGTAGCCGAGCAGGGTGAAGAAGCCCCAGTTGTAGAGCAGGCCGACGACGCTGGTCGTGGCCAGGCTGCGGTGCCGGAGCGCTTTGAGGGGTTCGGTGATGCTCTCCCGCCGTGCCGGCG
>JAVHVD010000078.1:0-22001 GCA_032160745.1 Pseudonocardiales bacterium
CTCCTCGACCACCGCGAGGGCACGATCTACTGCCTGTGCCGGGCCAGTTCGCTGGACAAGCTCGACGCCTTGAAGGCGCGCCTCGGCGACGACGAGCGGATCGTCCCGGTGCTCGGCGACCTGGCCAAGTCGCGGCTCGGTGTCGACGACAACGAGGTCGAGCGGCTGTCCGGCGACATCGAGCACTTCTTCCACCTCGCCGCCATCTACGACCTCACCGCCGACGCCGACAGCCAGCGTGAGGCGAACGTCGAGGGCACCCGGCACGCCCTGCAGCTCGCCGGTGCCGTGCACGCCGGTCACTTCCACCAGGTCAGCTCCATCGCCGCGGCCGGGCTCTACAAAGGCGTGTTCACCGAGGACATGTTCGAAGAGGCCCAGGACGTCGACCACAACCCGTACTACGCGACCAAGCACGAGTCCGAGGCCGTCGTCCGCAAGGAGAGCACGGTCCCGTGGCGGGTCTACCGTCCCGGAGCGGTGGTCGGCCACTCGCAGACCGGTGAGATCGACAAGATCGACGGTCCGTACTACTTCTTCAAGGCCCTCCAGCGGGTCCGCGGCCTGGCCCCGTCCTGGTTCCGCGGCGTCGGCATCGAGGGCGGCGAGATCAACCTCGTCCCGGTCGACTACGTGGTCAAGGCGATGGACTACATCGCCCACCAGCCCGATCTCGACGGGCAGGCGTTCCACCTCACCGACCCCGCACCGCTGACCGTCGGCGCGCTGTTCAAGGCGCTGGCCAAGGCCGCGAAGGCGCCGCAGCCGAGCCTGAACGTCGACGCTCGGGCACTGGACGCGCTGCCGATCCGGCTCGGCACCACTTTGTCGCGACTGCCGGGGGCCAAGCAGGTCACCGACCTGGTGTTGGCCGAACTCGGCATCCCGCGCGAGTCGTTCGCCTACCTCACCTACCCGACGCACTTCGACTCGTCCAAGACGCAGGCGATCCTTGCCGGGACGGACATCGAGGTGCCGCCGTTCAGCACCTACGTCCAGACCCTCTGGGACTACTGGGAGCGCGCGTACAGCCCGGACCGCAAGAAGGACAAGCAGCTCGCCCGGGCGATCAAGGGCAAGACCGTGATGATCACCGGCGCCTCGTCGGGCATCGGCCGGGCCACCGCGCTGCGAGTCGGTGCCGCCGGCGGGCGGGTGCTGCTGGTGGCGCGCGGCGTGGAACAGCTCGAGCAGACGAAGCAGGAGATCGAGGACCTCGGTGGCATGGCCTTCGTCCACCGCTGCGACCTCGCCGACATGAGCGACATCGAGCGGATGGCCAAGGAGGTCCTGCAGGAGCACGGCCGGGTCGACGTCCTGGTCAACAACGCCGGGCGCTCGATCCGTCGCTCGATCGCGTTGTCCTACGACCGGTTCCACGACTTCGAACGCACCATGCAGCTCAACTACTTCGGGCCGGTGCGGCTGATCCTGTCGCTGCTGCCGATCATGCGGCAGGTGAGTCCGGACGGTCGCAAGGGCGGCCACATCATCAACGTCAGCTCGATCGGCGTGCAGACCAACATCCCGCGCTTCTCCGCCTACGTCGCCTCGAAGGCGGCACTGGACGCGTTCTCCCGCTGCATTGCATCCGAGGTCATCGATGACGGCGTGCACCTGACGACGATCCACATGCCGCTGGTACGCACGCCGATGATCGCGCCGACCAAGATGTATGACCGGTTCCCGACGATGAGCCCGGCCGAGGCCGCCGACATGATCTGCAAGGCGATGGTCCGCAAGCCGAAGCACTCGGGTACCGCGATGGGCAACGCCGGAGCGCTGGCCTACCAGGTGGCGCCGCGCGGGGTCGATGTCATCCTGAACGCGGGCTACAAGTTGTTCCCCGACTCGCACGCCGCACGCGGTGAGACGAAGGGCCAGAAGAAGGACGAGCCGTCCACCGAGAGCGTGGCCTTCGCGCACATCCTGCGCGGGGTGCACTGGTAGGTGGGCAACGGCGCATTTCCGTTGGTCGTCAATGTGATCAACAGAGAGAAGCGGTCGCGCCGACGGCCGTGTCTCTCTGTTGATCAAGGTTGGGCGACAACGGCAGCGCCACCACGACCCGGCCCGACGGCCGGCGCCGCTATGACCTTCAAGCGCACTACCGTGAGGTGATGGTGTCGCTGCGCCGTCCCGCCCTCCTGCTCGAACTCGACCTCACCGCGCTCCCGATCGAGGCGGAGCCGGAGGACCTGCTGGCCAAGGTGCGCAGCCGGCACCGTCCGCGGCTGCGGGCCGTCCTGCGCGCGCTGCACGAAGCCGGCGACGACCGGCACGTCCGCGGCGTCATCGTGAAGTTGGGCGGTGCGACCCTGCCGTGGGCGATCATGCAGGAGCTGCACGCCGGGCTTCGCGCGTTCGCGGCCAGCGGTAAGCCGACCGTCGCCTGGGCCGAGACGTTCGGCGAGGGCGGGAACGGGACACCCGACTACGTGCTCGCCAGCGGCTGCTCGGAGATCTGGCTGCAGCCGTCCGGCGAGCTCGGCCTGATGGGGGTGGCGGCCGAGACGACGTTCCTTCGCGGCACCCTGGACAAGCTCGGCATCGAGCCGCAGTTGGACAAGCGGCACGAGTACAAGAGCGCGGCTGATCGCATCATGCGCACCGAGTTCACGCCGGAGCATCGCGAGGCGGTCGATCGCGTTGTCGAGTCGACGTGGGACGCAGCGGTCGACGCCATCGCGCAGGGACGAGGGCTGCCCGCCGCCGCCGTCCGCGAAGTATCCGAACGCGCCCCGGTCTCGGCGGAGGACGCGCGGGGCGCCGGGCTCATCGATCGCATCGGCTACCGCGACGAGGTGTACGCCGACCTCCGCGCCCGTCTCGGCCCTGACGTCGAGCTGCTCTTCGCCGACCGCTGGAAGCCGCGGCGCAAGGCGGCCACGCTGATCCGTCCGTCGCGGGACTCGGTCGCGCTGGTCGAGGCCCACGGCGAGATCGTCGTCGGGCGTGGCCGGTCGACGCCACGTGGCCCCCAGGTCGGCAGCAACACCGTCAGCGCTGCACTGCGCGCGGCCCGCGAGAACGACCGCGTGAAGGCGGTGTTGTTCCGCATCGACTCGCCCGGTGGATCGGCCGTCGCGTCCGACACCATCTGGCGAGAGGTGGAGCTGACCCGGCGGAGCGGTAAGCCCGTCGTCGTCTCGATGGGCTCGCTCGCCGGTTCGGGCGGCTACTTCATCGCCTGCCCGGCCGACGTCATCGTCGCCCAGCCGGCCACCATCACCGGATCGATCGGCGTGCTGGGCGGCAAGGTCGTCATCTCCGACCTGCTGGAGCGCGTCGGGCTGCACACCGGCGCAGTCGAGCACGGGGGCAGCGCCCGGATGTACTCACTGCGGCGCGGGTTCAGCGACGACGAACGGCACAAGCTCGCCGCGATGCTCGACCGCATCTACGCCGACTTCGTGCAGAAGGTCGCCGACGGGCGGCGGATGTCCTTCGACGACGTCCATGCCGTGGCGAAGGGCCGCATCTGGTCCGGCGCTGACGCATCGCGCAACGGGCTGGTGGACACCCTCGGGGGCCTGCGTGATGCGGCCGCGATCGCGCGCAAGCGGGCCGGGCTGCGTCCCGATGCGCCGGTCCGGCCGGCCGTCCACGTCCCGCCACTCGCTCGCCTGCGTCGCCCCACCTCCAGTGACGATCCGCGCGCCGCGGCGTCGGCGTCGGCCTGGGGCGATCTCAGCGGTTTGGCGGCCGCGCTCGGACTGCCCGGTGCCGGGCCGCTGCGGATGCCCGGCATCACCCTGCGCTGAGGCCGGCCAGACCGGCTTCGACTGCGGTGCGCGTCCGCGCTCGGTCACCGGTGGCGAGCAGATCGAGCATGGCGCCGCGAAGCACCGCGATACGGCCGTGCGCTGTGCCATGCCCGCTGTGCTCCGGCTGGTCGCCACACGCTCCATCTATCTCGCCGCCGGCCTCGTCGGCCAGACCTACGCGCTCGACCTCACCGCGCCGCCTAGGAATTCAGACGACGTTCGGCGATGACATAGCGGAAGAGGTTGTCCTGCCGCAGCGCTCCGTCGGGCTTCCGGTCGGCCTCCAGCACCTCGGTGACCACGCGGCGGACGGCGTCGGCCCCGGCCAGTTCGATCACCTTCTGCACCGGCCCGGACGCCGAGTGGTAGCCCCATGCCGCGTCGAGGTCGGCGAACTCCATCCCGACCGGCACCTCGGCACCCCCGGTCACAGTGAGCCCGGCTTCGGCCAACAGGTTCTCCACGACTCCCGCGTCGCTGCACGCGAGCGGAGCCGGGGTGCCGGGCGGCGGCGGCGCCAGCGACCGCAACCGGGCGAAGAGGGCGTCGGTCTCGCACCGCGCCGGGTCGCCCCAGATCCCGATCGCGACCCGGCCGCCCGGACGGCACACGCGCGCCAGCTCGGCGACCGCTGACGCCGGATCGCCGGCGTACTGGATCGAGTTGAAGGCCGTCACGACGTCGAACGTCCCGTCCGCGAACGGAAGTTCCTCGATGTCGCCGACCTGCAGGTGGGCGTCCGGAGTGCGTTCCTGCGCAATCTCGAGCAGCGGCGCGGAGGCGTCGATGCCACTCACCGATGCGCCCTTCTCGGCCGCGATGCTGGCGGCCAACCCGGCGCCGCAGCCGGCGTCGAGGTACCGCCGGCCAGCCAACGGCTCCAAGGCGTCGAGCGTGGCGGCGAACAGTGGTCGCATCCGCTTCTCCATGCCGTCGGCCCACAGCTTCGCGTGCCGCCCCCAGAGCTCTCCCTGCACAGTTGCTGTTCCCATTGCGTCCTCCTCGTGTCGAGCTTCCTGAGTCGATCGGATGTCGCTCACGGTGCCTGCCGGGGAGCACGTCGCACATCCGGGTTCATCCCGGATTCGAGCGGTGGCCGGCGCCGGGGTGCGCGACACTGACCGCGTGAACGGGGACGGTTCGCAGATCTCGCCGCGCGAGGACGAGGTGCTGCAACTGCTCGGCGAGCCACTGACGTATGCCGAGATCGGCGCCCGGTTGTTCATCTCGCCTCGCACGGTCGAAAGCCACGTGAGTTCCCTGCGGCGCAAGCTCGGCGCGGCCAACCGGCGCGAGCTCGCGCGGATCGCCGCGCCTGGTCGGCCCGTCGCCGGCCCCGTTCCCGCCCGCCGACCGGCTCCGCTCTCGTCCTTCATCGGGCGGACGGCTGAGCAGGCTGCGCTCGTGGCGCACCTCAGCGCGTCGCGTCTGGTCAGCGCGGTCGGCCCCGGCGGCGTCGGCAAGACCAGGCTGGCGTTGCGCGTGGCCGACGAACTCGACGGCGAGTTCGATCTCGTCGCCTACGTCGACCTCGTCCCCGTCCTCGAGCCGGACGCCCTGCCTGCGGCGGTGGCGACCGCCTGCGGCGGTGTCGGCCAGTCGGACCGCTCTGCGACCGAAGCGGTGACAGCGACCTTCGGCCGGCAACGGGCGTTGCTCGTGCTCGACAACTGCGAACACCTCGTCGACGCGGTCTCTCGACTGGTCGAAACGCTGCTCGAGAGATGCCCGGGGCTGGTGGTGCTGGTCACGAGCCGCGTCCGGCTGGCGGTGCCGCACGAACGGGTCTACCTGGTGCCCGGCCTCTCGCTCACGGCCGCCGACGGGGTCAGCGAGCCCGACGCGGTCCTGCTGTTCCGCGAGCGTGGCGGCCTGCCCGCCGAGCATGCGGTAACCGAGCGCGTGGCCCGGATCTGCGACGCGCTCGGGGGTGTCGCGCTGGCGATCGAGCTGGCCGCCGGTCGGCTGCCGGGGCTGGGGCTGGACGGTCTGGAGGCGGCGCTGGTCGACCAGCTGGGGCTCCTGGCCGGCGGCTCGCGCCTCGCGCCCCGCCATCGTTCGATCGAGGAGCTGCTGCAGTGGAGCCACCGTCTGCTCAGCCCGGTCGAGCAAGCCGTGCTCGCCCGGGTCTCGATCTTCGTCGCGCCGTTCGACCAAGCGGCAGCCGCGTCGGTCGTCGCCTTCGATCCGGTTCACGAACGCGACGTGGCCGTCTGCCTGGCCAGCCTGAGCGACCAGAGCCTGCTTTCCCCGATCCCGGACGGGACGGGCCTTCGCTACCGCTCACTCGAGGCGGTCCGCCAGTTCGGCAGCCGGCAACTGCATGCAGCTGACGATGCGATGGCGCGTCGGCGTCATCTGGCCTGGGCGGCGCAAAGTGCCGCTGAACTAGACCACGCGGACCCTCGCCCGATCGTGTGGTGTGATCGTGTCGACGCCGTCGTGGACGATCTGGCGGCCGCCGTGGGCTGGAGCCGCCGGGTCGCTGACGCGCGGGCCGATGGCCTGGCACTCGGCCGGACGGTGGCGCACCTGCTCTTTCGCCGCGGTCGGCTACGGGAGGCCCAGCACGCCTACGAGCGCGTCGCCGCCCTGGCCGTCGCACCGGATGAGGCAGCCGCCGACCTCGAGGCCGCGGCCGCGGTCGCCGCCTGCCGGGTGCTCGGCGTTCAGGCTGCCGCCCTGGATCGTGCGGCCGCCGATGCCCTGTTGAGCGCGGGCGACGAGACCGGCGCCGCGGTCGTGTTTGCGCGCCTGGCCGAGTACGGGGTGCGCTTCGGCGGCATGTTCGAAGTCGGTGTCGAGAGTGACGTGCTCGCTGCCCATCTCAAGGACGCAGAGCGATACGCCCACCACGACCCACGTGCCGCCGCCGCGATCCTCGTCGCCCGCAGCCACATCGGCGCACCGGACGATCCGGCGGCGCCGGCTCGTGCCGATGCGGCGCTCGCGGCCGCGCGGGCCGTGCACGATCCCGTCCTCGTCAGCTCCGCGCTCGACGCGATGATGCTGACCCGCATCGTGGCCGGTGACGTTCCCGGCGCGGCCGCAGCGGAGGCCGCCCGGGTCGCGCCGCTGTTGTCGCTCGCCGATCAGCCGCGGGGCGCTCTCGAACTGAAGGACGCGCTCCACACCGCGGCGTTCGCGAGTCTGGGCGCGGGAGATCTGCCGAGCAGCCAGGCGTTCGCCCGGCAGCACCGCGACCTCGTGTTCACGCGCGCGGACGCCGATCTGGCCACCGAAGAACTGTTCGCCCCGGCGGCCCTTTCGGGGAAGTGGGATGAGGTGTTCGAGCACTGCGACCGGTACCTCGAGGCCTGGGAGCGTGCCGGTCGGCGAGCCGCACCTGGCCGGGCAATGGCGCCGGCCGCGATCGCCCTGGCTTACGGGCTGCGCGGAGACGATGGCGAGCGAGCGCGCTGGCTTGCAGTGCGCGATGCCATGCGCGGGATCGACGCCGGTGCTCCGCGTCTGGGCGGCTATGACGCAGTGTTCGACGCGATCTTGTTGCTTGATCAAGATCAGCCCGCCGCCGCCGACGCCTGCTTGCGCTTCTCGGCCGAGCACAGCCCGTCATTCCACGATCTGTTGTTCGCACAGTGGCATGCCGCGCTGGCGGCCGAAGCGGCCGTGCTCGTCGATCGAGCCGACCGGCGCGAGCGCGTGCGGGCCGCCGAGGAACAGGTGCGGGGCAATGTCGTGGCGACCGAGATCGCCCGGCGCGCGCGGGCCTTGCTGGACGGTGACGGCGACGCACTCGCAGCCGTCGCGGCCGCGTTCAGCCGGATCGGCTGCCCCTATCAGGCCGAGCGGACCACCTGGCTGACGTCCCGGCCCGGGCCGACCACAATCGAGGCATGACGGCTCCCGACGCCCAGTACTTCGACAAGTGGTACTCCGACCTGGGCCGGTCGCCCGCGCACGAGGAGATCGCGATCCAAGCCCTGGGCCTGCCGCCGCGGCTCGAGTCGACCAGCCTGCTCTCGTGGGACGGCATCGCCGACCTCGTGGAGGCGATCGGCGTCGGTCCGGGCGACGTCCTCGTCGATCTCGCCTGCGGCCGGGGCGGCTACGGACTGGAGATCGCGCACCGGACGGGCGCGTCCCTGATCGGCGTCGACTTCTCCGCGATCGCCATCGAGAGGGCGCGGCAGAAGGCCGATGGTTCCGCGGACTTCCGGGTGGGCGAGCTGACTGCGACCGGCCTGCCGGACGGACTCGCGCGCGCCGTCGTCTGCATCGACGCGATGCAGTTCGCCGACCCGTACGAGGACGGCATCGGCGAGTGCCGACGCATCCTCGCGCCGGGCGGCCGGCTGGCGCTCACCGGCTGGGAGCCGCTCGAGCCGGGGGATGAGGGGCTGCCGCCCCGCATGCGGCGCGACATTGCGGCTGCCCTGCAGGCCGCCGGGTTCCGCGACGTCCGGGTGTGGCACATGCCCGCCTGGCGCGAGGCCGAGCGCCGGCACTGGGACCTCGCCGTCGACCTGGATCCGAACGGAGACCCGGCGCTCGAGTCCCTGCACAGCGAGGGCAACCGCACCCTGCCCTGGCTGGACCGCTCCCGCCGCGTGCTCGCCGTCGGTGTCGCGCCACCGTCCTCGTAGGATCGCGGCCATGGCGCATCGGGTCGGAATCATGGGCGGCACGTTCGACCCGATCCACCACGGCCACCTCGTCGCCGCCAGCGAAGTGGCGTCGCTGTACTCGTTGGACGAGGTGGTCTTCGTCCCGACCGGTGAGCCGTACCAGAAGTCGACGCGTCGGGTGAGCCCGGCCGAACACCGTTACCTGATGACGGTCATCGCCACCGCGTCGAACCCGCGCTTCTGGGTGAGCCGGGTCGACATCGACCGGCCCGGTCCGACCTACACCGTCGACACGATCACCGACATCGCCGAGCAGCGCCCCGGTGCCGAGCTGTACTTCATCACCGGCGCGGACGCCCTCGCGCAGATCCTGTCGTGGCGCAACGCCGAGGGCGCCCTCAAGCTGGCGCACTTCGTCGGGGTGACCCGGCCGGGCTACGACCTCTCGGCCGAGCACCTGCCGATCGATTCGGTGACATTGCTCGACGTCCCGGCGATGGCCATCTCATCCAGCGGCTGCCGGGAGCGCGTCGCCGAAGGCCGGCCCGTCTGGTACCTCGTCCCGGACGGCGTCGTGCAGTACATCAACAAGCACAACCTCTACCGTCCGTAGACTGGCGCGCAAATGACTGCCACCGAAGAAGCGACCGCCCTGGCCTACATCGCCGCCCAGGCCGCCGCTGACAAGCTCGCGAGCGACATCGTCCTGATCGACGTCAGCGACCGGCTCGCCATCACCGACGTGTTCGTCGTCGCCACCGGCAACAACGAGCGCCAGGTCGAGGCCATCGTCGACGCCGTCGAGGAGAAGGCACGGCTCGCCGGCCACAAACCGATCCGGCGAGAGGGTCAGCGCGACGGCCGATGGGTGCTGCTCGACTACGGCGACGTCGTCGTTCACGTACAGCACTCCGAGGAGCGGGTGTTCTATGCACTCGAGCGGCTCTGGAAGGACTGCCCGTTCATCCCGTTCACCGATGCGGCCGCGGAGGCACACGCCGCAGAGCGCGCCGCAAGCGCCGAACAACGTTGAGCCATTCGCGCCGGGTAATCCTGCTGCGGCACGGCCGCACGGCGTGGAATGCCGAGCGCCGCTTCCAAGGCCAAGCCGATCCACCGCTGGACGAGGTCGGCCGGGCCCAGGCCTACGAGGTGGCCGCGCTCATCGCGGCCCTGCGGCCGGAGCAGCTCGTGAGCTCCGACGCCATCCGTGCGCTGCAGACGGCCGAGGTGGTGGGCGAGGTCGCCGCACTGCACGTGGTGAAGGAGCCACGGTTGCGCGAGCGCGGACTGGGCCACTGGGAGGGCCTAACCCGGGAAGAGGTCGCCGAGCGTTATCCGGACGAGTTCAGTGACTGGGTCGCCGGCCTGGACGTCAGCCGGCGCGGCGGGGAGACGCGCGAGCAGGTCGCGGAGCGGGCCATAGCCGCGTTCGCCGAGCTGCCAGAGGTCCCGACCACGGTCCTCGTGACGCACAGCGCCACCGCAATGGCGCTCACGAACGGCCTGCTCGGGATCGCGCAGGCCGTCCATCCGCTCGGCCCGCTCGCCAATTGCCACTGGTCGGAGCTCTACGCGGAACCGGTAGTGGGGGGCGCGACGGCCTGGCGCCTGCGCGGTCACAATCTGGGCGTACCGGGCACGGTCGTGCCGTTGCCCGCCCGGCTCGACGCCGACGACGCGTCCGATGCCGACGCGTGATCGATACAGGTGACCGACGCCATAGTCGGTTGAACGTTCACCCTTCGCCGGCCGGGCCGTACAGTGAGCGTTAGGTGCCCCCGCGTCCGGCGGCGACGGACGGCGGACGCGGGGCGTGCACCTTGATCCCTGTGAATCGACCGGGTGCCGTATTCTCGACGCGTGACATCCGGTCGACTGCTTCTTACCGGGCCGCGCTGAGCACGCACCACGCTGCCGGCGCGGCCGAGCCTCTGCCAGCGGCAGGGGCTCTTCGTTTGCCCGCAGACGACCGACCTCGGTATAGGAGCCCACGATGACCACCGGCGCAGAGTCGAACGACAGCGCGTCCGACGTACCCCCGTTCCGTTACACGGCAACGATGGCCCAGACGATCGAGACCGGCTGGCAGCGGCGTTGGGCGGTCGAGGGCACGTACAACGCGCCGAACCCGGTCGGCCCGCTGGCCGAGGGGTTCGATCGGGTCGCCATCCGCCCCCACGCGTACGTCATGGACATGTTCCCGTACCCGTCCGGCGCCGGGCTGCACGTCGGACACCCACTCGGTTACATCGGCACCGACGTGTACGCCCGATACCGACGGATGCGCGGTGACAACGTCCTGCACACGATGGGCTTCGACGCGTTCGGCCTGCCGGCCGAGCAGTACGCGATCGAGACCGGCCAGCACCCGCGCACCACCACCTACGGCAACATCGACATCTTCCTGACGCAGCTGCGCCGGCTGGGTCTGGGTCATGACGAGCGGCGGCGGGTGGCCACCACCGACCCGGACTTCTACCGGTGGACGCAGTGGATCTTCCTGCAGATCTTCAACGCCTGGTACGACCCGATCGCCGACCAGGCTCGTCCGATCGCCGAGCTGATCAGTGAGCTGGAGGCCGGCACCCGGCAGCCCGCGCCTGGCAGCAATCCGTTCGACCGGACGTGGGAGGCGCTGTCCGAGCTCGAGCGCCGGCAGGTCGTCGACAACCACCGGCTGGCCTACCGCACCGAGTCGATGGTCAACTGGGCGCCCGGTCTGGGCACCGTGCTGTCCAACGAAGAGGTGACGCCCGACGGGCGCAGCGAGCGCGGCAACGTCCCGGTGTTCAAGCGGCCGCTGCCGCAGTGGAACATGCGGATCACCGCCTACGCCGACCGGCTGGTGCGCGACCTCGACCAGATCGACTGGCCGGAGAAGGTGCGCACCATGCAGCGCAACTGGATCGGCCGGTCCACCGGCGCGCACATCGCGTTCCCTACCCCCGCCGGCGACATCGAGGTCTTCACCACCCGACCGGACACCTTGTTCGGCGCCACCTACGTCGTCGTTGCGCCGGAGCACCCCATGGTGGACGCGCTGACCGCGGCGAGCTGGCCGGAGGGCACCAAGCCGTCCTGGACGGCGGACGCCGCGACGCCCGGCGAGGCGGTCGAGGCGTACCGCACGGCCGCTGCGCGTCGCTCCGAGCTGGACCGGCAGGCCGGCGATCGCGCGAAGACCGGCGTGTTCACCGGGACGTACGCCACCAACCCGGTCACCCGGACGAAGCTGCCGGTGTTCGTCGCCGACTACGTCCTGATGGGTTACGGCACCGGCGCGATCATGGCCGTGCCCGGTCAGGACGAGCGGGACTGGGAGTTCGCCGAGGTCTTCGACCTGCCGATCATCCGTACCGTCGCGCCGCCCGAGGGCTGGGAGGGCAAGGCGTTCACCGGAGAGGGGCCGGCGATCAACTCGTCGATCGACGGCCTGTCGCTGGACGGTCTGGACGTGCCGACCGCGAAGTCCCGGACCATCGAGTGGCTGGAGGCGGCGGGCCGCGGACGGGGCGCGGTCACCTATCGGCTGCGGGACTGGCTGTTCAGCCGCCAGCGGTACTGGGGCGAGCCGTTCCCGATCGTGTACGACGAGACCGGACTGCCGATCGCCCTGCCGGACTCGATGCTGCCGGTCGAGTTGCCGGAGACCGAGGACTTCTCGCCGAAATCGTTCCCGGCCGACGACGCCGAGTCGACCCCCGAGCCGCCACTCGGTCGGCTGACCGACTGGGTCGAGGTCGAGCTGGATCTGGGCGACGGGCCGAAGAAGTACCGGCGCGAGACGAACACGATGCCCAACTGGGCCGGCTCCTGCTGGTATGAACTGCGCTACTTGGATCCGACCAACACCGAGCGGTTCGTCGACCCCGCGGTCGAGCACTACTGGATGGGCCCGACGGCTGACCGTCCATTGGGCGGGGTGGAGCTGTACGTCGGCGGCGTCGAGCATGCCGTACTGCACCTGCTGTACGCGCGGTTCTGGCACAAGGTGCTGTTCGACCTGGGTCACCTGTCGTCCTCGGAGCCGTTCCACCGGCTAGTCAACCAAGGGATGCTGCAGCTGCCCGCCTACACCAACGCCGACGGTTTCTACGTTCCGGCCGACGAGGTGGTCGAGCAGGACGGACGGTTCTACCACGAGGGCACCGAGGTCCGGCAGGAGTTCGGCAAGATCGGCAAGTCGCTGAAGAACGTCGTCAACCCGGACGACTTCATCCGCGACTACGGCGCTGATACGTTCCGCCTGTTCGAGATGTTCGGCGGTCCGTTGGAGCAGTCGCGGCCGTGGGACGCCAAGGCGATCGTCGGGCCGTACCGGCTGCTGCAGCGAGTGTGGCGAGTTGTGGTCGACGAGCAGACCGGCGAGACGCATGTGTCTGATGAACCGCTGCCCGATGAGCTGAACCGCCTGCTGCACAAGGCGATCCACGCGGTGCGCGACGGGTACGAGACGCTGCGCTTCAACACCTCCATTGCCCGCGTCACCGAGCTGAACAACGCGGTCACCCAGGCCTACCCGGACGGCGGCGCCCCCCGTGCCTTGGCCGAGTCGCTGGTGCTGATGCTGGCACCGTTGGCCCCGCACATCACCGAGGAGCTGTGGTCGCGACTGGGCCACACGTCATCCTTGGCGTGGGAGGACTTCCCGGCGGTGGACGAGTCGCTGTTGGTGGACGACACGGTCGAGGTCCCGGTGCAGATCAACGGTAAGTTGCGCGGCGTGATCACGGTGCCGGCCGATGCGGACGCCGAGGCCATGGAAGCGGCCGCTCGCGCCGACGCGCGGATCACCGCCGCACTGGACGGTCGGGAGACGCGGCGCGTCGTCGCGGTGCCCGGCCGCCTCGTCAACTTCGTCGTCTGATGGGTGTTTCGGTCGTCACCGACTCCACGGCGTGCCTATCGGCCGAGACGCTCGATGGCCTGCGCATCGCGGTTGTGCCCCTGCGAGTGACCATGGGCAGCCGGACCACGATCGACGGAGTCGACGTGTCGTCGGCCGAGGTGGCGCGGGCGCTCCGGTCGAAGGTCGGCGTCTCCACGTCCCGGCCCGCTCCGGCGGAGTTCGCGGCGAAGTACCAGGAGTTGCTGGATGCCGGCGCATCGAACGTGGTCTCGGTGCACCTGTCCGCTGCGCTGTCCGGCACGTGGGAGTCGGCCGTGCTCGCTGCGCAGGATTTCCCGCACGGCGTCGTGCGGGTGGTCGATTCGCGCTCTACCGCGATGGGGCTCGGGTTTGCGGTGATCGCGGCCGCTCGCCGGGCGGCGGAGGGTGGTTCCGCGGCGGAGGTGCAAGGAGCCGCCACGGCAGCGGTCGACGGCACCAGCACGCTGTTCTACGTCGACACCCTGGAGTACCTGCGCCGCGGCGGTCGGATCGGCACCGCGGCGGCACTGTTCGGGACGACCCTTTCGGTCAAGCCGCTGCTGCAGCTCGTCGAGGGCCAGATCGTCGGGCTGGAGAAGGTCCGGACATCGGCGAAGGCGCTGGCCCGGCTCGTCGAGCTCACCGTCCGAGCGGCCGGCAGTCGACCGGTGGATCTTGCGGTTCACCACGTCGCGGCGCTCGAGCGGGCGACCGCGGTCGAGGCACAGCTGCGGGATCAGCTCCCGAAGCTGGGTGATTCGCAGATCTCCGAACTCGGACCGGTGATCGGCGCGCACCTCGGGCCGGGCGTCGTCGGCACGGTGATCTCGCGCCGTTAGCGCGGGATCGGTGCCGGTGAGATCCGGGCATCGCCGGGTACATCGTTAATATGACGAACGAACTCAATGGCAAGAAGATCGCGTTTTTCGTGGCCAACGAGGGTGTCGAACAGGTCGAGCTGACGTCGCCGTGGCAGGCGGTGCGGGACGCCGGTGGGGAGCCGGTGCTCGTCGCCCCGAAGACGGGTGACGTGCAGGCGTTCAACCATCTCGACAAGGGCGACGTGTTCCAGGCGACGGTGGAGACCGGGGAGCTGTCGGTCGATGACGTCGACGGCGTCGTGCTGCCCGGCGGGGTAGCCAATCCCGACCAACTGCGGACCGACAAGGGTGCGGTCGGATTCCTGCGGCAGTGGACCGGCGCCGGCCGTCCGGTGGCGTCGATCTGTCACGGCCCGTGGACGCTCGTCGAAGCCGGGGCGGTCGAGGGCAAGACGCTCACCAGCTGGCCGAGCTTGCAGACCGACATCCGCAACGCCGGTGGCGAGTGGCGCGACGAGCAGGTGGTGCGCGACGAGCAGGGCTACACCCTCGTTACGAGCCGCAACCCCGACGACCTCGACGCCTTCGACAAGGCCCTCGTCGAGGTGTTCGCCGCGTCGGCGGGCTGAGCCGACGCTCGCGCGCGGACGAGGTGCAGGGCGCTACGGCCGCAGCAGCGCCGTGCATCCGATCGAGATCAGCAGACCCAGCGGCAATGTGACCTGCATCGTCATGCGCGCCGGCGGGTTGGTCGAGAAGAACGTGGCGAACTGGGTGTTGACCTCAGCGAACTCCGTCGCGTCGGCAATGAGGATCGTCGTGTTCACCACCAGCTCCGGCGCGCTTCCACCGGCTTCGAGGACGGTGGCGAGGTTGGCGAACGCCTGGCGCGCCTGCTCGGCCATCGTCGGGCCGGCCGGTTGGGCAGTCACCGGATCGACCCCTGCCTGCCCGGATACGAACAGCAAACCGGCGGCACGTACCGCGTGCGAGTAAGGACCGATCTTGGCGGGCAGGTCCGGGCCGCTGACGATGTCGATCACAGTCACCTCGGGAGGAAGTCGGGTCAGGGAGTCGCGGCGAGGAACTCGCCGATGATGGAGTTGGTCGGGCCCGGCAGTCGGCAGTGCGGTTCGTGTCCGCTGCCGGGCATGACGACGAGTTCTGCACCGCTCAGTCTCGCCAGTTCCGCGCCTCGGGCCAGCGGGGTGACGGCGTCATGGTCGCCGTGAATGACCAGCGACGGGCAGCGGAGTGCGTGGGCATATGCCTGCGCCAGTTCGGCATCGACGTCCGCCCGGCCGTCGCCGCCGGTGGCCAGCAGCACCTCGGCGGTGGTCTCCAACCCCATGTGGAAGAAGTGGTCGATCTCCCCTTCGGAGTCCGGCTCGGTGAAGCACTGCGAGAAGAAGAAGTGCAGGAAATCGGGAAAGTTCTGGCGCCAGTAATGAGCATTCCATCTCGACCAGCCGGGATGAGCCGGCAGCTGGTCGTCGAAGGTCGAATGGGCGGCGACCCGTTCGGGGTGCCCCGGTGCGAGCGGAACGTTGGGCGCGATGAACACCGCGGACCTGATCCGATCCGGATGCAGCGCCGCCATGGCCAACGCCCACGCACCGCCCTGCGAGGAACCGAGCACCGATGCGCGGTCGACCGCGCGCGCGTCCATGACCGCGATGCCGTCGGCGGCGCAGAGCAGGTCGCCGTACAACCCCGGGTCGGCCGGCCGGTCGGAGGAACCGTTGCCGAGTCCGTCGAAGGTCAACACCCGGTGATCAGCGGCGAGAAACGGCACCTGATGGCGCCAGAAGTCGCTGTGCACGATCGACCACGTCGGCAGCAACACCACCACGTCCGGGCCGGCGCCGAATTCCTGCCAGTGGATTCGCTGACCCGACCGGACGATGCATCCGGAGTGAACCGGCTCGATGCCGACGATCACATCGCGGGCTTCGGGTCGTCGTTGTCGCGGGTCGGGATCATCGGCCCGGCCGCCGTTGCCAGAGGACGTTGACCAGTTGCCACCGGTCGCCGAACCGGGCTACATGCAGATAGTCCATATAGACGGACGAGAACACTCGGACGGTGGCGATGTCACCGAAGGCGTCGAGCACCGTTGCCTCATACGGCCTCTCGTACCGGCGACCGTAACCCTGGGCGGTAGCGGCCACCATGTCGTCTCGCGTCATGGAGTCGAGGCGCGGCGTATGGCCCGGCTCGTCGTACTCCACCTCACGCTTGACCAGGTCCGGATGCAGACATCGCCCCATGCGCTCGGCGTCGCCGTCGAGCCATGACTCGATGTAGTCGACCGCGGCGGCAAGGATCGCCGCACGCTGGTCGGCGTCGACGTCGGCTTCACCGGTTTGCATCGCACCTCCGGGTGTACACCACGGGCGTGGCTGCAGCGTAATGGCGACTGTCCCTGACGGCTACCGGTGACTGGGTGCCGTGGCGTTCGTCGTCGCGAGCTGAGCGCGGTAGCACCCGCCGCTGACAATCGCCTCGAGGCCGTACACAGGGCGCCGCCGTGTCCACAGATTGCGGCGGACGGCCGCGCGGCAATGGTTGGCTCCCTAGCGTCGTTGCGGTGCGAGGTGAGTCCACGCGCGTCGCGGCGCGAGTACGAGACCTGCTGACCGAGCACGCCGACCGGACGAGGGTGGCGCCGCCGAGCGACGTTCCGCCGGAGCTGTTCGCGTCGCCCTCGACGGTCCCAGGCGGCCGCCGGGCGGTGCCGGCGTGGTGGCAGCGGCTGCGGGCGCGGATTCCCGTGCGGCTCGACCCAGGGCGGCGGGCGGCGGTGGCGGTCGGCCTGGCGGTCGTCGTGGCTGCCGTGCTGACCGGCGCGTGGGTGGTGGCCGAGCGCCCGCGGGCGCTCGCCGTTGCCACCTCGCCGCCGCCGATCCCGGGCGCGTCCAGCCCGGTGGCGACCGGCGCACCATCGCCTCGCGCGCCCGGGTCCACGAGCCCGACTGCCGTGACCAGCTCGTCCCCGACGGTCGTTGTCGTCGACGTGGCGGGCAAGGTCCGCCGCCCCGGGCTGTACCGGCTCCCGGTCGGGTCCCGAGTGGACGATGCCGTGCGCGCGGCCGGCGGTGCGCTGGCCGGTGTGGACCTCAGCAGCCTCAACCTCGCCGCGAAGGTTGTGGATGGACAGCAGATTCCGGTCGGGATCCGCGGCTCGCCGGGAGGCGTCGTCGGCGGGAGTTCCGTCGGCGGCCCAGCCGGCGGCCCAGCCGGCGGTTCGGTCGGCGGCGGCGCCGGAGCTGGTGGCGGATTGGTCGACCTCAACGCGGCCACCGTCGAGCAGCTCGACGCGCTGCCGGGAGTCGGTCCGGTCCTGGCGCAGCACATCCTCGACTGGCGCACCGCGCACGGCCGCTTTGCCACCGTCGATCAGCTCGACGACGTGACCGGCATCGGTGAGGTCAAGTTCACGGCGCTGAAGCCGCTGGTCACGGTATGACCGCGGTCGGGGTCGGTTCCCCGCGCGACGCGGTTGATCTGCGATTGGCGATGGGTGCCGCAGCCGCCTGGCTCGCCGTGCTGTGGGCGGTCGATCGCGGTCCGCGTCCGACGATGATCGTCGCCGGGATTGCCGTGGGCGCGGCCGTCCTGCTGCTGATCGGGGGGCGTCGTTGGTCGGGCGCTGCGGCCCTGGCGCTGGTGCTGTTCTGTATCGCATTGGTGCTCTTGCCGCTGGCCGGCCGGATCGCCCACGCTCGCGCCTCCCCACTCACCGTGCTGGCCCGCGAACACGCGCCGGTGACGGCGACGCTGACGGTGACCGCCGATCCCCGGACGCTCGCAGCCAAGGGAGTGGCCGGGTCGCCGCGGGTTGCCGTCGAGACGTCCGCCGACGCGGTACTGGTGCGGGGTCGCTCGACGCCGGTGGACGGAACGGTGCTGGTGCTCGGCGACGCCGGACCGTGGCGCGACGTGCTGCCCGGTCAGCGGGTCCGCATCGACGGCTCGTTGCAGCCGGACCTCGGCGGCGGCAACCTGTCGGTCACGCTGTTCGCCCGTACCCGACCGACGCTGCTCGGTGACCCGCCGTGGTGGCAGCGGGCGGCCGGGCGGATTCGGTCGTCCTTGCAGACGGCCGCGTCCGGACTGCCCGACCAGGAGCGCGGGCTGCTACCCGGGTTGATCGACGGCGACACCACGAATCTGGATCCGGTACTTGCCGACCGGTTCCGCTCGGCCGGGTTGACCCACCTGGTGGCGGTGAGCGGGACCAACTGCTCGATCGTCGTCGGCGCGGTCCTGCTGGTACTGCGCCGGGCCCGGGCCCGACCGTGGGTCTGCGCGGTCGCCGGCGGCCTGGTGCTGCTGATGTTCGTGATCGTGGCGCGCCCGTCGCCCAGCGTGCTCCGCGCAGCGCTGATGGCCGTGATCGCGCTCGTCTCGCTCGGCACCGGGCGGCCGCGGGCGGCATTGCCGGCGGTGTCCGCGGCGGTGCTGGCGCTACTGATCTGGGATCCGCCGCTCGCCGGCAGTGCCTCCTTCGCAATGTCGGTGCTGGCCACGGTCGCGTTGTTGCTGATCGCGCCCGGTTGGGCTCGGGCACTGCGCGAGCGTGGTGTGCCGCTCGGCGTCGCCGAGTCGGTGGCCGTCGCTGCCGCCGCCCATCTCGTGACCGCCCCGATCGTCGCGGCGATCTCCGGGCGGCTGAGCCTGGTGGCCATCCCGGCCAACGTGCTCGCCGAGCCGGTCGTCGCGCTCATCACGGTCGTCGGCTTCGCCGCCGCCGTGCTCGCGCCCCTCTGGCTCGGCGGCGGCGCCGCCCTGGCCTGGGTGGCCGGCTGGCCGTGCCGCTGGCTGGTCGCGGTCGCCGACTACTTCGGCGGACTGCACGGAGCGACGGTGCCGTGGCCGGGGGGTCGCACCGGCGGGATCCTGCTGCTGCTGACCGTGGCCGCCCTCGCAGTGGCGTCCGTGCGCACCGGCGCGCGTCGGGCGCTGGTGGCCGCCGCGGCGACGGCTCTGGTGATCTTCATTCCGGTTCGCGCGGTCACCTCGGCGTGGCCGGTGCCGGGGTGGATCTTCGCCGCCTGCGACGTCGGCCAGGGCGACGCCCTGGTCCTGTCAACCGGCCCGGGCGAGGCGGTCGTGATCGACGCGGGTCCGGATCCGGTTCTGATCGATCGCTGTCTCCGCGATCTCGGGGTTCACCGGATCCCGCTCCTGGTGCTCACACACTTCCACCTCGACCATGTCGGCGGCCTGCCCGGCGTCGCCCGCGGGCGCCCCATCGAGCGGATCCTCACCAGCCCGCTGGACGGTCCCCAGTCGGGCTCGCTGATCGTGCACCGGATCGCGGCGGCGATGGGCCGCCCGGTCCTCGCACCTCCGGCTGGGACGTCACTGGACGTGGGTCGCGTGCACCTGGATGTGCTCGGGCCGGTCGCCTCGTTTCACGGCACCCGCTCGGACCCCAACAACTCGTCCTTGGTGTTGCGGGCCGATGTCGGTGGCGTGCGGATCCTGCTGCCCGGGGATGCGGAGGTCGAGGCGCAACGCTCGCTCGTCGCCGCGGGCGCCGACCTGCGCGCGGACGTCCTCAAGGTCCCGCATCACGGCTCGGCGTACTCCGACCCGACCTTTCTCGCCGCCGCGCATGCGTCGCTCGCGATCATCAGCGTCGGCGCGCACAACGACTACGGACATCCGTCGCCGGTGCTGCTCACCGAGATGGCGCGACTCGGCGTCCCGGTGTTCCGGACCGACCGTCAGGGCGACGTGGCGGTCGTCGGATCCGTCGGGCATCTCACCGCGGTCGCGCACGGAACCGTGGCGAGCACGGTGGGGGAGCGAAGCCGGACGCCCTGCCCGATCCCGCCGTCGGCGGCCGGTGCGAGGATGGCGGCATGCCGTCGCGTCCGGTCAGCATCGACGACCTTCCCGATCCGCTTCCGAGCCTGTTCCTCCTCGTCGGTGACGAGGAATTGCTCGTCGACCGGGCGATCAGCGCGATCTCCGCCGCCGCCCGTCGGGCCGACCCGTCGGTCGCCGAGACCCAACTGGCCGGCAGCGAGCTGGAGGGATCCGAACTGCACGAGATGCTCGGCCCGTCGCTGTTCGGCGAGGCTCGACTGCTGGTCGTCCGCGCCGCCCAGGACGTGCGGACGGCGGCGGCCGCCGTGCTCGGGCCGTATCTCGCCACGCCGGCCGACGGCACCGTCATCGTGCTGCACCACGTCGGCGGCGCGAAGGGCAAGGCGGTGCTCGAGGCCGCCCGTTCGGCGAAGGCGCTGGAGATCGGCTGCACCAAGCTCACTCGGCCCGACGAGCGCGCGGAGTTCGTCCGCGCCGAGGTTCGCCGCAACGGCGGGCGGATCGCGCCCGATGCGGTCGCCGCGCTCCTGGACGCCGTCGGCAGTGATCTGCGCGAGCTCGCCGCCGTCTCCAGCCAGCTGGTCAGTGACGCGGGTGGTGAGGTCGGGCTCGATGTCGTCCGGGCCTACCACCGCGGCCGGGCCGAGGTCAGTGGCTTCGCCGTCTCCGATCTCGCCGTTGTCGGCCGCAGCGGGCCGGCGCTCGAGGCGCTGCGGTTCGCGCTGTCGGTCGGGGTGCCGCATGTGGTGATCGCCGACGCGCTGGCCGACGGGGTCCGCTCGGTTGCGCGCGTCGCCTCAGCCGGGCGCGGCGACCAGTACGCGCTGGCCAAGAAGCTGGGCATGCCGCCGTGGAAGGTCAAACGGGCCTCGAGTCAGGCCCGCGGCTGGAACGAGGCCGGCCTGCGCCAGGCGCTCGGTGTTGTCGCGACGCTCAACGCGGACGTCAAGGGCGCGGCGGCCGATCCTGCGTTCGCGCTGGAGCTGGCGGTCCGGCGGATCGGCGCCGCCCGGAGCCTCGGCCCGTCCTGAACCAGCGGACGTGCCCGGAACGCAGTCGAGCCGTGCCGCCTGGCGGCGGCACGGCTCGGAAGTGCAGGAGCAGTTAGAGCGAGTTCGCGCGGGCGGCCATCGCCGACTTCTTGTTGGCCGCCTGGTTCGGGTGGATGACGCCCTTGCTGGCGGCCTTGTCGAGCTGGCGCGACGCGCTCTGCAGCGCGGTCAGCGCGGCCTCACGGTCGCCGGAGTCGGCCGCCGTGCGGAACTGGCGGACCGCCGTCTTCAGCGACGACTTCACGCTCTTATTGCGCAGGCGCGCGATCTCGTTCGTACGGATCCGCTTGATCTGGGACTTGATGTTCGCCACGAAAAGCCTCGACGTTCCTGGTTGCTGATGGAGGTGCTCGGTGCCGTCGGCCTGCCGCCGAAAGGTGGCGACACGCCGGTACACCGGCGAGCAGACAACCCCGCCAGACTACCAGCGGCGCCGCGAGCCCCCCAAATCCGCGGGATCGGCCGGGATGCTCAGCTGCGCGGCGTTCGCGCCGAGACCAGCTCGAACTTGGTGTACAGGTAGGTCCGGATGCCGTCCTCGGTGCTGATGACGTCGCCGACGGCCTGATCCTCGTCGGCCTCGTCCCCGTAGATCATTGCCACGCCGTCCGCGTCGAAGAAGACGCCGCCGTCGACGGGCGCAACGTCGGTGAGCTGCACCACCACGTAACGGCCGCCCAGCGACTCGAGCAGCGTGCGGACCTCGGTGCTCTTCGCCTCGCCGGCCTTGCTGTACACACCCACGACCTGCTGCCAGTCGTCCTCGCCGGGGGAGGTGTTGACCAGGTCGCCGGGACGGAGGTCGATGGCGGGCAGGCGGTATTCGACGGCGGCGCGCGGGTCGGTCATGCGGGGTCCACGCGGAATCGTGGAACGCCAGCGGACCGATTACGTGGGGTGCTCATGGACGTCATCCTGCCTGATCGCGAATTCAGGCGCCGAACGGCAGCTGCGGCTGCGGCGGTCCGTGCGTCGGATCGACCCCGTCGAACAGGCTGCTGATCGACTCGCCGCCGTGGATGCGCGAGATCGCCTCCGCGAACAGCGGCGCCACCGAC
>JAVHVD010000079.1:0-2901 GCA_032160745.1 Pseudonocardiales bacterium
CGTGCAGGTCCTCGGCGGCGGACGACTCCGTCCGGCGCACGAACTCGGCCAGCTGCTCCGGCACCGGCGCCTCCCCTTCCACGCGGCGAGCACACGCCCCGACCCGGCGCGAGCCCGGACCACCCTATTGGGCTCATGCGCGACTACTCCGACGGGGACTCACCACGCTGATCCCGCCGCCATGCCGCGAACCGGCTCAGGACACCATCGAGCGCAAGGGCGGTGCGGACTGTTGTTGTGGACGTGACGCAATGCCGTTCATCACTCTGCCGGCGTGTACATGCCGATCCAGCGCCGGAGGCGCACCCTGACCCGATGGTCGACCTCCAGGGTTTCGATGCGGGCCGCGACTATCGCTGGGTCGATCAGCCCATTCTCGATCAGAGCGTTGGCGAAGGCGTGGTCCTTTCTCCCGGCCGGCTACCAGCTTGGAGACAACGCAGTCGTGCGGGTCGAGTGCGTAGCCGCGTCCAGGCTGCGTGCTTCGCGATTCGACCAGCAACAGCCGATCGCGCCATCCTTGGGGCAGCGTCGCGGTCGAAACGCTGACCCCTTGGGCGTAGTAGCCGTTCATCTCGTGGAACGACGACAGCTCACCGATCGCTCCGTCGACGCGATCGGACTTGCGGTTGTCTGGGTCGTTGAAGAAGGCGACGTCGACCTCCATGGAGGCGGTCGCCTCCCGCGGGAGGCGATCCTCCGGGATGGCCGCCAATATCGACTGACTGCCGATCACGACAACATCGGGGTCATCGGCGATCTGGCTTGCGGCGCGAAGGACGTGCTCGAGTTGCTCGCGCTTCACGCCGCCTGCTCCCAACCGCTGCGGGTAAAGGCTTCGAGGACCTGCTGGCGCTGAGGCTGGGAGAGAACTCCGGCAAAGGGAGAGTTCTGCCGTAGCTCCACCGACTCAGGATTCTCCGAAGTCAGCGTCTTGAGGACCGCGCCGGGCCCTTCGCTCAGCTTCTCTCGCCAGCGCAACAGCCAGAATTCGGTCATCGTGCCCTGGTGCTGTATGAGAAGCCGGTCGAGATTCTCGGCCGCCCTGCCCAGCACCGCGTCCGGATCGGTGACTAGGAGGCCGGCGACCGCCTGATGCAACCACAGCGACTTAAGTTGATCGCGCGTCAGCTTGTGCTCGGGTCGCAGCAACGCCTCGACGGCGTCCCGCTCGACCCTGCGGTGCTTGCCAACCATGACGAACGGCAGGTCTCCCCGCCCGCAGAGGTTCACGACCTGCTGGCGCGACGTGCCCAAGAGCTTGGCCACCTCACCGGTGGTCAAGAGCCCTCGACCTGTCATCGCCATGCCCATAGCCTATCCGCAAACGCTAAAAACGCAAAAGGGCGCGTCAGCTCCTTGGTCGGCGTGAGTAGTAACGGCTTGTATGAGCGGTTTTCCGGGAGGTGTTGGCCCGGTGGCTCCCCGGTCAAGTCGGCGGCGGGGCTGTACGACGTTATCGGCCCAGGAATTCGGCGGCCCGGGCGTACAGAAGATCGAAGGTCTCGTCCGGATCGAGCGCCTCGGCCACGGTACGCACGCGAGCCCGCTGATCCTCATGCGCCTGCCAGTAGGTCTCGGGCACGCGCCGCATCAAGGCGTCGAGGAGGTCACCGGGATAGAAGTCACCTTCGGCCAGCGGGTCGCGCTCGACGTGCTCGAGGGCCAAGGGGACGAGCGCGTCCAGGCCGATCTGCTGCGAGATGAGCAGGCGCAGGCCCTCGACGTCGAGGGCACCGATCGGCCGCTTGCGCAGCGCGTGCGCGGTGCTGATCAATCGGGTCGCGTCGGCCGGCGGGTCGCCCCAGTAGTCGTCCTCGATCTCCTCGAGCGACCGGCTCTTGTCAGGCTCGGACACCGGTTCTCCCCAAGCTCGGCGTTGAAGTGATGATCTCAAGATCGCGGAACGAACTGCTCGGAATAGTCGAGCAACCGGCCGGCCTCGGTCAGTTCGGCCTGGACTGCGCACGGTCGGAAGCCGAGACGTGCGAGTCGCCGAGCAAGCGCTTGAGCCAGCCAATGCGGATGACCAGACAATCGTGCGCATTACTCACCTCGCCCTTGGTCCCACGGCACGTCGGTCGACTGGCTGGCACGTTCTGGAGCGTTCGTCGCATTATTGGTACCATCGCTCCATGTCGAGACGCAGTGCGCTAGCTGCGATAAGCCCCGTGGCCAGCGAGCAGTGGGGCATGATCACCGCAGGACAAGCCCGCCGGCTCGGGGTATCCCGTCAAGACCTGAACCGACTCGTCGATGACGGCACGCTAGCGATCGCCGATCAAGCCACCCGCGTGTACCGGCTCACAGGCGCGCCGGAAGACCCGGATCTCGACCCGCTACGCGCAGCCTGGCTACAACTCGGCGGCGCCCAGTCGTGGCACGAACGCACTGCCGCCCCGAACCTCGTCATCAGCCACCGCAGTGCCGCACACCTGCGCGGACTCGGTGACCTGATTCCGTACGAACACGAGTTCTACGCCACCACCCGGCTGCGACCACGACGCAACGACATCAAACTTCGCGTCCGGCCACAGATCGCCCCGGACAGCTGGGAGATCTGGGGTGGGCTGCCGGTACACACCGTGCGGGCGATCATTGATGATCTGCTCGCCGACGGCGAGGACGAGTCCGCGGTGGCTCAGGTCGTACGGGATGCCCGCACACTGGGCCTGCTGCGCGATGAGGCAATCAACGCCATCGTCGAGCCCTACACGGTCGCATACGGCCGCGCCGACCCGGCGGAATTCGCCCAGGCACTCACTGGTGACGGGACACGCAGATGACCGAGCCCACGTTCCGGTATCAGACGCCTTCGGCGTTCAGGACGGCGCTCAAGGAACGTTTCGGGCAGATCGCGCGTACCGACCGGCGCTACCCGCTCGCCGAACTCCAGCGACA
>JAVHVD010000080.1:0-9921 GCA_032160745.1 Pseudonocardiales bacterium
TCTGGATGCGGTGCTGGGCTCACGGACGACGAGGCTACCCTCGACCCTGTGGACCCAAGCAGCGACGGCACCCCGGTCGGCGACGCACAGGCCCGCGCCACCGTCACCTACCGGGAACCGCTCCGGACCCCCTGGTGGTGGTACGTCGTGTCGGTCGGCGTGGCCTGCCTGCTGGCGGCCGAGTTCCACATCTCGGGCCTGCGACTTACCGACTGGATCCCCTTCGGCACCCTGGTCCCGCTCTCGATCGTCATGGTGTGGTGGATGGGGCGCAGTCGGCTCGAGGTCTCCAACGGAGAACTGCGGATCCGCGACGCGCATCTGCCGCTTCGGTACGTCAGCGGCGCCATCGCATTGGACGGCCCGACCCTGCGGCGGGTGGTCGGGCGCGAGGGGGACCCGGCGGCGTACGTGTCCATCCGTCCGTGGATCGGCCCGGGCCTCCAGGTCTGGATCGACGACGAGGACGACCCGACGCCGTACTGGGTCGTCAGCTCCCGCCACCCCGACCGTGTCGTGACGGCGATCCGCGCCGCCCGATAAGTTCCGGGGATGACATCCCCTGCTCACCAGAGACGCTTCGAGGGACAGGTAGCCCTGGTCACCGGAGCCAGCAGAGGCATCGGGCTGGCCGTGGCCAAGCGCCTCCTCGACGAGGGCGCCCGCGTCCTGATCACCGCGCGCAAACCGGAGGGCCTGGCCGCCGCCTTGGCCGAGCTCGACGCCGGAGCCAACGCGATCTCGGTGGCCGGCGCGGCCGACAACCCCGACCACCAGGACGAGGCGGTCAGCACGGCGGTCAGTGAATTGGGCCGGCTCGACGTGCTCATAAACAACACCGGCATCAACCCCGCCTTCGGCCCCCTCACCGAGCTGGATGAGTCTGCGGCCCGCAAGATCATGGACGTCAACGTGCTGTCCGCCCTGTCGTGGACCCGGCGAGCGCTGGCCGCGGGCCTGGGCGAGGACCGCCCGGGCGCGGTGGTCAACATGGCGTCGGTGGCGGGCATCTCCCCCGCGCCCGGGATCGCCTACTACGGGGTCAGCAAGGCGGCCCTCATCGGGCTGACGGTTCAGTTGGCCGCCGAGCTCGCGCCTCGGGTGCGGGTGAATGCGATCGCGCCGGCCGTGATCAAAACCCGGTTCGCGGCGGCGCTGTACGAAAATGACGAGGAGGCCGCCGCCGCGCGGTACCCCCTCGCCCGGCTGGGCGATCCGGAGGACATCGGGGCGGCGGCCGCGTTCCTGGCGTCCTCGGACGCGGCCTGGATCACCGGTCAGACGCTGATCGTCGACGGCGGCGCCGGGCTTAGGGCAAGTCTCTAGTCTCTAGCTCCTCACAGGGAGGCGGTTACGCACAATCGCGGCAGATCAGCTGACCTTTGCGCTCGCGAGCGAGTCGGCTGCGGTGGTGCACCAGGAAGCAGGACGAGCAGGTGAACTCGTCGCTCTGCTTCGGAAGCACACGCACAGTCAGTTCCTCGCCCGACATGCTGGAAAGATCTGCGCCGGGCAGCTCAAGGGACTCGGCCAGCTCGGTCTCGTCCACATCGATCGACCCCGACTGCGCCTCAGCGCGGCGGGCCTTCAATTCCTCGATCGAATCCTCGTTCAGCTCCTCGACATCTCCGCGACGCGGGGCGTCGTAGTCAGTCGCCATGCGGTTTTCAACTCCTCGGGGGGTTCTCCCCAGTCGTCCAGTTCGTTTCTGGTCCTCTGTGCGGACTTGGTCCGTTCGGCGCTGCAACGCTCGGGGCCCGCGTTTTGTGCCCGCCCAGAGCAACGGATCTGCGCGCCCTACGCAAGCCTGCGCCGCGGAACGGTACCGCGATCAGGTTTCCGGCAAACGCACCGGGTTGGCGCCCGCATTCCCGGCGCCACGCCGCTACGATTTGGCACCCCGCTGCGCGCGCCCGCGCGGCGGAGATACAGGAGGTAGCGGTCTTGGCGAGCACGCTGACGAGGCGCCCGTTACCGGCCCTGATCGCGCTGCTCGCGCTGCTCCTGCTCACCTCGTTGGTCTGGTGGCGAGTCATGAACCGCGACGAAGGGCAGTCGACTGCAGCGCCCTGCCCGACCAAGACGGCGGCCGAGACGCTCCCGGCGCCGGCGCGGATCACCGTCACGGTGCTGAATGCCACCAAACGCAATGGAATCGGGGCGAGGACCCGCACCGCTCTTGTGACGGACGGGTTCAACGTGCCGAAGGCGGCCGCCAACGACAGTCCCAAGGCCAAGGTTCCCGGCGTCGCGGAGATCCGGTACGGGCCGACCGGGAAGAAGGGCGCCACCCTGCTGCGGTATTACTTCCCGGGCGCTCGAATGGTCCTGACGGCAACCAAGACCTCCGCCGTGGTGGTCTCCCTCGGCAACAAGTACGTGCGAATGGCAGCGGTCAGCACCGTCCAGGCGGCATTGAAGAAGGCCAACATCGAGGTCGACACCGCGACGTCGACCTCCTCCGGTGCCAGCCCATCCGCTAGCTGCTGACGTCGTCGACGGCCTCCGACTCCAGCAGCGCGAAGAACGACGGCGCCAGGCTGGGCCCGGCGGCGGCATACAGACGTTCGGACGGGGGTCGCCCACGAAGCCCGGTCACCAGGCATCCGGCCTCGGTCGCCACCAACCCGCCCGCGGCGTGGTCCCAAGGGTTCAATCCGGCCTCGAAGTACGCATCGAGCCGGCCGGCCGCCAGGAAGCACAGATCCAGCGACGCGGCGCCCAGCCGCCGAACGTCGCCGATCCGGGGCAGCATCGGGGCCAGCGCGGCGACCTGCCGGGTGCGGACGTCTGCGGCATAGCTGAAGCCGGTCGCGACGACTGCCCGCTCGAGCGGGACGTCGCGGGGCCCGCTCAGGCGCCGGCCGTCCAGATAGCCACCGCCGCCGACCCGAGCGTGGAACAGCTCTCCGGACACGGGATTGCACACCGCGCCGGCGACGACCACGCCGTCCAGCTCGGCCGCGACGGAGACGGCGTAGTGCGGGATTCCCAGCACGAAATTGACGGTCCCGTCGATCGGGTCGAGCAGCCAGCGCACGCCGCTCGTGCCGGTTCGACCGCCGCCCTCCTCGCCCAGGACGGCGTCCCGAGGGCGGCGTTCGGTCAGGGCGTCGACGAGCCACCGCTCGGTCGCCCGGTCGACCTGGGTCACCAGGTCAGTAGCGGTGCTCTTGGCCGAGACCGCCAACCCGTCGGCCGCTCCGTCGCGCACCACACCAGCCGCGCGCTGAGCCAGCTCGATCGCCAGCTGCTCCAACTCGTCGGGTGTCGGCCGGTTCATTGCGCGTTCGGCTCTGGTCACCCGTCCATCGGACACGAGGGCACGGGTACTTGGATAGGGTCCGCACACACTGCATGAGTGAGGAGCACGACATGACGGCGGCACCGCGTCCTGTCCAGGCGTTCGGGGTCGACATCGGCGGCACCGGCATCAAGGGCGCAGTGGTCGACGTGACCACGGGCCAGCTCGTCACCGAACGCAAGCGGATCCCCACCCCGCAGCCGGCCACGCCGAACGCCGTCGCCCGGGTCGTCGGCGAGCTGGTCGCCGAGGCGAAGTGGCAGGGCGACATAGGAGCGACGTTCCCCGCGGTCATCAAGCACGGCATCGCGCAGTCGGCCGCCAACGTCGACCACGCGTGGGTCGGCACCGACGCCGACAAGGTGTTCACAGACGCTGTGGGGGCCGGCAGCGAGGTCATCGTCCTCAATGACGCCGACGCCGCCGGGATCGCCGAGGCCCGTTTCGGCGCCGCCAAGGGCGTGGCGGGCGTGGTCATCATGCTCACCTTCGGCACCGGAATCGGCAGCGCGCTGCTGATGGACGGCGTCCTCGTCCCCAACACCGAGCTCGGCCATCTCGAGTTGGACGGCCATGACGCCGAGACCCGCGCGGCCGCGTCTGTGCGCGACGAGCACGGCATGTCGTACAAGAAGTGGGCCGCGCGGGTGAGCGCCTACATGCAGCACGTGGAGCGCCTGTTCACGCCCGACCTGTTCGTGGTCGGCGGCGGGGTCAGCAAGAACGCCGACAAATGGGTGCCGCTGCTCGAACTGAACACCCCGGTCGAGCCGGCCCAGCTGCTCAACGACGCCGGCATCGTGGGCGCGGCGATCGCCGCGGTCGAGCGACTCGGCGAATGAGGATCACGGCCTGACTCGCAACTTTGCCGAGGCGCAGTACAATTCACGTCAGGGAACTGCGCACGTACTGGACTCGATCGCTGAGTCAACAGACAGACGGCCTTCGACCCGACCGAGCCCGCGTCCCGCGGTGCCCCCGTCCGACGCGTTCGAGACCTCGTTCGTACGTACTCGTGGTGAAAGGTCCTCAGTGGCAGCCAGCAAGCAATCCTCGGTCGTCCGTCCGGCCGCGAAGTCCCCCGCGACCAAGCCCGCCGCCGTCAAGTCGACGGCCCGCAAGCCCACCGCCGTGAAGCCCGCAACCAAAAGCCCCACCGCGAAGGCTCCGGCCAAGTCGGCGGCGAAGTCGACCGCCACGAAGCCGCTCGGCAAGGCCGCGGACACTACCGCTGAGGTGGAGCCGGTCGAGGGCGCCGTCGCGGTAGACGCTCCTGACGCGGTCGTCGCCGATGGTGACGTCGAAGTCCCCGCCGAGGCGGCCGAGACCGACGAGATCGTCTGGGACGAGGAAGAGGAGTCCGAGGCGCTGCGCCAGGCGCGCAAGGACGCGGAGATGACGGCCTCGGCCGACTCCGTCCGCGCCTACTTGAAGCAGATCGGCAAGGTCGCGCTGCTCAACGCCGAGGAAGAGGTCGACCTCGCGAAGCGCATCGAGGCCGGTCTGTACGCCGCCGAGCGGCTGCGCCAGGCCGAAGAGGCGAACGAGAAGCTCGTGCTGCAGGTCCGCCGGGATCTCCGCTGGATCGTGCGTGACGGCGAGCGGGCCAAGAACCACCTGCTCGAGGCGAACCTCCGCCTGGTCGTCTCGCTGGCCAAGCGCTACACCGGCCGCGGCATGGCGTTCCTCGACCTCATCCAAGAGGGCAACCTGGGTCTGATTCGCGCGGTGGAGAAGTTCGACTACACCAAGGGCTACAAGTTCTCGACGTACGCGACGTGGTGGATCCGCCAGGCGATCACCCGCGCAATGGCCGATCAGGCCCGCACCATCCGCATTCCGGTTCACATGGTCGAGGTCATCAACAAGCTCGGCCGCATCCAGCGCGAGCTGCTGCAGGACCTCGGCCGCGAGCCGACTCCGGAAGAGCTCGCCAAGGAAATGGACATCACGCCGGACAAGGTGCTGGAGATCCAGCAGTACGCGCGCGAGCCGATCTCTCTCGACCAGACCATCGGGGACGAGGGCGACAGCCAGCTCGGTGACTTCATCGAGGACTCCGAGGCGGTCGTGGCCGTCGACGCAGTGTCGTTCACCTTGCTGCAGGACCAGCTCCAGTCGGTGCTGCAGACCCTGTCCGAGCGTGAGGCGGGAGTGGTGAAGCTGCGCTTCGGACTCACCGACGGCCAGCCGCGCACGCTGGACGAGATCGGCCAGGTCTACGGCGTCACGCGCGAGCGGATCCGGCAGATCGAGTCGAAGACGATGTCCAAGCTGCGCCACCCCTCGCGCTCACAGGTCCTGCGCGACTACCTCGACTGAGCGAAGCGGAGACCTTGCCGTCCCCCGGTGCCGGCTCAGTTGAACCGCTCGGTCAGAATCGTTGATCCCCGCACACGAAGCCCTCGGATCAGCGGCTCGATCTCGACCGAACCCGGATCTCGTCCAGGCGACGCTCGATCACGTCCCCGACGTCGAACGTGTCTGCGATCGCCATGAGTTCGTCGGCAGCGTCGGCGACCGACGCCAGGTCGTCCGGGTCAACGAGGAAGCCGGCAGCGTGCAGACTCGCGGCCAGCGCGATGTGGACGTCGAGGCGATCCATCGGCAGGTCTCGGACAAGTGCGGTCGTCGTGGCTCGCATTGAGCTCATGCCGGCGAAACCGCGGCCGCACCCGCAGCCGCCGTCGGGATCCCGCGCATCGCGGGCGCAGACGATGTCAAAGCGGATCAATTCCCCTTCGATGCACCAGTAATAGTCGTTGTCGCGCTGGCCTTGCGTCAGCGCGGTCGCGGTGAGGAGTTTCATGCCGACAGCGTGACGGCAGGGTCCGACAAAAACTGGCGGCTCGGACTCGGCCTGTCCCTACTCGGTGGCCGGGCGGCAAGCCGGCGCGGCCCGTTCAACAACGACGCGGCTTCGTCGGCGTCGTCAGGGCGTCGGTGCCACGGACGGTGCCACGCTGACCGGCTCGGTCGCCGGGGCCGTCTCCTCGGGCGGAGCGGACGCTGCGGGTGTATCGGCGGCCGTGGGCGCGCCCACGTCTTCCGGAGCACTCGATGCCGGCCCGATCGGCGCCTCGGAGCCGCCGAGACCGGCCGATTCGGCGGGGCCCACCGCCGTCTCCGACGGGACCGAGCCCGAAGCGGGCGTGGTGGCCGTGCGCTCTGGGGCGTGCTTCTCGATGATGTCGAGGATCTGCTTCTCGAACTGGACCAGACGGTCATGGATCTCGGCGAAGGACAGTCCGACCAGGTGCTTGCTGAACTCTTGGATCGTCTGCCAGAGCGCGGCGAGCTCCTTCGCCTCGGCCGCGCTGGGGGCGCCGGGCAGGGTGACGACCAGTTGCACTGCCAGCGCGGCCGTGACGCACTGGATGCAGTTGTAGTTGACCGCCGCCGAGATGTTCTGCGGGACGATCACGTTGGCCTGGCCCACGATGAGGATCACCTGGAAGCTGACGGCCACGGCGGTGCACCGTGTGCAGCTCGCGAACGCGTACGCCTCGTTCTTGTTCAGCACCGAGTTCCCGTGGGCCCAGACCATCGCGAAGGCGACGTCGTACACGGTGGTGCCGTCCTTGGTGTTTACGGCGAGAGTCTGGTTGTCGCCCGCGCCGGGCGGCGCCGGACGGTTGAACGGGAACACCCAGGTCGGCGCCGGCTTACCGTTGGGCGCGTCGGTGCGCGGCACGAGGACCAGCGCCAGCGCCGGCTCGTCCGCGGTCGGCAGCGGTCCGGCGTCGGCCGGCCAGATCGTCTGCGCCGAACTCTGCCGCCCCTCTTGTAGGCCCGACGGGGTCGCGCTGTGGAACGCCGCGGGGAGCGCGTCGGTCAGCGTGCCCCGTTCGTAGGGCTGGATGGCGCGGTAGTTGCCGTGTGGCCACCAGGCGTAGGTCAGCGCCGCCAGCACTGCGGCTGCGGTCAGGGCGGCCATGCCTCGACGTCCCGGCCGGCCCTCGGTCGACCGCCAGACCTTACGGGTCAGGCGGTTCACCGACCGGCCGACCATGACGGCGATGCCCAGGAGGGGGAGGCCCACCGCGATCACGGCGAGCAGCTTCGCGAGTCCGGCCAGCACGTCGCCGTCGGAGAAGGCGTGTGTCATCTGCTGCCAGTGGTCGGAGATGCTCACCGCAGACGATGCAAGGATCCGGGGCAGGCTGATGACCGTGAGGAGCACGGTGAGGGCCATCAGCGGCACGACGAGCACGACCCACAGCGTCACGACCGCCTTCGCCCAGGGTTTCAGGACCTTGGACTCCGGCCGCCCCCAGTGGGTGGGCAGCAGACCGGTCAGCGTCGGCTTGATGCGGTGGAACAGGTCGGGGACGCCGGTGATGTCGGCCAGCAGGTGGTAACCGTCGAACCGGAGCAGCGGCGGAAGCTGGCGCACCATCTGGATCAGCTGGGTGGCGATCACGAGCAGCAGCGCGTCCCACCCGGTCAACCACCAGACGCCGAACACCGCCACCGACAGCAGCGCGTTGAAGTAGAGCCCGCCGAGATCCGTACGAATCCGCCCGCCGCGGCCGAGCCGATAGCTGTCGGTCACGTCGGTGTAGAAGGCCGGCCACACGACGTAGAGCCCGGCGCCCATCGCGCCGGGGGTGGCCCCGCCGTACCGCGCGGCCGCGGCGTGCCCGAATTCGTGAAAGCCCGCCGACACGACGGTGATCGCGAAGACGGTCAGCAGCAGTGCCGGGTTCGCGAACGCCTGATGGGCCGCGAAGCCGAGACCGCGGTCGAAGAGCACCCATTTGCAGACCAGCACGAAAGCCACCGCGACGGGCAGCGCGAAGACGGGGTGCAGGAGCCACGCGAACGGAGCGGTGATCCGGCGGGTCATCGACGGGTCGGTGACCACGACCCGGAAACGCAGCGCCAGCAGCGGGTTCGCCTTCGTCACCGTCGGCTCAGACCCGTCGGCGAGCCGCACGACGCCGAGCGGACGGAGTTTCTCGTCGATCAGGGTGAAGGCGTCACGTCCGGTTAGTGACTTGCCGAATCGCTCGCCGGCGCAGGCCGCGATCTCGTCATGGTTCCGGACGCCGTCGATCGCCTCGAGCACGAAGTACAGCAGCGGGGTGAGTTGCAGGGTCTGCCCATCCGCACGTCGCACCAACGCCGGTGGCTGCCGGTAGCCGGACCCCTTCAGCTCGCCGAGAAGCTGTACACCGGTCGCCCGGGCGGGCACGACATCGCCACCCGGACGCTCGAGGAGAGTCGTGGGCGGTGCCGCGGCGTCGTCGTCCGGAGCGTCCCGCCTGTCTCGCATGGCGGGCGGCGGTTACTGGTCGATCGTGGACGTCTGGTCCGCGTTCGCGGTGGCGTCGCCGTTGATGCTCTGGTCGATCAAGGCGGACTGGTGGGACACCGCGACGGCGTCGGAATCGACTGAGCCCACGTTGGCCGACACGGCGGCGTCGATCGGGGCCGCGACGTTGGCGTTCGCCGCGACGGCGCCGTCGATCGGCGCGGCCAGGTTGAGGTCGCCGGCGAGGTCGACATTGACATTCAGCAGGTTGCCGTCCAACGCGCCACTGGGAGTCGAGGTGTCGCCCGTCGTCACCGAGGTCGGATCGGTGGTCGGCGTGACGTCGCCGCCCTGAGTCATGTCGCTCGCCTGGTCGGCCGTAGCGGTCGCGTCACCCGTCACGCCTTGGTGGATCTCGGCGGCCTGGATGGCCTCCGCGCCGGCGGAGGAGCCGGTGGACAGCACATCCGCGCCGACGGACGCGTTGATCGGTGCCGCGATGTTCGCGTTCGCCCCGATCGCCAAGTCGATCGGTGAGGCCACGTCGAGCGCCAGGTCAAGGTCTGCGTTGAGGTCGAGCAGCGACATGACTTCCTTGTCGGGAAGGGCCGTGCCGCCTTCGTCGGCCAACTCTGCTGCCGATACCGGTTCCATCTCGGATCCCATGATCGTCCTCCCCTGCGCGACGCGACCGGTCGCTGTTCGGTGAACGGTCTTTACCCGGGCATGTCCGTCCCATAAACCCGGCCCGCGACGCGAAACGGCCCCGCCCTGGTGAGGGCGGGGCCGGTTCGGCGTTTCTATCGGAAGCTGATCAGCGCTCTTCGACGGCGGCGATTCGCGGAACCTCGGCAAGGCGTTCGGACTCGTCGTGGATCGACACGGCGACCTCGCGGAGGCGGCTCTCGTTCTCGTGGAAGTGGTGGGCGCAGAGCAGCAGGTCGAAGCCGGAATCCATCGTGGCGCGGACGTAGGCTTGGGCGCCACACCGGTCACACCGGTCGGTGGCGGCGAGCTGACTCGTGGCAATCGCTGTGGTCACGTCAGCACCTCTCTCTGCGGTAGCGCCCGGACGGGCGCTTTCAATCGTTCACGTTCCCCTACCCAGATAACCACCGAATTGCCGGGACCGGCGGCGACACCCGGAAGCGAAACCTTCCTGCAACACCTCCCGCCGAGAGCAATCGGCCGAATCCGTGACCTTGCGCCCACTTATGAGACGTGGTGCGCCGAGAGACCGGCTTCGACCGAGGGTTCCGACCGACTGCGTTACACAGTTACCAACGACTGGTACCCCTTCTTTGATTCCCAGTACCGGTGTGGTGACTCCTTCCACCCTACGTGGCGCTACCCACCGAGT
>JAVHVD010000081.1:0-3307 GCA_032160745.1 Pseudonocardiales bacterium
CTCGCCGCGGCCGGGATGTCCGGCACGATCTCCGGCACGGTCGCACTGACCGTCCCGGGTGTTAACGCCTCCGCCACGATGCAGCTCACGATCGACACGGCGACGTCTCGGTTCACGATCGCGGCCACGGGGCTCGCTCTCGAAATCGCGGGCCAGCAGCTGCGCGGCAACTTCACCTTCGAGCAGGCGGGCATCGGCACCGCCCGCGTCGTCAAGGTCGCCGCGACGAACGTCTCGCTGTTCCTCGGCGACACCAAGGGAGCAGGGCCCACCGACGACGTAGGGCTGCGGCTCACCGGCGGCACCGGTGCGCTGCTGCTCACCTCCGCAGGCATGGCCGCCGACGTCAGCGGCACGGTCGCCCTCGTCGGCCTCACCGGCATCCCGTTCTCGCTCGGTTCCGGCCTCGTCGTTGGACTGCAGATCAACACCATGCCGACCGCCGCCACCCAGACATTCGTCGTCGGGGGTGGCACGGTGGTACTCGCGCTGCCCGCCGGCCGGTTCCTGCGCGTCTCGATCACCGGAGACCTCACCCTGTTCGGCCAGACTTTGTCCGGCACGTTCATGTTCGAGCAGGTCTCGAGCGCCGGAGCCGACGGCACGGTCGGCACCACCGACGACGCGAAGGTGCTCCGCATCGCCGCCACCAACGTCGCGCTGTTCGTCGGTGACGACGGTGGAACCCCGGGAACCTCGGCGGCGGACCTGGCGGACGACGTCGGCATGCGGCTCTCGGGCGGCACCGCACTGCTGGTACTGACCCCAGAGGGCTTCGGCGGCTCCATCATGGCCACCGCGTCGGTCCGACTGGGCGGCGCAGTGAAGGCCACCGCGTCGGTCCGGGTTGACATCAGCAACATGCGCCGCATCGTCGGCGGCAAGGTCGTCGCGATCGCGGTCAACGAGGAGTTCGTGGTTGGCGGCGAAACCCTGGCCCTCGCGCTCCCGGCCGGTCCGTACCTGAAGGTCACCGTCACGGCACTCAGCCTCACCATCGCGGGCCAGGTCCTCACCGCCGACATCTCCTACGAGAAGGCGACGGCGCTGGGCGCGGATGGCGCGCTCGGCACGGCCGACGACGTCACTACCCAGAAGATCCGGTTCGCCAACGTCGGCCTACGGCTCGGCACCCCCGACCGCGACATCGTGATCGTGCGCAACGGCTTAGGGACATTCGACATCGTGGGCAGGACGGGAACGACGGCGGGCGGCATCGTCGGCCGGATCGAGGCAACGGTCGAGTTGCTCATCCCCGGCATCACCTTCTCCGGTACGCTCGAGGTGCAGATCAACACCCTCGCGGCTGCGCGCGCGGTCGACGGTGTCTCGATCGCGCCGGGGATAGCGGTGGCCGGCCTCGACATCACGCTCGAGGTGATGGGGCAACGGCTCAGCGGCGACTTCGCGTTCGCGAAGAACTCCGCGACCGGCGACATCACCCTGGCGCTGTCGGATGTTGTGCTCCAGCTGGGCGACGGCACGCAGACCTACGTGACCGCCACCATCGCCTCCGGCATCATCGTCGTGACCCGCGGCGGGATCGCCGGCGCGCTGGTCGCCGACATCGCCCTCAACCCGGCTGTGCTGCCTGGGGTGACGCTGAGCGCCGACGTGATCGTTCAGATCAACAACACGGCCGGGGACCTGAGCAGCGAAATCCTCGTTGGCGGCATGCTGACCCCCTTCGCGCTCGCCAAGAACACGCTCGTCGTGCAGGTCGGCCTCATGGGTAAAGTCGCCGAGATCGGAATCCTCGGCCAGACCTTGACCGGAGTCGCCTTCTTCGAGCAGAGGAAGACCGCGGCAGGCGCCAAGGTGGTGCGTCTGGCCTTCACCGAGGTCGGAATGTTCCTAGGGGACGCCAACGGAGCCGGCACTGCGGACGACGTCGGGCTTCGGCTCTCCGGCGGGCGAGGTGCGTTCATCATCACCCAGAACGGCGTGGCCGGCGAGGTGTCCGGCGCGGTGCAGCTCGTGGGTCTGCCGATCATCATCGACGCGGAGCTCACGCTTCAGCTCAACACCATGCTGGTCGGCGGCCAGGGCGTCGTCGTGAACGAGGTCTTCCAATTCGCGGGCGTCTCGGTGACCACGACCACCGACGGGAACGCCTCGACACCCGAGGTGCAGAAGGTCATCGTCGCCCAGCCAGGCGGCACCTTCACCCTGGCGATCGACGCCAACAACAACGGCACGCTGGAGGCCGGCGAGATCAGCGCTCCCATCGCCTTCAACGCCGACGTTGCGGTGGTCGACACCGCGATCGAGAGCCTCCTCGACTCCGACGCCGCGACCAACCGGGTGAGCGTGGCGGCGACGGCCGGTGGCTACCTCGTGACCTGGAACGCCAACGGCAACCAGGCCGCCCTGCAGCCCAACGTCCGGGTGCTCGCGCTGCCCAAGGGTCCGTTCCTGCGAGTGGAGGCCGCCAACGTGGACGTGAAGGTCGTTGACATCACCATCCACGTCGACACGATCTCGTTCGAGCGCTCGGGCCCGGCCGGTGCGCAGATCACCCGAATCGGCTTCACCGGCGCCAGCCTCGCCAGCACTCAGGACATCGGATCCAGCAACCCTGGCCTAACCGGTGCATCCGGTGCTCTCATCGTGTTCCCGCCGAACGCCGTGACCGACCCGACCACGGCAACACCGACGCGCACCGTGACCGGCGGCGTGGCCGGCATGCTTATCGGTAAGGTCTCCAGCGGCAACGCACTGTTCTCCGCGAACGCCAGCGTCGGCTTTGCGATCAACACGACGGGCGCCGCGGTGAACACGGCAGTCGGTGGCGTCGTGCTCGACCTCACCGATGACTCGTTCCAGTTCATCGTGCAGAACCTCGACTTCAACTTCGGCGACGTGCTCGAGATCCGTGGCGGCCAGTTCGCCATCAGCGGGAACGAGTTCAAGGGCAGCGGGCTCGAGCTGTTCATCGGCTCAGGACCATCCATGATCAACGGCGCGCTCAATCCCGCAGCGGTCGGCGTGCTGATCCGCAACGCCACCGTGCACTTCAAGAAGGGCGCAACCGCCGCGGATGGCTGGGCGCTGCGGGCCACCGGGACGATCGCGTTCCTCGGCCTCGACGGGCTCGGGATCAGCGGCACAGTGTCGTTCCAGGTGAACTCCTCCGACACCATGTCGTTCACCCTCGACGACATGGGCGGGATGACGGGAGCCATCGGCGCCGGCCTGTTCAGCTTCAGCGCCCTGGACGTCGTCATCCAGGCAGGGGACGTCGTCACCCTCGGCGGGTCGCTGCGCCTGGCACGCTCACCGAGCGGCGTGCTCGACGTCTCGCTGT
>JAVHVD010000082.1:0-12943 GCA_032160745.1 Pseudonocardiales bacterium
GCGCCGTACTCGGTCTCGTAACTGATCGCGCCCAGCCGACTGCCCCGCAGTGTTCGATCTGCCATAGTGGGCACCTCCCGGACGTCTCGATGTAAATAAGGTGTTACGACTCTCAACGAGTCGCACCTCGCAATGATTCCCACATGCTGGGGGCGGTAACCCCGGGAGCGGGTGCCGGGCTCAGGCCCATGCCAGGCCGACCGATCGCGGGAAGGGGTTTCATGAACGTCGCCGTAGGCCGCCTGCGCGCCGCTGATCCGGAGTCGCTGGCGCTGCAAATCGCTGCTGGCCGGGCCCTGATCGGAGCAGCGGTCCTGGCCAGCCCGGTCCGCTCGGCCCGAATGCTCGGAGCCGACACCGCAACCGCGCAGCGGGTCGCCTGGCTCACCCGGATGCTGGGTGTCCGCGACGGCGCGCTCGGCATCGGTGGCGTGGCTGCCACCCGGCAGGGGACTGGGGCCGCGTCGTGGGTGCTCGCCGGTGCGGTGGCGGACGCCCTCGACGCCGTCGTGCTGGCCGGCGCGCTGAAGCAGGGCCGGGTCAAGGGGCTGGGACCGTCCGCAACCGTGCCGTTCGCCGCCGGTGCCGCCGTGCTTGGCGCTCTTACCGCACTGCGGCTGCGCCGGCGCTGAGCACTACACGTCGAGTGTGAGTTGACCGCGGCCTACGGCATCGCCGAGATCACCGCGGCGATGATGGGCACGGCACAGCACCTGATAGCGCACCCGGTTGGCGCCGGCCGCAGTGTCGCCGACAACCACGGTGTCGCCCTCGCGGACCACCCGCCCGTCGATCACCCGGGCGTTGAGCTGACCCGGCCGCCCGCACCAGCAGAGCACCTCGACGTGCACCGGCTGCAACTCGTCGGCCAGCTCGAACAGCCGCTTGGCGCCGGGGAGCAGCTGTGACCGGAAATCGGTCGCCAGTCCGAAGCAGTACACATCGACGTGCCGGTCGTCGACCAGGTCGGCCAGCTGGTCGACGTGTTCAGGCGTCAGGAACCCGGCCTCGTCCACGATGAGGTAGTCGAGCCGGTGGCCGGCCGCCCACTCGCCCTGCACGAGTAGGCGGATGTCCGTGTCGTCCCTGACCTCCACGGCGGCACGGCTCAGCCCGACCCGGGTGGTGATCGACGGCCGGCCCGAGCGGTCGTAGCGGACGAGCAGCATGCCGTGGCGCCCCTGGCGGGCGTGGTTGTGGTCTATCTGCAGCGCGAGGGTGGACTTGCCGCAGTCCATCGGCCCGTAGAAGAACTTCAGGTGCGCCGGCATGGGGGTCGCCCGCCGGTTCCCCGACGCGGGGACGGACGCGAGGGCACCGATCTCGCCAACGTCCGCCACGTCGAAGGACCCTAACCCTGCCACTGGCCGCGGCTGACGAGCAGGTTGCGCAGCACGTCCGCGCGGTCGGTCATGATGCCGTCGACACCAAGATCGAGCAGCCGGGTCATCTCGGCGGGGTCGTTGACCGTCCAGGCGTGGACGGGGACGCCGACGGCATGCGCGGCCGCCAGGTAGCGCGCGTCGACGAACACTCGTCGGCCGATGCGAGCCGGCACCTGGGCACACCGGCCGCCCAGGCTCGCCCTGCGGGAGCGCGGCGTTCCGGGTAGCCGTAGCCGCATCGCCGCGCGCGGGCCCAGCGACGTGCACAACTGTGGGCCGAGCGCCCGCCGGACTGCGCTGACCCGCCGGGTGGAGAAGGCACCGACGCAGATCCGGCGCAAGGTGCCGGTGCTGCGGATCGCCTCGACGGTCGGGGCGATGGACCGGTCGGCCTTGACGTCCAGGTTCACGTAGGTATCCGGCCAGGCGGCCAGCAGATCGACCAACGTCGGGATCAGCTCGCGGCCGCCGATCCGCGCCTCGCGGACCGCCGACCACGGCAGGTCGGCGATCCGGCCGCGCCGGTCGGTCACCCGGTCGAGCGTGGCGTCGTGGAAGGCCAGCGCCACGCCGTCGGCGGTCACCCGGACGTCCGTCTCGAGATAGCGGTAGCCGAGCGCGACCGCTCGTTCGAACGCGGCCATCGAGTTCTCCGCGCCGTCGGGCGCGAAGCCGCGGTGCGCGAACGCGACCGGCGGCGCGGTGTCCAGGAAGCCGGGCCGGGACACGGGTCAGGCCGAGCCGGGCGCAGCCAGGCCGAGCAACGTGCGCAGGTGCCGGGGCGGCGGGCAGCCGTGCGCCAGCATCGTGTCGTGCACCCGCCGGTCGCTCCAGGCCGGCTGCGCCGAACGGAGATCGGCGGCCGCGTCGTGCATCTCGCGATAGCCGACGTAATAGGTGCACAGCTGCGTCGACGACAGCTGGACCCGCCGCCACTTGCCCGTCGCCTCCCCCTCCTCCTGGAATCCGCGAACGGTCATCAGCTCCAACGCCGCCGCCTTGTCGAGGTCGCCACAGTGGAAACGGATGTCGAGGATGGCGTTGATGGTGGAGCGCAGCTGCATCTTCAGCTGCTGCATCCGTAACCCCGCGGCCGCCTGCGCAGACTCGTCGGCCCGGAAGCCGCGATCGGCCATGAGCTCTTCGGCGTACACCGCCCAGCCCTCGATGAACGAGCCGCTGCGCCACACCGCACGCACGCGGGTGTCGGAGTGGTGCCGGTTGGCGTGCATGAGCTGCAGCGCGTGCCCGGGCATCGCCTCGTGCACGGTGAGGTTGTGCAGCATGTGCACGTTGTACTCGCGGTAGAACGACTCGACCCGCTCGCGGGTCCAGTCGGCCGGCGTGGGGGAGACGGCAAACTCGGTCGGGAGGACGGCGCGTTCGAGCGGTCCGTTCTGCCGGCAGTAGGCGACGGCGACACCGCGATCGATCTCCGGCATGGCCACGATCACGACCGGGTCATCGTGGACGGTCACTAGGTCGAGCTCGCGCACGAATGCCGTGGCGGCGGTGAGTGCGTCCCGGCAGAGCGGCAGGATCGTGTCGTCGGTGGGGGCGTCGGCGGCCAGCCGGTCGAGTACGTCCCGCACGGTGATCCCGTCCGAATGGCGGCCACCGGCGATGCGGGCGGCCTGCTCGGTGATGGCCGCCGTCAGCCGATCGAGGTCGGCCTCGGCGCGCGCGAGCAGGGCCGCCGGCTCGAACGCGGTGTCCAGCGTGAGCGCCAGCTTGGCCCGGAAGAGGTCCTCGCCGATCGGCGCCGGACGAGTGGCCGACGCTACTCGGGCGGTGAGCCACTCGCGGTGTTCCAGCAGGGCGTGGCGGGCGGCCGCGGCGGCTGCGTCGACTCCTGTGGGAGCGCCGGTGGCGTCTCGCAGCGCCGAGGCGAGCTCCCCGTCGATCAGGCCGATGGTGCCGTCGAGTTGGCCGACGGCGGTCTCGACATGCTCGCGGCTCATCTCGCCCAGCCGGGTACGCGCTGCCTGGAGGAACGCCGGCGTGCCGGCCAGCCGCTCGGTCACCGCACCCAGCCGCTCGCCCAGCGGAGCGAAGTCCCGGTTCAGCAGCGAGTGCAGCCCGCTGCCGGGATTGTGGAGCATCGGGTTCCACTCGGCCTCGCGGATGTCGTCGTTCTCGAGCAGCTCGCCGGCCAGCGATGTGCGCAGGATGGCCGCATCCACCTGATGCTCGACCGAGGGCAGATCGAGGGCACCCAGCTCGGCGAGCTGGGCCCGGACCTGGGCCGAGCGGCGCTCCGCGGCGGCTGCGGACGGATCGGGCAACCGGCCGTCGCGCCGGTGATCGCCGAGGTAGGTCGCCTCGACCGGATCGCGATCGAGCGCCCCCTCCAGTATTGCGTCGGCGAGTTCGGCGAACCGGCTCGCGGGGTTGCGGCTCAGCGCTTCTCGACCTTCGTGATGTAGAACTTCCCGTCCGACTGCTTGGTCGCGGTGACCTCGATCGTCGACGTTCCGTCGATGCTCTTGAATTCGACGGTGGTGCCGCCGGTGTCCGCGCCCGGGCTGTACAGCCCGGAGCCGCTGGTTTTGAGGCTGCCCGTCACCGACTTGGACACCGAACTCTTGTACACGCAGCCCTGAGCGAAATCGGTCTGCCCGATCTCGGCCAGGCCGACGTAGGTGATGGCCGCCGAGCGCGCGGTCGTGGCGAACCCGCACGGGTTCGAGAAGCTGCCGGAGAGCGACGGGACGTTGATCGACGGGATGTTGAGCGACGGGATGTTGATGGACGGGACGCTGGCGGAGGGAACCCCGGCGCTGCTCGCCGAACCGCCACCCGACGTGGACCCGGCGGTGATGCACACCTTCCACTCACCGCCCTCCTTGACAACCGGGAACGGCTGGGAAAGGGGGTTGCCCTGCTCGGAGGCGACCGTTGCGTTGACCACGGCATGGCTGCTGTCCACCTGGCGCACCTGGCCGATGGTGTACGACTTCACCTTGCCGTTGCTCTGCAGGTGAGTGAGTGTGCCCCCGGCGATGTCGCCCTTGCACAGCACGCCCTTGGCGGCATCGACATCGCCGGTCTTGCCGGCCTCGAGCAGCTTCTTCACGGCGTCCTTCGGGCTGGACGCCTTCGCATCGCTGCCGGAGAACAAGAAATAGGCACCGACACCGGCGACCACGAGCACAGCGACGATGATGGAGGCCCACAGTCCGGTGCGGCTGTTGCCGCCGCCCGCGTTCGCCGGCGCGGCACCGGTGTAGGGGGAGAACTGCTGCTGCCCGTACTGCCCGTACTGCCCGTACTGCGGGTCGCCGTAGGGCGGTTGCTCGCCGTGCTGGGGCGGCGGCTCGCCATAGGAGGGCGGCTCCTGGCCGTATTGCGGTGGCTGGCCGTACGGCGGAGGTGGCTGGCCGTATTGCGGTGGCTGTCCGTACGGCGGAGGTGGCTGGCCGTATTGCGGTGGCTGTCCGTACGGCGGTGGCTGCTGCCCGAACCCCGGCTGCTGGCCGAACCCCGGCTGGTGACCCGGCCCGTAGTCGGGCTGGTCGCCCTGCCCCGGCTGCCCCTCATCACTCATCCGAAGTTCCTCCTCGTGTACCGGCGCGTGCCCGGCGCCTCATCGTTCGATGGTTGAGGAGGGCCGTCAAGCCGTGCGAGATACGACCCGCGGAACAATAGCGGCCACGAAGTGTCCGCGTTGAGTTCAGCCGGCTCCGCTCAGAGGAAGATGTCGAGCTGCAGATCGTCCTCGCTGCCGTTGCCGAACCGGTAAGGACTGAGATCGGTGATGCCCGCCTCGCCCAGCACCTCGTCGTCGACGAACGTGTTGCCGGTGCACTCGCGCGCGGGGCGGATCAGGATCTCGTACGCCGCGTCGGCCATGATCTCCGGCCGGCGAGAACCGGCCATGGCCGCGTCGCCACCGACAATGTTCTGCACCGCGGCGGTTGCGATCAGCGTGCGCGGCCAGAGGCAGTTGGCCGCGATGCCGTCGTCCCGGCGCGACTCGGCGACCCCCAGCGTGAGCATCGTCATCGCGTACTTGCTCACCGTGTACGGGGCGTGCGCGGCCAGCCACTTGCGATCCATGTTGAGCGGCGGCGAGAGCGTCAGGACGTGCGGGTTGGCCGACTTCGCGAGATGCGGCAGCGCCAGACTGGTCAGCAGGAAGGTTCCGCGGGCGTTGATGTCGAGCATCAGGTCGTAGCGTTTCGCCGGCAGCGCGCCGATGTTCGCGAGGTTGATCGCGGAGGCGTTGTTGATGACCAGATCGATGCCGCCGAACCGCTCGACGGTCTGCGCGACCGCAGACGTCACCGAGTCGTCGTCACGGACGTCACCGAGGATCGGCAGCGCCGTGCCGCCGGCCGCCTCGATCTCCGCGGCCGCAGAGTGGATCGTCCCGGGCAGGCGAGGGTCGGGCTGATCGGTCTTGGCGATGATGGCGACATTCGCGCCGTCGCGGGCGGCGCGCAACGCGATGGCCAAGCCGATGCCGCGACTGCCACCGGACATGATCATGGTCATCCCGGCCAGAGGCGTGCTCGAGGTCATCCGGTCATCTTTGCGCCCAGCGGATTGAGGCGGATCGGCAGGCCGTCCTTCGGCCTCGGCAGTGACACCCAGTCGATCGGCATCCGGTATCCGGGCTTCACGGTGAGCCGGAAACGCCCCAGCAGCTGGTGCATGACGGCCTTGATCTCCATACCGCCGAAGTACATGCCGATGCACTTGTGGACGCCGTTGCCGAAGGGCAGGTAGGCGTAGCGGTGCACCTTGTCCTCGCGTCGGTGCTCGGCGAAGCGCTCGGGATCGAAGCGCTCGGGGTTGGGCCAGATCTCCTTCATGTGGTGGACGCCCCAGAGGTGGACGGCGATGTACGCGCCGGCCGGCACGCGAAAGCCCAGCAACTCGGTCTCGCGGTTCGCCCGGCGGGTCACACCAGGTACCGGGGTGACGAGTCGCATCGCCTCCTTCATCACGAGGTCGAGCGACACCAACTTGTCGAGGTCGGGGTAGTCGACGGCGTCGGACCCCAGGGCGAGCGACTCCTCCCGGCAGCGCTCCTGCCACTCGGGATAGCGCGCGAGGTAATAGGCCATCGTGGTGAGCGTGCTGGTGGAGGTGTCGTGCGCAGCCATCAGCAGGAAGATCATGTGGTTGACGATGTCGGCGTCGCTGAACTGCTCGCCGTCCTCGCTGCGCGCGTGGCACAGGGCACTGAACAGGTCGATCCCGTCGCTCGCCCGGTGTGCCGGGATCCGCGGGGCGAGGTAGTTCTCCAGCAGTCGCCGGCCGGCCAGGCCGCGGGACCAACGCATGCCGGGGACCGGGTAGCGCACGAATGCCGTCGCTGCCCGGACCGAGTCGGAGAAGGCTTGGTTGACCCGTTCGGACTCGGCACCGATCTCGTCGGCCATGAAGGTGCGGGTCGCGACGTCCAGCGTGAGTTGCTTGACCGCCGGGTAGAACTGCAGATCGCCGGCGCTCCACGCGCTGAGCCCGCGGGAGATTGTCTCGTTCATCGGCGTCAGGTAGCCGGCAAGCCGGTCGGACGTGAACGCCTCCTGCATGATGCGCCGGTGCCGGTGGTGCTCGTGCCCGTCCAGCAGCATCAGGCCGCGGTTGAAGAAGGGGCCGATCAACAACGACCAGCCGCTGGCATCGAAGGCCTTGTCCCGGTCCTGCAGTACGGCGCCGCACGCGTCGGGCCCCTCGACGTTGACCCAAATATTGCCGATCGCATTCGTCCAGGACACCGCGCCGAAGCGCTCCCACCACTCGTGCGAGGCGACCATCCGGCCGGTGGCGAACTTGAGGCTGTTGCCGATGATCGGCAGGCCGGCGTCGCCCGGCATGTCTCGCAGGGTCCGGGCTGGGCGTTCCTGGATCGTCATCCGATCACCTCGATCGCGTTGCCTTCTGAGGCCCCCGACCCTAGTGTGATAACGACTGTTGTCAATGTTGGACGGGCCGGTGAGTGATGCGTGGCTGTCACTGGGGCATACCGCGGGGTATCTGCCGATGACCGCCGCGCGCAGCGGCGTGGGTTGCTCATCGACACCGCCCTGGATTGTCTGCACGCCGACGGACTCGCCGGCGTCAGCGTCCGCGCCGTGTGTGCGCGCGCCCGGCTGACGCCCCGCTACTTCTACGAGAGCTTCGACGACCTCGATCAGCTGCTGCTCGCCTCGGTGGACTCGGTGGTGGACGAGATCGCCGAGCGGTCGCTCGCGGCGCTTGCCGCGGCACCGGACGACCTCTCGGCGCAGGTACGAGCCGCCATCGACGCCGGATACGGAGTGGTGGCGACCGACGCCCGCAAGGCGAGCGCGGTCCTGGTCGCCGCTGCGGGCCACGGGCCGTTGCGCGAACGGCGGCACAAGCTCGTCACGGACTACGCCGATCTGATCATCGACGGGCTGCCGTTGCTCAACGGTCTGGGCCTGGCCGAGCGGCGCACCGCCCGGACGATGGCGCTGTTCCTGATGGGCGGTGCCGCCGAGGTGATCGAGGCGGTGCTGTCCGGCCGCTTGCGGATGTCGCGCGCCAACCTCGTCGATCACCTCACTCGGATGTGGGTGGCCGTCCTGTCCGAAACTGAGCGAGCAGGTCGGGCGTGACGGCATCAGCGATGGCGAGCGCGGTGCGGCCGTCGACGTCCGACACGTCGTAGCTCTGGCGGCCGGCGGCGGTCGTGGCCGTCAACGTGACGAGGCCGGCCCGGCGCTGGAAGTAGGTGCTGCGCAGGTTCCAGCCGATGACGGCGCTTGACTGGAGCACGGTCCGCCGCCGTACGAGGGAGCCGCCGCCGGCGACGAGGTAGCCGTCGACCAGGGCGTGCCCCAGGCTGCGGTAGCGATCAATTCCCAACGGTATCGCGGCGGCGAGAGCCGCGGCGCCGATCACCAGCACCACCACCGGTGCGCCGAGCAGCCACGCGATCACGGCTGCAGCCGCCACGACTGCCGTCGAGAACAGGGCGCGGGCCAGCCGCCGCCGGCGCGCCGCCGCGCCGTGCGCTCGGAGTGCGGTCGTGACCGCGGGTGATCCGTCCAGCACACGTGACATGACCGTCACCGCTGCCTCCCGCGGAGCCGGCGGCAACAGCACCTCGCCGCCGCGCTCGGCCCCGCGACCGACGCGCAGACCGGTGGCGACGGCGGTGGTTCGCGCGGCCCCGACCCAGCGCAGTGGCAGTGGCTCGGACAGCGCCCCGCCGACCAGCCGGCGCCGCTCGATGCTCGTCGCCCGCGTGGTCAGCAGACCCCGCGTCACCTGCAGCGTCCCGCCGTCGTGGCGGAGCAGCCGGAAATTCCAGAAGGCGAGGATGTACCCGGCCGTCGAGGTCACCGCGACGAAGAGCGCCAGCGCGGCCACGACGACGAGCACCTCGACCGGGGTGGGCATCCGGCGCAGCGCAACGGAGACCGAGTGCAGCGGCCCGGTCCGGAGCAGGTCCACGCCGGACTCGCCTTGGACCCGCCAGTAGAAGCCCCAGATGACCACCCCGGTCACCACGCCGGACAGGGTGAACGGCGCGTACTTGATCCAGCGGCGGTCCAGCCGGGCGAGCTCGCCCGCATCTGCTCCCGGTTCGGTGTCGACGGCGAGGCGGGCCGTTCGCCGGTGCAGCAGGTCGTCGCGCAGGGCCGACGCGACCGGAAGCGTCAGGCCGTCGAGGACGAGCCGTCCCTCGCCCTTGCGGTCGTTCGTCCCGGTGCCGATCACGACCCGGGCCAGGCCGAGCACGCGATGCAGCGGGTTGGCCGTGACGTCGACGGTGCGGATGCGGTCGCGGGAGGTGGTGACCGTCTTGCGGCGCAGCAGTCCGTGCCGCAGTTGCACTGACTGTGAGGTGATGCGCAGCCGAGTGGTGAACCAGCGGGTCAATGAATAGAGGGCCACCACCCCGGTTGCGGCGAGGCCCCAGTAGTGGTGGCCCTGTGCGCTGCCGGCCAGGAAGACGCCGATGATCGCCGGCAGCGCCCGGACCACCTCGATGATCGGGTGCACCAGCAACATGCGCGGATGCAGCCGGTGCCAGGTGGCGTCCTCCGCCTGTTCGATCGTCGCGGTCACGTGCCGTCGCCACCGGCGAGCTGGGCGCGCTCGGTGAGCCACGCGACGGCGCTGTCGGCGACGGCGCGATCGAGGGCGTGGATCTTGATCGGTCCGCGGGCGGACGCGGTGGTCACCGTGACGTTGGCGAGCCTGAAGATCTGCTCGACCGGCCCACGCTGCGTGTCGACCGTCTGCACGCGAGCGATCGGCGCGATGCGGCGCTCCTGCTTCAGCCAACCCGACTGCGTGTAGACGGCGGTCTCGGTGATTTCCCACCGATGGACGCGGTAGCGCCATTGCGGCATGACGACCAGGTGGGCGACGGCGAGCGCGATCGTCACCGAGGCGAGCGCGATCCGGACCGAGTCGGGAATGTCACCGTCCAGCAGGATCATCGTCTCGATGACGCCCACGAGCAGCCAGCCGGGCAGCGCGCGCACCGTCCAGTAGCCGCGGGCCTTGCGGCTGACAAGGTGCGCGGGTTGACGGAGCTCGACATCGGTCACAGCTCCATACTGTCCGCCAGGTGGTTGCCGGCGCAGCGTCGGCGTGCGGGTTGTGTGAATGACAGTTGTCACCTGCCAGACTGCCCCTGTGGATGATCGCAACGTGCTTGGTGGGCCGCTGGAGGAGTGCGGCACCGATCCGATGACCGGGTTCTACCGCGACGGGTGCTGCACGAGCGGGCCGGATGATCTCGGCAGTCACACCGTGTGCGCCGTGGTCAGCCTCGACTTCCTCGAGCATCAGCGTCGGGTCGGCAACGACCTCTCCACCCCGCGTCCGGAGTTCCGCTTCCCGGGCCTCGAGCCGGGCGACCGGTGGTGCGTCGTGGCCGCGCGCTGGCTGCAGGCCTACGAGGACGGCGCGCCGTGCCCCGTCGTCCTGGCGGCGACGAACGAGAGAGCGCTCGAGATCGTGCCACTCGAACTGCTGCGTGAGTACGCGGTGGACGTGCCGGCGGACCCCAGCTCGCTGACCTGACCCATCTCGAGCGGCTCAGGCCGGGCCGCCACCGACGAGCTGACTCAAAACGTCCTCGAGCGCGATGATCCCGAGCGTCCGACCACCCGTCGCAACGCGGGCGATGTGACTGCCCGAGTGCTGCATGGCCAGCAGCGCATCGCTGAGCGAGACCTGGGCCTCGACCGTTGCCATGACGCGGGCCATTCGGGTCGGGATCGGCTTGTCCCACGCCGAAGGTTCCACATCGAGCAGATCCTTCGCGTGGACGTACCCGGTCAATTGCGCGCCGCGCTGGATCGGGTAGCGCGAGTAACCGGTGGTGGCAACGAGCCGTTCGAGCGCGGCGGCGGTGATGTCCGGCGGCACGGTGATCAGCTTCGTCAGCGGGATCAGCACGGCGCTGGCCTTCAACCGATCGAGGGTCAGTGCCCGGGTCAGGCGCTCCTTGTCGTCCTCGTCGAGGAGGCCCTCCGTCGCCGACTCGGCGAACATCTGGTTCAGCTCGTCGGGCGTGAAGGAGCCACTGAGCTCGTTCCTCGCTCGGATGCCGACCAGGCGCAGGACACTGTTCGCCAACGCGTTGATCACGACCAGGATCGGCCGGGTGATCCGCACCCAGATCGCCATGGGCGCGCCGAGCCAGAGCGACGCGCGGACCGGATCGGCCAGCGAGAGGTTCTTCGGCACCATCTCGCCGAGCACCATGTGGCTGAAGGAGATCAGCCCCAGCGCGACCACGAAGGCGGTGGGATGCAGCACTGACTTCGGCAGTGACATGGCATCGAAGGCGCCGGCGAGGGTGTGGGCGAAGGCCGGCTCGGCGACCGCGCCGAGGCCGAGTGAGCACAGCGCGATGCCGAGCTGGGTGCCGGCGAGCATCTGGGGGAGCGTGCGGATCTGGCCGAGGGCTGCCTTCGCCCCGCGGCGGCCGAGATCGGCGAGCGGCTCTATCTGGTCGCGTCGGGTGGCGATCAAAGCGAACTGCGCTCCGACGAACAGGGCGTTGCCGGCCAGGAACACCAGCGTCAGGACGAGGGTCATCAGCGGGTCTCCGCCTCGTCCTGGGCCGCGGCGGGAATCGCCAGCAGCCGGTCGATCCGGCGCCGGCTCATCCGCACGACGCGCAACGTCATGCCGTCCAGGACCGTCTCGTCCCCCACCTGTGGGATGTGCCCCAGCCGTTCCAGGACGAGGCCGGCGATCGTGTCGTACGGCCCGTCGGGAGCGTGCAGGCCGAGTGTTTCGACGAACTCGTCCTTGTGCAGCCGTCCGGACACCGACCAGGTCCCGTCCGACAGGGCGATGACGTCAGGCACCTCGCCGGCGTCGTGCTCATCGCGGATCTCGCCGAGCAGGTCCTCGACGAGATCCTCGAGGGTGACGATCCCGGCCGTGCCCCCGTACTCGTCGATGACGATGGCGAGTTGCAGCGAACCCTGGCGCAGCGTCGGGAGCAGCGCGTCGCACCGCAGCGAGTCGGGCACCCGCACCGGCGCCACCATCAGTTCGTCGATGCGTACCTGGTCGCGCCGGTCCCGTTCGATGGCCAGCGCGTGCTTGATGTGGACGACGCCCTCGATCTCGTCAAGATCGCCGGAGTGCACCGGGAAGCGCGAGCGCCCGCTGCTGCGCGCGCGGGCCAGCAGGTCGGCGGCGGTATCGGTGCGGAGCAGTGTCACAAGGGCGACCCGCGGCGTCATGACGTCGCCGGCGTTGCGGTCGCCGAAGGTCAGCGCGCGGCGGAGGAGGGTGGCGGTGCGCGAGGGCAACGTGCCCTCCCGGGCCGACGACCCGATGAGGTGCTCGAGCTCGGCGGCGGTGCGGGCGGAGCGGAGCTCCTCCTGCGGCTCTACCCCGAGCATCCGCACGATCGCATTCGCCGTGTTGTTGAACAACCGGATGATCGGTCCGAGGCCGCGTGCGAAGCCGACGAGCAGCGGCGTGATCGCCCGGGTCGTCGACATGCTGCGCGCGATCGCGAAGTTCTGCGGGATCAGCTCGCCGAAGAGCATCTGCGCGATCGTGGCCAGCGCCAGGGCGAGGACGACGGCGATGGTATGCGTGGCGCTGCGGGACGCGCCCATGCCGTGCACAAGCGGTTCGATCGCCGTCGCGATCACCGGCTCGGCGACGAAGCCGAGCAGCAGCGAGCTGACGGTGATGCCGAGCTGGGCGCCGGAGAGCTGGAACGACAAGTGGGCTGCGGCCCGCGCGACGATGCCGGCCCGCCGGTCACCGTCCGCGGCGAGGCGGGCGACCCGCGCTCGGTCGACGGAGGTGAGCCCGAACTCCGCGGCGACGAACAGTCCGTTCGTCGCGATGAGCAGAACCAGTGCCACCCACCCGAGAGCGGTCAGCACCGGGCCTCACGATGCGGGCGGCTCATGCCGGTCAATACTTCCACGGCTCGGGACGCCGCCGAGTTCACCAACCGCGGGCGCGCCACTCGGTCAGGTGCGGACGCTCGGCGCCAAGGGTGGAGTCGTACCCGTGCCCCGGGTAGAACCAGGTCTCGTCCGGCAGGTCGGCGAACACGCGGGCCTCGACGTCGTCGATCA
>JAVHVD010000083.1:0-15483 GCA_032160745.1 Pseudonocardiales bacterium
GAGGCGATCGTCGCGGTCATGGCCAGCGCGATCAACTACAACACCGTCTGGACGTCGATCTTCGAACCGGTCTCGACGTTCAGCTTCCTCCAGCGCTACGGCAAGTACTCCTCGCTCACCAAGAAGCACGACCAGCCGTTCCACGTCGTCGGCTCGGACCTCTCCGGCGTCGTGCTGCGGGTAGGTCCCGGCGTGACGAAGTGGAAAGCCGGCGACGAAGTCGTCGCCCACTGCCTGTCGGTCGAACTCGAGGACGCGGCGGGCCACGACGACACGATGATGGACCCGCAGCAGCGCATCTGGGGCTTCGAGACCAACTACGGCGGGTTGGCCGAGCTCGCGCTCGTCAAGGCCAACCAGCTGATGCCGAAGGCCGCCCACCTCACCTGGGAGGAGGCAGCCTCGCCCGGGCTGGTCAACTCGACCGCGTACCGCCAGCTGGTTTCCCACCACGGGGCCGGCATGAAGCAGGGCGACGTCGTGCTCATCTGGGGCGCGTCCGGCGGTCTGGGTGGCTACGCGACGCAGTACGCGCTCAACGGCGGCGCGATTCCCGTCTGCGTCGTCTCCTCACCGGAGAAGGCGGAGATCTGCCGTCGCATGGGCGCCGAGCTGATCATCGACCGCACGGCCGAGGGCTACCAGTTCTGGGACGGCGAGACGCAGAATCCCAAGGAATGGAAGCGCTTCGGCGCGAAGATCCGGGAACTGACCGGCGGCGAGGACGTCGACATCGTCTACGAGCACCCCGGGCGCGAGACGTTCGGCGCCTCGGTCTACGTCACCAAGCGCGGCGGCACGATCGTCACGTGCGCCTCCACCTCGGGCTACATGCACGAGTACGACAACCGCTACCTCTGGATGACGCTCAAGCGCATCATCGGCTCGCACTTCGCCAACTACCGCGAGTCGTGGGAGGCGAATCGGCTGATCGGCAAGGGCTACATCCACCCGACACTGTCGCGGGTCTACCCGCTGGCCGACACCGGCCAGGCGGCCTACGACGTGCACCGCAACCTGCACCAGGGCAAGGTCGGGGTGCTGTGCCTCGCGCCCGAGGAGGGGCTGGGCGTCCGCGATCACGAGCTGCGGGCGAAGCACCTCGACGCGATCAACCGCTTCCGCGGAGTCTGACACTCCGACGCGACCGCATCTTTGAGGGTTGCCAGGGATGGGTGGGACCATGGGTCGCATGAGCGACCAGCCCACGTCCGAACTACTGCCGCTCTACGAGTCCACCCGCGGCTTCGATTCGGCCATGCGGGGTTACGACCGCGAGCAGGTCGATCGCGAGATCAATCGGCTCGACGATGACCTACGGGTCACCGCCGCCGAACGGGACACCGCCGCGGCGCGCAGCGCCGATCTGGCGGCGCAGTTGGCCAGCGTCCACGCCCAGATCGAGTCGCTGCGCCGGCAGCTGCGGGCGGCCAACGAGTCGGTCACCGCCGAAAATGTCGACGACCACGTCAAGCAGATCCTGCAGACCGCGCAGGCCGACGCCGCGCGGATGCGCGAAGAGGCCAAGGCCGAGGCCGAGCAGGTGCGCAACGGCGCCGCCGATGGCGCCGCCCGTACCCGGTTCGCCGCACAGGCCGAGGCCGAACGGATCCTCGCCGAGGCCACGGCCCGCCAGGCGGACGCGGACGAGACCTTCCGTCGCCGGATCGCCGAGGCCGAGGCCCACAAGACGCAGGTCGAGGCCCACCTCGCCGAGGCCGAGGCGCGCACGCGCAGCGAGGAGAGCCGACTCTCGGCCGAGGCCGCAGCTGAGCGGGAACGGCTGGACGCCGAATCCGCGGCCGTACGGGCCCGCGCCGACGAGGATTTCGAGATCACGCTGCGGCTTCGGCGCAGTGCGGCCCAGAAGGAGCAGGCCGAGCAGCAGGCGGCCGCCGAAGCCAAAGCAAAGCAGACCATGACCGATGCGCAGGCGACCGCCGAACAGCTGGTCGCCGACGCCATCATCGAGGTGCGCCGCCTGCACGGGGTGCGCGACGAAACCCATGCCGAGCTCGAGTCATTGACCGCGACATTGCGCGCCGCGCTCGACGAAGCGCGCGCGGCAACACTCGACGCGCCTGCGCCGCCGCCGAACGGGTGATCCCGATGCCGAGCCGCATGCTCGGCTACCGGCCGAGATCGGCCGGCACCGCTCACCCCGGCCGACGGCGGTCGCGGGCCGCCCAGCACGCGGTGTGCCAGTGTCGGCGCTCGGCCGCGTCTCCAGCGGCGTCGGGCCAGGCCACCAGGTGCGGGACGCCGACCCTGATCAGCTGGTCGCAGCCGGGGCAGCGGTAGTCCTTGACTGCGCTCGCACCGGGGACCGTCCGGACGAGGAAATCTTCCCCCCGCCATTCCTCGCGCCGGGCCGCGGAGGCGGCGGTCGCACGCAACGGCTCGACGTCACGTCGACGGTTGTGCCGAGCCATCGCTTCGCGGCCACCTCATCCGTAGTCGCGGAATCCCTTGCCCGTCTTGCGGCCCAGTCGTCCGGCGGTCACCAGGTGCTCCAGCAGCGGCGCCGGTGCGAAGCCGGGCTCGCGGAACTCGAGGTACAGCTCGCGCTCGATGGCCAGGGAGACGTCGTTCCCGACCACGTCCAGCAGCTCGAACGGCCCCATCGGGTAGCCGCAGCCGACCTTCATCGCGGAGTCGATGTCATCGGCAGTCGCATAGTGCGCTTCGAGCATCTTGATCGAGTCGTTCAGGTACGGGAACAACAGCGCATTGACGATGAAGCCGGCCCGATCGCCGCAGCGAACGGCATGCTTGCCGATCTTGCGGGTCACGTCGAGCACGGTCGCCTCGACGTCGGGCGCCGTCGACACCGTGCTGACGACCTCGACAAGCCGCATGATCGACGCCGGATTGAAGAAGTGCATGCCGATCACGTCGGCCGGACGGGACGTCGCGGTCGCGCACTCGATCACCGGCAGTGAGGACGTCGTGGTGGCGAGCACCGTGCCCGGCGCGCAGATGTCGTCGAGGTTGCCGAAGAGCGTCTGCTTGACGGTGAGGTCCTCGACCACGGCCTCGACGACCAGCTGAACGGACGCAAGATCGTCGAGCGAGGTGGTGCCGGTGACGCGGGCCAGGACGCCGTCGCGCTTGTCCTCGGCGAGCTTGCCGCGCTGGACCGCCTTGTCCAGCGAACGCGTGATGGTCTTGACGACCGCCTCGACCTTGTCCTTCGAGCGAGCGACGAACGTGACGTCGTAGCCGGCCTTTGCGAACACCTCGACGATGCCCGTGGCCATCGTCCCGGACCCGACGACGCCGACCCGCGTCACCTCGCGGGCGCCCTCGATCTCGGCATTCGGCGCCGGAGTCTGCGCGTCAGCCACGACGTTCGGCGAGTCCGGCGCGTCGTAGGTGTAGAAGCCGCGGCCGGACTTCCGGCCGAGCAGGCCCGCGGTGATCATCTGCTTGAAGATCGGGCTCGGGGCGTGCAACCGATCGCGCCCCTGTTTGTACATCGTGTCGAGGATCTCGTAGGCGGTGTCGAGACCGATGAGGTCGAGCAGCGCCAGCGGGCCCATCGGCAGACCGCAGCCGAGCTTCATCGCCGCGTCGATGTCCTCGCGCGAGGCGTAGTTCGACTCGTAGAGAGCGACCGCGTGGTTGAGGTAGCCGAACAGCAGCGCGTTGGCGATGAAACCGGCGCGGTCGCCGACCGTGACGTCGGTCTTGCCCAGCGTCTGCACGAAGGCCTCGACCTCGTCGACGACGTCCTGCTCGGTGACGACGGTCCGGATGACCTCGACCAGCTTCATCACCGGCGCGGGGTTGAAGAAGTGCATGCCCACGACCTTGCCCGGACGACCGGTCGAGACCGCGATCTCGGTGATGGACAGCGAGGAAGTGTTGCTCGCCAGGACGGTGTCCGGCTTGCAGATGCCGTCCAGCGTCGTGAAGATCTGGCGCTTCAGGTCGAGGTGCTCGGGCACCGCCTCGACGACGAGGTCGACCTCGGCCAGCGCCGCCAGGTCGGTGCCGAACGTGATCCGGCCGAGCAGCGCCTCGTGCTCGTCGGGGGTGAGCTTGCCCCGCTCGACGGCGCGGGCGGTCGAGCCCTCTATGTGGCCGCGGCCCCGGGCTACGGCGGCCTCGTCCTTGTCGACCGCGACGACGGTCAACCCGTTGCGGGCGAAGACCTCGGCGATGCCGGCGCCCATCGTGCCGAGCCCGACCACACCGACCTGCTGGAACTCCCGTGCCATTACCTACGTCCTTCCGATGGCGAACCAACGAAACCTAACCCGAGACGGCTGGGACCCTGATGTTACTGAGAAGTAGCTCACCGCACGAAGCGGGCGATGGCCTCGGCCAGCAGCGGACTGCGGGTGGACGCAGCCTGGGCCCAGGACTCGAAGTCGAGGGTCTCCTCGAAACCGCCGCGCTCGGCGATGCCGACCGCCCGCTTGATGTCCCGCGAGAGGGACGGATCGAGCGCCGCCCAGCGCCCGGCCGTCCCGACCGCGATCGCCAATGGGTCGTCGGCCACGTCGAGGACGAGGCCGAGCCGTAACGCCTCGTCGGCATCCAGGACACCACCCTCCATGATCAGCCACAGTGCCCGCTGCCGGCCGAGCGCCTGGGTGAGGAAGTGCGTGCAGCCGCCGCCGGGGTGCAGACCGAGCTTGGTGAAGGTGATGCCGAAGCGCGCCCTCGGCCCGGCGATCCGGACGTCGCACGACATCGCCAGGTTCACTCCGGCGCCGACGGCCGCTCCGTGCACCGCCGCGATGGTCGGGATCTCCAAGCGTCGGACGCGCAGGAAGCTGTCGTAGATGGCACGCAGTCCGGCCCGGATCTCGGCCACCTCGCGATGCAGCTCGCCGAAGACGGCGGGCAGATCGGCGCCGGCGCTGAAGGCCGAACCGTTGCCGGTGACGACGAGGACCCGCGCGTCCTGATCGGCAGCGACCGCATCCACGGCCGCACCCAGCTCGGCCTGCAGCGCCGGCGACAGTGCATTGCGCCGGTCCGGGTCATTCAGCGTGAGCACGCGGACGCCGTCCACCGGTCCGTTCTCCAGCAGCACGAGAGCCATGCCCAAGACTCTGTCAGACGCCGTTGCCCGTGCCCGTCCGGGTCAGAACAGGCGGTCTTCGATGTTGTCGATCCCCCGGAGCAGGTCGTAGTCGAGCACCAGGCAGCTGATGCCGCGGTCCTCGGCGAGCGTGCGGGCCTGCGGCTTGATCTCCTGCGCCGCGAACACGCCGCGAACCGGTGCAAGCAGCGGATCGCGGTTGAGCAGTTCGAGATAGCGAGTCAGCTGCTCGACCCCGTCGATCTCACCGCGCCGCTTGATCTCCACCGCGACGGCGGCGCCGGCCGGGTCGCGGGCCAGGATGTCCACCGGCCCGATCGGCGTCGGGTACTCCCGGCGCACGAGCCGGAACCCGGCGCCCAGGGTGTGGATGTGTTCGGCGAGCAGCTTCTGCAGATGCGCCTCGACCCCATCCTTCACCAGCCCGGGATCGACACCCAGGTCGTGGGACGAATCGTGTTCGACGGACTCGAGGGTGACGACGAGCTGTTCGCCCGCCTTGTTCGTCACCGTCCACGTCGTGTCGGTCTGCACCAGGTTGCAGGGCGGGCTCATCCAGTTCAGCGGCTTGTAGGAGCCGCCGTCGGAGTGGACCAGAACCGACCCGTCGGCCTTCACGACCAGCAGCCGAGTCGCAAGCGGAAGGTGAGCCGTCAGCCGGCCGATGTAGTCCACGCTGCAGCGGGCAATGACCAGACGCACAGCCCGGGACGCTACCGGTCGAGGTCGACGGGGTAGGTACCCAGGCAAGGCCGTACGAGGAGGAGCATCGATTCATGACCGACGCCGAAGCCACCCAAGCGCAGGTCCCGACCATTCGGCTCAACACCGGCGCGCGCATGCCGCAGCTGGGCTTCGGGGTCTTCCAGGTGCCGGCCGAGGACGTCGAGGACGTCGTGACGACGGCGCTGGCGGTGGGCTACCGCTCGATCGACACCGCCGCGATGTACCGCAACGAGGAGGGCGTCGGCCGGGCGCTCAAGTCGTCCGGCATCGCCCGCGACGAGCTGTTCGTGACCACGAAGCTGAGCAACCCGGCGCACCGGGCCGGCGCGGTCGAGCGGGCGGTCGATGAGAGCCTCGGCAAGCTCGGACTGGACCGCCTCGACCTCTATCTCATCCACTGGCCGCTGCCGCCCGTCGACCGCTACGTCGAGGTTTGGAACTCGCTGGCCAAGATCCATTCCGACGGCCGGATCACCTCGATCGGCGTCTCCAACTTCCAGCCGGCGCACCTCGAGCGCTTGTTCGCCGAGTCGGACGTGGTGCCCGCGGTGAACCAGGTCGAGCTGCACCCCTACCTCGCCCAGGAAGCGCTGCGCCGGTTCCACGCCGAGCACGGGATTGCCACGGAGGCGTGGTCGCCGCTCGGCGCCGGCGGCGAGCTGCTCGAGGACGAGACCGTGAGCGGCATTGCGGAGAAGTACGGCGTCACGCCGGCCCAGGCGGTGATCCGCTGGCACCTACAGGTGGGCAACGTCGTCATCCCGAAATCGGTGACAGCGGAGCGCATCCGGTCGAACTTCGACGTCTTCGGCTTCGAGCTCGATCCGGACGACGTCGACGCGATCAGCGGACTGGACCGCGACGAGCGCCTCGGCCCCGACCCGGACACGTTCAATCCCTGAGTGTCAGGCGCGGGCTTCTTCGATGGCGTCGACGATCTGCCCCAGCATCTCGGTGATCTCGAAGTCCTTGGGCGTGAAGACGCGCGCGACCCCGGCCGCCCGCAGGGCCGCCGCGTCGGCGTCCGGGATGATGCCGCCGGCGATGACCGGTACGTCGTCCAGACCGTTCGCCCGCAGCCCGTCCACCACATCGGGGACGACGGAAAGATGCGAACCGGACAGCACCGAGAGGCCTACGACGTCGACGTCCTCCTCGACGGCGGCGGCCACGATCTGCGCCGGCGTCAACCGGATCCCGGAGTAGACGACCTCGAAGCCGGCGTCGCGCGCGCGCACCGCGATCTGCTCGGCACCGTTGGAGTGACCGTCCAGGCCGGGCTTGCCGACGAGGAACTTCAGTGGCCGGCCGAGCTGCTCGCCGAGCGCCCGGACGCGTTGCTGCACCTCGGCCAGCGTCCCCTCGTGCCCGCCTCCGCTCGCGCCGGCGACGCCGGTCGGGGGGCGGTACTCGCCGAACACCCCGCGCAGCTCACCGGCCCATTCGCCGACGGTGACGCCCACGCGCGCACAGGCCAGTGAGGCCTCCATCAGGTTCTCGTCGGTCTTCGCCGCGTCGCGCAACGCCGTGAGCGCCTCCTCGACCGCCGCGACGTCCCGACCGGCACGCCATTCGCGGATCGCCTGCTTGGCCGCCTCCTCGACGGCCGGGTCGACAGTGAGGATGCCGCCGTCGGTGCCGCCGACGAGCGGGTTGGGCTCGGTCTCGGTGTACTTGTTGACGCCGACGACGACGTCCTCGCCGGACTCCATCCGACGGCGGCGCAGCGCGAGGGAGGACACCAGCGCCGACTTCAGGTAGCCGGTCTCGACGGCCGCCACCGCGCCGCCCATCTCGAGGATCCGGTCGATCTCCTCGCGGGCACCCTGCGCGATGTCGGCAACCTTCGCCTCCACCACCTTCGACCCCTCGAAGAGGTCGTCGTACTCGAGCAGGTCGGACTCGAAGGCGAGCACCTGCTGCATGCGCAGCGACCACTGCTGGTCCCAGGCGCGGGGCAGGCCCAGCGCCTCGTTCCACGCCGGGAGCTGGACGGCCCGGGCACGGGCGTCCTTCGACATCGTCACCGCGAGCATCTCGAGCAGGATCCGGTAGACGTTGTTCTCCGGCTGCGCCTCGGTGAGGCCGAGGGAGTTGACCTGCACGCCGTAGCGGAACCGCCGGTCCTTCGGGTTCTGCACGCCGTAGCGCTCGAGCGTGATCTCGTCCCACAGCCGGCTGAAGGCACGCAGCTTGCACATCTCCTCGATGAAGCGCACACCGGCGTTGACGAAGAACGAAATGCGCGCAACGACGTCGCCGAACTTGTCCTCCGGGACCTGGCCCGACTCCTTCACCGAGTCCAGGACGGCGATCGCGGTGCAGAGGGCGAAGGCGACCTCCTGCACCGGCGTCGCGCCGGCCTCCTGCAGGTGGTAGCTGCAGACGTTGATCGGATTCCACTTCGGGACGTTCGCCACCGTGTAGGTGATCATGTCGGTGATCAGCCGCATCGACGGTGCCGGCGGGAACACGTACGTCCCGCGGGACAGGTACTCCTTGATGATGTCGTTCTGCGTCGTGCCCGACAGCTTCTGCAGCACTTCGTGTTCATCAAGACGCCGTGCCCGCGCTTCTTCCGCGGCGACCTCCAAGTAGAGCGCCAGCAGGTACATCGCCGGCGCGTTGATCGTCATGGACGTGTTCATCTGCTCCATGGGGATGCCGTCGAACAGTGCGCGGACGTCCCCGATGTGCGAGATCGGTACGCCAACCTTGCCCACCTCGCCACGTGCCAACTCGGCATCCGGGTCGTAGCCGGTCTGGGTCGGCAGGTCGAAGGCGACCGACAGCCCCGTCTGCCCCTTCGCCAGGTTGCGCCGGTACAGCGCGTTCGACTCGGCAGCCGACGAGTGGCCGGCGTAGGTGCGCATGAGCCAGGGTTTGTCGCGGGCGTCGTCCGTGGGAAAGGGCATGCCTCAGCACCTCCATGGGCTTCGCAGGAGTCTATTCCCGGACACGCCGAGGGACCGCGCCTTCGGCGGCCCACTGTGGCCGACTTCGCACGTCTGGCAGGCTGGCGCGGTGGCGGTTCCTGCGGTGGACGAGCGCGAGATCCTGACGTGGGACCTGTTCGGCACGGCCACCCGCGAGCTGGCCCTGCAGGTGTACCAGGACGGCTTCCGCCCCGACCTGGTGCTCGCGGTGGCGCGGGGCGGTCTGTTCATCGCCGGCGGTCTCGGTTACGCGCTCGACGTCAAGAACCTGCATGTGATGAACGTGGAGTTCTACACCGGCGTGGACGAGCGGCTGGAGATGCCGGTGATGCTCCCGCCGGTGCCCGAGCCGGTCGACCTGACCGGTGCCCGGGTGCTGATCGCCGACGATGTCGCCGACACCGGCGCCACGCTCGCCCTCGTCAAGGACTACTGCAGCCAGCACGTCGCCGAGGTGCGCTGCGCGGTGGTGTACGAGAAGCCGAAGAGCGTCGTCCGCTGTGAGTACGTGTGGCGGCGCACCGACCGCTGGATCGACTTCCCGTGGTCGGCGGACGGACCGGTCACCGGCGCGGTCAACCGGGACGCGTGAGGGTGGACGGCGGGTTCGTCTTCCGCTCCGAGTGGTCGCTGCCGGCGCCGCCGGCGCGGGTGTACGCGGTGCTGGCCGAGGTCGAGGCCTATCCGGAATGGTGGCCGCAGGTGCGGCGCGCGCGCCGGCTGGACGAGTCGTCCGGCGAGCTGACCTGTCGCAGCCTGCTGCCCTACGACCTGGTGTTCGTGATGCACCAGGAGCTCGAGGATCCGGACAGCCTCGTCCTGCGCGCCCGGATGACGGGGGACCTCAACGGCACCAGCCAGTGGACGATCCGCCCGGACGCCGACGGGGCACGAGCGGTCTTCGACGAGGACGTCAGCGTGGGCTCGGGCCTGTTGCGGGCGGCCGGGCGACTGTTCGGACCCGCGCTCAAGTTCAACCACGACCTGATGATGCGCGCCGGTCAGAAGGGGCTGCGAGCCCACCTGACCGCCGGGGCATGATGGCCTCGTGGGGAACGACCCGTCCGCCGCACTGATCGCGCTTGGCGCGGTGCTGCTGCTGATCCTGGTCCTGCGCTGGGTGTTCCGCCCGTCGCGGCCGCGTACCGGCGCAGCGCTGGTCGACGCGGCCGAGTCCCCCGACCTCGGACTGCTCACCGTCGTCGTGACGGGTGTGGACCGGACCGAGGCGATGCGGCTGCGCACCGTACTGGGCGAGGCAGGGATCCGATCGTCCATGTCCAAGCGCCGGGACGGGGCGCTCGACGTCCTCGTGTTCCACGGCGACGCGCAGAGCGCCCGTATCCTGCTGGGGCCTTGAGCAGCCGATTCCCTCGCCTCGGCGTACCGCATAGGGTCTGTCGGTGAGCGAGCAGAGTGAGCGAACCATGAGCACAGCACGAGTGTCACCACTCGCCGAAGCGGAGCGAGGCGTTCGGTGACTTCCCCGTTCCGTCATTCCGGCGACGACTTCAGCCCGGCGCAGTGGGGCAGAGCCTGGCTGGTCCACCTGTTCACCACCCTCGGCATCGTTGCCGCAATGCTCGCCCTGCGCGACGTGCTTGTCGGCAAGCCGGACTACGCCATATTCTGGCTGCTGCTCACCCTGCTCATCGACGGTGTGGACGGCCCCATCGCCCGGGCCCTCGAGGTCGAACGGCGGGTTCCGCTGATCGACGGTTTCCTGCTCGATCTGATCATCGACTACGTCACCTGCGTGATCGTGCCGGCGTGCTTCATGTACCAGTTCGAAGTGGTGCCGCACAACAACTGGGGCATCGCCGTGCTGTGCGTCATGGTCTTCACATCGGCCATCTGGTTCGCCCGCAAGGACATGATGACCGACGACAACTGGTTCCGCGGCTTCCCGGCCGCGTGGAACCTCGTGGCCCCGGTGATGTTCCTGCTCGATGCCCGGACGAGCCTCGGTGCGGTCATCACCCTCGTGCTCTCTGCGCTGTGCCTCACCAACGTGCCGTTCCCGCACATTGCCCGCGCGAAGTTTCTGCAGCTCTACACCGTGATCGGCGCGGTCTTCCTCATCGGTGGCGTCTCCGTGGGCATGTTCGTCTACCCGCACCACGACTACTTCGTGCGGGTGCTCATCGAGATCGGCTGCGGGTACTTCGTCCTGCTCGCCGGCATCCGGACGGTCCACGACCGGCGCGCGCGGAGCGGCGCGGTGGCTGCCGCGGTCGCGCCGGCCGAATCGAACGCGTCAGCCCCCGAAAGTCGCTGACTCGACCCGCTCGACCTCGGCACCCAGACTGCGCAGCTGGTCCTCGAAGCGAACATAGCCGCGGTCGATGTGATGGACCTCGGCCACCTCGGTGATGCCATCGGCCACCAGCCCGGCGATCACCAGGCCGACGCCGGCACGGATGTCGGTCGCCCGTACCGGTGCGCCGGACAGTCGCTCCCGGCCGCGCACCACCGCATGGTGGCCATCGGTGCGCACGTCAGCACCCATCCGGGCGATCTCGTCGCAGAACATGAATCGCGCCTCGAACAGGTTCTCGGTGATCATCGCCGTGCCGTCGGCCACGGACAGCGCGGCAATGGCCTGCGGCTGTAGGTCCGTCGCGAGGCCCGGGTACGGCAAGGTGACGACGTCGAAGCTCTTGGGACGGCGGTCCATCGCGACGCGGAAGCCATCAGCGAGAACCTCTACCTCACCGCCGGCCTGGGCGACCTTGTCGAGGGCGATCTCGAGGTGCGCGGCATTGGCGCCGCGCACGGTGATGTCGCCGCGAGTGGCGAGGGCGGCCATCGTCCACGTGCCGGCGACGATCCGGTCGGCTACCGCGTCGTGGCTGGTCGGCTGGAGTCCCTCGACCCCGGTGATCTCGAGCGTGGACGTGCCGATGCCGTCGATCTGGGCCCCCATCGCGACGAGCATGCGGCAGAGGTCGACGATTTCCGGCTCGCGGGCCGCATTGTCGATGACGGTGGTGCCCTTGGCCAGCACGGCCGCCGTCATGATGTTCTCGGTCGCGCCGACGCTCGGGAAGTCCAGCCAGATGGACGCCCCATGCAGGTCGTCGGCCTCGGCCACGACGTAGCCGTGCTCGGTCCGGATGTCCGCGCCCATGCGCGACAGCCCGGCGAAGTGCATGTCGAGCGGCCGTGAGCCGATCGCGTCGCCGCCGGGCAGGGCGACCTTGGCCCGTCGGGTGCGGGCGAGCAGTGGCCCCAATACGCAGATCGACCCACGGATACGGCGGACCAGGTCGTAGGGCGCCTCGGAGTTCAACTCGTCCGGCGCGCTGATCGTCACGCGATCGACCGATTCGTGTGTGGACTCGGTCACCGTGCAGCCCAGCCGCTCCAGGAGCTCGCGCATGATCGCGACGTCCGATATGGCCGGCAGGTTGCCGATCGTGGTGTCCCCGGGGGCCAGCAGGGCCGCGGCCATCAGCTTCAGCACGCTGTTCTTCGCGCCCACGACGTCCACGGTTCCGGCCAACCGCGCGCCGCCTGTCACCCTGAGCACCTGCACCGGGCTCAGGCTACCGTCGCGAGTGAGCGTGACCGCAACGCGGGCACGGGTACAAGGTGCGGAGCGAGAGCCCGGCGATCAGCGCTCGCGCGAAAGAGCAAGGAGGCACGGTGGCTGTTCATCTCACCCGTATCTACACGAAGACCGGCGACGACGGGACGACCGCGCTGGGCGACATGTCCCGGGTCCGCAAGACCGACCCTCGGGTGGGCGCGTACGCGGACTGCGACGAGACGAACGCCGCGATCGGTGTCGCAATCGCGCTGGGCCGCCTGGCCGAACCGATCGCAACGGTCCTGCGCACGATCCAGAACGACCTGTTCGATCTCGGCGCGGACCTCTGCACGCCGGTGGTCGCCGACCCGCCGTATCCGCCCCTTCGCGTCGACGCGAGCTACGTCGAGCGGCTGGAGGGCTGGTGCGACCAGTTCAACGAGGAGCTGGCCAAGCTCGACAGCTTCATCCTGCCCGGCGGTACGCCCGGCGCGGCACTCTTGCACCAGGCCCGCACGCTCGCTCGCCGGGCCGAGCGCAGTGCCTGGCTGCTGTACGAGGCCGATCCGGCGCGCACGAACCGCGAGGCGCTGCTGTACCTCAACCGGCTGTCGGACCTCCTCTTCATCCTCAGCCGGGTCGCCAATCCGGACGGCGACGTCCTGTGGCGGCCCGGCGGAGAACGCGAGTGACCCTGCAGTTCTCCTATCCCCCGGTCCTGGTGCTCATGGGGGTCTCCGGCTGCGGCAAGTCGACGGTCGGCGGCGTCCTCGCCGGTCGGCTCGGGTGGGAGATGGGCGAGGGCGACGACCTGCACCCGGCCGCCAACGTGGCCAAGATGGCGGCCGGTCACCCGCTCACCGACGACGACCGGCGGTCGTGGCTGGGTCTCGTCCGCGGCTGGATCGACGAGCACGTCCTGGCCGGCCAGCCCGGCGTCATCACGTGCTCGGCGCTCAAGCGGTCCTACCGCGACGTCCTGCGCAATGATCACGTCGTCTTCGTGCATCTCACTGGCAGCCGCGACCAGCTGCTCGCCCGGCTCGCCGCCCGGCATGGGCACTTCATGCCCATCTCCCTTCTCGACTCGCAGCTGGCCGACCTGGAGCCTCCCGGACCCGACGAGCAGGCCCTGCAGATCGACATCGGTCCGAGCCCCTCGGTTCAGGCAGCGACGATCTTGGACAAGCTGGCCCTGGACTGACAGGGGCCCTGCGAGCGCGGCACTGATCGCGGCCAAGGACGGCGGCGGCCAACGACGGCCGCGGGCGGGACGGCGCGGGTGGGACGGCCGGTTCAGTTAGCGCGGGGCGGACGACTCGAGCCACGAGACGAAGCCGGTGAAGGCGCTCTCGCCGATGGCGAAGGCCACCGTCTCACCGTCGGCCCGGCATTCCACGATCACGACCGTCGCCGGCAACGACCCGCGTTCGGACTCCAGCGGCGGCCGCCTACCCAGCACCTCAACCTGCCCGCGTCGCAGCACCCGGGTGGGATGCGTCCCAACCCCCAACGCGCGGTAGAAGCGCAGCTCGCCACCCTGGTAGCGGCCGATGCCGTAGAGCCAGCGATTGCCGCGCTGGATCGCCAGCGGCACCGCGCCGGTCGTGCGGAGCATGTAGCGCTGGCGGCCGAGGATCGCCGCGAAGAGGACCACAATGACAACAGCCGTGCACACCACGATTACGTCGACGGTGTGCATGGCTGTCGGCTGTTCGCGTCTTAGCTCAGACCTGTTCGCCGGCGGCGCGTAACCGAGTCAGCGCCCGGTTGCGGGCTGCCTCGGCCTCCGGGCCTTCGTCGGCGTCCTGACCGCTGAGTACCTCACGGGCACGCGCGACGTCGATGTCCTCGGCGAGCTCGGCCTGTTCGGCGAGGACGGACACGTCTCCGTCCTTGTGCACGGAGAGGAAGCCACCGTGCACCGCGACGTGCAGTTCCTCGCCACCTTCCTGGACGATCCGCACCGGGTAACCCGGCTCGAGCGCGCCCAGCAGCGGCGTGTGGCCCGGCAGGATGCCGAGCTCGCCCTCGGTCGTCCGGCCAAATACGGCGGTAGCCTCACCGGACCAGATCGAGGACTCGATCGACACGAGTTCCACATGCATCGTTGCCACTAGTTACTCCTGCTGTAGGCGCGTGCGCTCGTCACAGACCGCCTCACTCGCCCTTGAGCTCGTTGGCCTTGCGCTCGAGGTCCTCGAGCCCGCCGCACATGAAGAAGGCCTGCTCGGGGTAGTCGTCGAAGTCGCCAGCCGCCAGCCGCTTGAAGGCCTCGACCGTCTCCTCGACCGGGACGAACGAGCCGGGGATGCCGGTGAACTGCTCGGCCACGAAGGTGTTCTGCGACAGGAACCGCTCGATGCGGCGGGCCCGACCGACGATGACCTTGTCCTCTTCGGACAGCTCATCGATACCGAGGATCGCGATGATGTCCTGCAGCTCGTTGTAGCGCTGCAGGATCTGCTTGGTCCGCTGCGCGACGTCGTAGTGCTCCTGGCCGATGTACTCCGCCGCGAGGATCCGGGACGTGGAGTCGAGCGGGTCCACCGCTGGGTAGATGCCCTTCTCCGAGATCGGCCGGGACAGCACCGTGGTCGCGTCGAGGTGGGCGAAGGTGGTGTGCGGTGCGGGGTCGGTGATGTCGTCGGCGGGCACGTAGATCGCCTGCATCGACGTGATCGAGTGACCACGCGTCGAGGTGATCCGCTCCTGGAGCTGACCCATCTCGTCGGCCAGGGTCGGCTGGTAACCCACCGCGGACGGCATGCGGCCGAGCAGCGTCGACACCTCGGAGCCGGCCTGGGTGAACCGGAAGATGTTGTCGATGAACAGCAGCACGTCCTGCTTCTGGACGTCGCGGAAGTACTCGGCCATCGTCAGTGCCGACAGCGCGACCCGCAGGCGGGTGCCGGGCGGCTCGTCCATCTGGCCGAAGACCAGGGCGGTCTTCTCGATGACGCCGGACTCGGTCATCTCGGCGATCAGGTCGTTGCCCTCGCGGGTGCGCTCCCCGACCCCGGCAAACACCGAAACACCACCGAAGTTCTCGGCGACGCGGTAGATCATCTCCTGGATGAGCACCGTCTTGCCGACGCCGGCCCCACCGAACAGGCCGATCTTGCCGCCGACCACGTAGGGCGTCAGCAGGTCGATGACCTTGATGCCGGTCGCGAACATCTCGGTCTTGCTCTCGAGCTCGGCGAACGGCGGTGGATCGCGGTGGATCGGCC
>JAVHVD010000084.1:0-39498 GCA_032160745.1 Pseudonocardiales bacterium
CTACCGGTTCAACCCGTTCGACATGACCAAGGTCTGGCCGCACGCCGACTACCCGCTCGTCGAGGTCGGCAAGATGACCCTGAACCGCAACCCGGCCGACTATCACTCCGAGATCGAGCAACTGGCTGTCGAGCCCAGCAACCTCGTCCCGGGGATCGGGCCGAGCCCGGACAAGATGCTGCTGGGTCGGATGTTCGCCTACCCGGACGCGCACCGCGCCCGCATCGGGGTGAACTACAACCAGCTCCCGGTCAACGCTCCCAAGTCGCCCGTGAGCAACTACAGCACGGCTGGCAACATGCGCTTCCGCAACGCCACCGACCCGGTGTATTCGCCGAACTCCAAGGGTGGTCCGCGGGCGGACACCGTTCGCTATGGCGAGCCCGCCGGTTGGTTCACCGATGGCGACATGGTGCACGCCGCTCAGAGCCTGCACTCCGAGGACGACGACTGGGGCCAGGCCGGCACGCTGGTGCGTGAAGTGATGAACGATGCAGAACGTGACCGGCTGGTCAGCAACATCGTCGGCCACCTGCTCGGTGGCGTCACCGAGCCGGTGCTCGAGCGCGCCTTCGAGTACTGGAGCAACGTCGACCAGGAACTGGGCGAGCGGATCGAGAAGGGCGTCCGCGCCGGACAGTCCTGATCGGCTGATCGCACCGTGATGAACGAGGGGCTCGGCGCCGGCAGGTACCGGGCCCCTCGTCCCATCCACAGAGCCGAATCCCCAAGACGAAATCACCGAACGAACGGTCAAATGCGATGACGATTGTCAGCCTGAGCGTGTCCCACCGGATCGCTCCGGCCGAGCTGCTCGAAACGCTTGCCGTGCCGTCCGCCGAGCTGGGCGACCTGTTGACCCGGCTGCACGCAGTGCCGTCGATTGACGAGGTGGTCGTCCTGTCGACCTGCAACCGGGTCGAGGTCTACGCAGCCACGCCCGGCCCGGTCGAGCAGGCGACCCAGGCTGTCGCCGACCTCCTGGCCGCCCATGGGCGGGTTCAGATCGGCGACGTCGTGCGGATGGCCGGTATCCGAGTCGGCGGCGCGGCCGCCGAGCACTTGTTCTCGGTCGCGTGCGGGCTCGATTCGATGGCCGTCGGTGAGGAACAGATTGTCGCCCAGATCAAGTCCGCCGCCCGCGCAGCTGCCGCGGCCGGAACTACGGGCTCTGTTATGACTGGTCTGATCGACGCGGCACTGCGGGCCAGCAAGCGCGCACGCACGGAGACCGCGATCAGCACCGAAGGCATCTCGCTCGCGCGAGCTGGTCTCGACCTCGCCGCCGCACATCTTGACGGGCTCGCCACGCGTCATGCGGTCGTGCTGGGGACCGGCAGCATGGGCAAGCTCGCGGCACGACTGCTCCGCGAGTCCGGCATCGGGCGGCTCTCGGTGGCCAGCCGCAACGCGGCGCGAGCCGCCGAGGTGGCCGCGGTGGTGGGTGGCGACCACCTGAGCGCCAGCGACGTGCCCGCCAAGCTCGCCGACGCCGACATCCTGGTCTCCGCCACAGGAGCCGCCGCACCCGTCGTGACCGCCGAGCAGGTGCGGGCGGCCCGGGGGCAGGCGGGCGATCGGCCGCTGTTCGTCCTCGACCTGGGGATGCCGCCGGATGTGGACCCCGCCGTAGGGCAGCTGGCCGGGATCACGCTCGTCGATCTCACCGGACTCGGCCCGCACCAGGCCGACGGCGAGGTGCCGGACCAGGTCCCCCAAGTCCGCGCCATTGTCGCCGCGGAGGCCGCCGCGTACATGGCCCGGCAGGAACAGGCGGCGGCGGCGCCCGTCATCGCCGCGATGCACGCGCAGATCAGGCAGCTCGCGGATGCCGAGCTGGACCGGCTCCACGACCGGCTCCCGGATCTCAGCGAGCAGCAGCGGGCCGAGACCGCCGCCGCCGTCCACCGCATCCTGCGCAAGGTCCTCCACCGGCCGACGGTGCGGGCCAAGGAGTTCTCCACCGGTCCCGATGGGCCGGTCTATCTCGACGCACTGCGCCAGCTCTTCGACCTCAGCGTCCAGCCGACCGGTGGGAACGGACGGGAGCGCTCCAGCTAGCGGCACAGCGGGCTCCCGGCTAGCTGCAATGCGCATCGCTGCCCGCGTGGAGATGCTGGGAGTCGATGGTTTGGACACCCCGCTGCGGCGCGGACAGCTGGAAGGAACTTCTCATGACAGCGGCGAATGGTGGTCGACGCCAGACTACGGTCGCGGTGATCGGCGCCGGCATCATGGGTTCGGCGATGACCCGCAACCTCGTCGCCGCCGGGCTCAGCACGAAGGTGTGGGACCGAACGCCGTCGGTGAGCGGACCGCTCGCCGCCGCGGGTGCGCTGGCCGCGCCGTCACCCCACGATGCGGTCGAAGACGCGCAGGTGGTGATCACGATGCTGCCCACGGCCGAGGTCGTCGAAAGGGTGATCTTCGATGGCGGTGTGACCGGCGCATTCGCTCCCGGGTGCGTGTGGGTGCAGATGGGCACGATCGGAGTGGAGGCAACTCTGCGCGTGCGCGAACGGCTCGCCGCGATCCGGCCGGACGTCATGTTCGTGGACGCGCCGGTGTCGGGCAGCAAGGGACCCGCTGAGCGGGGCGAACTGCTGATCCTCGCGGCGGGGCCCGCCGCGGCGGCCGACATCGTAGAACCGGTCTTTGACGTCATCGGCGGCAAGACCGTCTGGCTGGGCGAGGCCGGAAAGGGCAGCCAGATGAAGCTGATCGTCAACGCCTACATGTCCATCCTCATCGAGGGCGTGGCGGAGATCATGGAGCTCGCTGATCGTTTCGATATCGGTCATCAGCAGCTCGCCCAGGTCATCGAGGGCGGGCCGCTCGACGCGCCGGCCGCCAACGCCAAGTTCCACAAGATGGAGCGTCGTGACTTCGCCGTCGAGTTCCCGCTGGAATGGGCGCTCAAGGACGTCGACCTGGCGCTCGGTGCAGCCGGTGCGGCCCCGCCGCCGCTGTTGGCCGCGCTGTCCAAGCAATGGCACGTCGCCGTCACCGCCGGGCATGGCCGCCAGGACATCAGCGCCGCCCGCCTGGCACTGGGCGACCCGAGTCACGACAGTCCAGGCCGCGAGGCCTAGACCGCCGATGCCCGACCGACCGCAGGAGAGGAAGACCCGATGAGCAGCCCCAGTGGGGCGGAGCTGCGCGTGATTCCCGCAACGCGAGGAAGGGCTCGGCGGACGGGCGGCTGGCCTCTGGCGTTGATCTGCACAGCACAGTTCGTGCTGCAACTGGACTTCAGCATCGTGAACGTCGCCCTTCCCTCCATCCAGCGCCAGCTGCACGTCACTCCGGCGAGCTTGCAGTGGATCATCACCGGCTACGCACTCACCTTCGGGGCGCTGTTGCTGACCGGCGGCCGGATCGGCGACCTGGCCGGCCACCGGCGGCTTCTCCTGATTGGTCTGGTGCTCTTCGGGCTGACCTCCTTGGCCGCCGGCCTCGCCACGTCGTTCGTCGTGCTGGTCGCGGCCCGGTTCCTGCAAGGCGCGAGTGCCGCGCTCGTGGCGCCATCAGCCCTGGCGGTCCTCACCGGCACCTACCGCGAAGGGCCATCGCGCGCCCGGGCACTGGGCATCTTCCAGGGTGCCACCGCAGGTGGCGCCACGGCCGGGATCGTCCTGGGCGGCCTGCTCACCTCATATATCGGTTGGCGGGCCATCTTCCTGGTGAACCCGCCCATCATCGCCCTGCTGGCAGTGGCGGTGTGGCGGCTCATTCCCCGTGACGCCGGTCAGGGCCGCAGCCGGCTCGACGTGGCCGGCGCCGCCCTGGTCACGCTGTCGATCACCAGCCTCATCTTCGGGCTCAGTGAGGGCGAGGATCACGGTTTCAGCACGCCGCAGGCCGTGGTCGCGTTCGCGCTCGCGGTGTTGCTCGGCTACCTGTTCATGAGGGTCGAGCGCCGGGCGGCAGCGCCGATGCTCCCGTTCGCCATCTTCGCCGAGCCTCGTCGCCGGGCGGCGCTCGTCGCGATGGTGGCGATGGGCGGCGTCCTGGCCGGATATCTCTACTTCATCTCGCTGTACCTGCAACAGGGCCTCGGTTACAGCCCGATCAAGGCAGGCTTGGCGCTGGTCCCCGCGACAGCGACCGTCATGGCCACGTCCACATTTCTCACCCGGCGGCTGCTCGCCAGGCTGGATGTCAAACGGATGCTGCTGCTCGGTCTGACCAGCATCGGGCTGGGGCAGTTGTGGCTGTCCCGGATCTCCGACGCCGGGAGCTACCAGACCGGCGTGCTCGGCGGAATCCTGCTGACCGCGTTCGGGTTGGGGCTCGCGTTCCCGACCGTCTCCATCGCCGTCACCACCGGCATAGAGCCGCGCCGCCAAGGTGTGGCGGGCGGCTTGTTCGTAACGGCGCAACAAGTCGGCGCTGCGGCGGGACTGGCCTTCCTCGCCACGATCGCCGACGCCCGCACCCACGCAGCGCAGGGCTCGCTGGTCGCCGGCTACCGGACGTCGTTCCTGGTGGCCGCGGGCATCATCCTGGTCGCCATAGCAGTCGTCCTCGTCCAGCTCCGAGCCGTACGGATCTCGCCGTGAACAACTCCTCGGTTTTCCTCACGACCTTCCTCGCCTCGGCCGTCGAGGTCATCGAGATGGTGATCATCGTGGTCGGGGTCGGCACCGTGCGTGGCTGGCGGTCGACCTGGCTCGGGGCCGGCGCCGGCCTGGCTGTTCTCGCGGTGATCGTCCTGGCGGCGGGCACGGCGCTCGCGGCCGTTCCGATCGGCGCCCTGCGGCTCGTGATCGGGTCGCTGCTGCTGGTGTTCGGCCTGCAGTGGTTCCGCAAGGGAATTCGCCGAGTCAGCGCCAACGGTTTCCGGGGTATGGGCGGGCGCTCCGCGTCGGCCGACGGCATCCCCGACCAGGGCGTGGACTGGATCGCGTTCGTCCTGTCGTTCAAAGGTGTGTTGCTCGAGGGCGTGGAGATCGCCCTGATCGTCATCAGTTTCGGCGCGACGGCGCACGCGTTCCCCACGGCGGTTCTCGGTGCCGCCGCGGCAGTCCTTTTCATCGCCGGCCTGGGGCTTCTCGTCCGCGGGGTCGTTGAGCGCATTCCCCGCAGCGCCCTGCAGCTCGTGGTGGGAACGCTGCTGTCGAGCTTCGGGACGTTCTGGGCGGTGGAGGGGCTGGGCCTGGCATGGCCAGGCGGAGACGGCGCCATCCTCGCCCTGGTGGCGTGGTACGTGCTCGCTGCGGCCGGATACGTCCGGCTGTTGCAGCGGCACACCGGCCGGCTCGTTCTACAGAACGCGGGTTGAAGTCATGACCGTTGCGTCGATACATCGCGTGGGCACCATGGGCCTGCGCTGGCTCAAGGGTTTCGGACGGTTCTGGTACCGCTTCATCATCGGCGACGACTGGACCGTCGCGGCAACCGTGGTGGTCGCCCTACTGGTCACCGAGTTACTGCGGCTTGCGAACGTCGCCGCCTGGTGGTTGCCGCCGCTGGCCGCGGTGGCCGCGGTCGGCGCAAGCCTTCGCCGCATCAACTGACGGGTTGCAGGTAGCCGGAAGACACCGATTCCGGCTGGCAACACCCGCAGATGCCCACTGGCCACGACGACGGCGCAGCTGATCGACGCGACGATGAAATCGATGGGCGGTCAGCCTCTCAGGGAGCCGGTATCCCTTTCGGTTAGGCGATCTTGGACGTCGAGGACCATGACCAGTAGCTATGACCCGAAGCCCGCGGCACCGTTGTCGTCGCTCACCATCCGGCACCACGTCGTGCTCGGAGCAGCGATCACGGCGCTCGGTGGCCTGCTGTTCGGCTACGACACGGGCGTCATCTCCGGGGCGCTGCTGTTCATCGGCAAGGACTTTCCCGGTCTGACGTCCTTCGACAAGGAACTGCTGACCAGCATCCTGCTGATCGGGGCGGCGATCGGTGCCATCGCGGCAGGCCGGATCGCCGACAGGGTGGGCCGCCGACCTGCGGTGCTGGGGACCGCGGCACTGTTCGTCGTCGGTGTGATGATCGCCGCGTTCGCTCCCAGCTACGGTGTCCTCGTCGGAGCCCGGGTCATCATCGGACTCGCGGTCGGGTCGGCCTCGATGGTCGTACCCCTCTACATCGGCGAAGTCGTTCCGCCGCGGCTCCGCGGCGCGCTGGTCAGCTTCAATCAGCTGGCCATCACCGCCGGAATCCTCGCGTCCTACCTGGTCGACTACGGACTGGCGTCGACCCAGAACTGGCGGCTGATGTTCGGTCTGGCCGCCATTCCAGCGGCCCTGATGTTCGCGGGCATGCTGTTCCAGCGCGAGAGTCCGCACTGGCTGGTCGCACAGGGCCGCGAGGACGAGGCGCGCGAGGTGCTGCGCCGGGTTCGGGACGAGGGCGACATCGAAGCCGAGATCGCCGAGGTCCGGGAACTCTCGCGACGTCGATCCGGCTGGCGCGAGGTCCTCGACCCGGGCGTGCGGCACGTCATGATCATCGGCGTTGCCCTGGCGGTCTTTCAGCAGATCACCGGCATCAACACCATCATTTACTACGCCCCGACGCTGCTGGCATCTGCCGGTCTCGGCAACTCCGCCGCGCTTCTGGCCAACGTCGTCAACGGTGCCGTCAACGTCCTCATGACGATCGTCGCGATCCGGTTGTTGGACCGTACGGGCCGGCGCCCACTGCTGCTCCGCGGTACCGCCGGAATGGCGGTGGGGATGCTCATCGTCGCCCTGACCTTCGCCATCGGCGGCAGCCATTTGCACGGTGGAACCGCGTACATCGCGATTGCCGGACTGCTGCTGTACACCGGGTCCTTCGCCGTCGGCCTCGGGCCGGTGTTCTGGCTGCTGATCAGTGAGATCTACCCGGTGAAGATCCGCGGTCAGGCCATGAGCGTGGCGACCATGGCGAACTGGGCCGCGAACTTCGTGGTCACCGTCTCGTTCCTCACTCTGCTGAGCGCCATCGGCAACGCCGGAACCTTTTTCCTCTTCGCCGGCCTGTCCATCGTCGCGCTGGCCTACTTCCAACGGCAGGTTCCTGAGACCAAGAACCGCAGCCTGCAGGACATCGAGCGCGACCTCAAGCTCCCGGTGGGTGCGCGACCCGCAGCGCAGTGATGCGCAGCTGGATGCTTGCCACCGTGCTCGCGGGCATGGCGGTGGCGGTGACGATGGCGACTGCGAGCGCCGACACCGCCGCCACGTCGGTGACCCGGGCCGGTCCGTGGGTACTCACGGGCTCGACCGCTGTCGCCTCCGCGACGGCGGACCAGGGTCTGACGACCGTGACGCGCGCCGGCGGCGCCGTCACCGTCACGCGGGGGTCGGGCAGCGTCGTGCCCGACCTGGCTGCCCGAGGCTGGACCCATGTCGGCGATCCGGGCTCCCTCGGCGGTTCGGTCCTCGACGCGTACCAGACCAGCCGACCGATCGGCGCGAAACTGTTCACGCTGACGAACGAATCGGGCGTCCGGTTCGACTACCTGCACCGCCTCGTCCCCGGCGAAATGTCGAACAACTCGTTCGCGGCCGTTGCGCCCGGCGCACGGTGGTTCGTCTCCGGCGAGTGGGGCAGAATGACCCGGCTGCTGGTGTTCGCAGCGCCGCGCCCGACCGCAAGCACACGCGCGGCCGATCAGCCACTTCCGCTCGCTACGACGATCACGCTGAGCCACCCGATGCGCAACGTCCAGGGCTGCGCCTTCACCTCCGCCACCAGCCTGATCTGCTCGACCAACGACGCCGGCACCGACCTGTACGCGGTGCCGCGGCAGCTGCTCGCGGTGCAACTGGCGCGGCCGCTGGACGGGCGGCCGGTCACCGGCACACCTCACCTGCTGGGTGCCGTGCCGTCGCAGACACTGTGTGCAGGCCCGCCGGGTGAGGTCGAAGGGATCGACGTCCACGGCGACCGCATGGTCGTCGCGGTCAACACCCGGTGCGGCCCGATTACCCAAGAATTCGCCTACATCGTCCCTCCACGCCGGGCCGGGGTCGTCCCGCGCGTCAGCTGGACGCAGCCGAGCTCCCCACCCAGTGCGGGCATGCAGGAAACGCTCACCTCCGTCGCAGCCGGGTCATCGGGGGAGCACAGCAGAGACGGGAACGATGAGGCGGATGACTCGGCCTTACCGAGTTCCCGGTGGCTGGGGTGTGCCATTGTTGCTGGCACCAAAGACAGGGCCGGCCGGCGCCACGATGCTGGACGCATGAAATCGACGACCGCCAACGTATTGCTGTTCGCGTTCCACGACGCGGGACGCGCGGCTGAGGTCGTCGCGGCCGCCGGCGATCAACCCGGTGTGGTATCCGTCGCGGTCGTCGGGCGCTCCTCGGACTGCGAGGTCCGGATCATCGGCCGCTTGGGCGACGAGCTCCCCCAAGCACGGTGGTTGGCCTCGGTACTGGGTGTGCTCGACGCGCTGTCATGGCCGCTGCGCGTGCTGGCCGGCTCGCCACCAGAGACTGAGACTGTGACGTTGCCGGACTCCGAGGACGGCTTCGCGACCTTCGGTCGGGTCGTACCCCGAGGCTCGCTGGTCATTCTGCTCGCGGCCTGCGATGACTCGCAGGTTCACATGGGTTCATTCGAGAGCCAGCTCGCCGCAGCGCTGTTCGAGGTGCCGGCCAGCTACTTGGCCGGCGACGCACCCGTGCACCTGCGTGCCGTCGCATCCTCCGGGTGACCGGCCCGCAGGCCGCGCTCGAGTCTGGTCCGTACTCTCCGTGGCGTGCGCAGACTGCTGGCCCGAGTGTCCATACGCAACTGGTCCCTCCGGGCCCGGCTGCTGGCGGGTGTGGTCGGGTTGGTCGCGGCCGCCCTGATTACGACCGGAACGGTCGGCGTCACACTGCAGCGCGGCTACCTTGTGCAACAGGTCGACACGCAGCTGCAGATCGGTGTTCGCGCTCTGGGCCGCGCACCCGCCGCGCGGCCGTTGCCGCCCGCGAGCGCCTCGCGTGACCAGTTGCCGACGCCGTTCTGGTTCACCGACCTGGACCCGAATGGCGCCGTGTTACGCCAGCGCGGCGGATCGCTTGCGACTGGCGAACCGAAGCCGGACCTGTCCGGCGTTGATGCGGCGAGGGTGCGCCGCGAAGCCGGCAAGGCGTTCACCGTGCCGTCGACGACCGGCGGTTCGACGTTCCGGGTGCGCGCCGTCGAGGAGGCGGACGGGTCAGGGTCGAGCACCGTAGCAATCTCGTTGCAATCGGTCGACGCCACAATCCACCGCCTGGAATTGATCACGTCACTTGTCGGCGTTTTGGTGCTGGCGGTATTGATCGCGCTGGGCATGGTCGCGGTGTGGCTCGCGCTGCGCCCGCTGGAAAGTGTCGAACGCACCGCCGAGGACATCGCTGCCGGCGATTTGTCGAGACGGGTCCCCCCAGGCCGGCCCGGCACCGAGATCGGGCGACTGTCCACCGCGCTGAATGCGATGCTCGGACAGATCGAGGCGGCTTTCGCGGCGCGCGAGCACAGCGAGACGGCACTGCGGCAGTTCATCGCGGACGCGAGCCATGAGCTGCGAACCCCGCTGACCACCGTCCGCGGCTACGCCGAACTGGCAAGGAAAGGCGCGCTCACCGACGAGGTCGACCGAACCCGGGCGATGAGCCGCATCGAGGCCGAGGCATCGCGCATGGGCGTCATGGTCGACGACCTGCTACTGCTGGCCTATCTCGACCAGGAGCGCCCGCTCAAACTCACCAAGGTCGACCTCGGGATGCTCACCGCGGACGCCGTGGCCGACGCCCAGGCCCAATCACCGGACCGGCCGATCGACTACCGAGGTCCGGACGGCCCGGTGCTCGTCGACGTCGACGCCGACCGGATCAGGCAGGTTCTGGGCAACCTGCTCGGCAACGCCGTGACCCACACGCCCGACGGGACGCCGGTGCACGTCTCGGTGCTGCGCGAGGGCGAGTCGGTACGTCTTGAGGTCCGCGACGAGGGGCCCGGCCTGCAACCCGACCAGGTCACCCGGCTGTTCGAGCGCTTCTACCGAGCGGACCCGAACCGGTCCCGCAGCCGCGGGGGCAGTGGGCTGGGCCTTGCGATCGTGCAGGCGATCGTCCATGCCAGTTCCGGCGCGGTCACCTGCACGAGCGCCGTCGGTGCCGGCACCTCCTTCGTCGTCACGCTGCCGGCCTCATAGCTGACCCTCAGCCGCCGTGCAGCGGGCGTGCAGGTAAGTCCGGTGTCCTTGTCCCAGGTCCACGAAGGAGCTGGTATGGCGAAGGACAATCCCCCAAAGCTGAGGGCGAACCACGGCGGCGAGCGGCTGCTCGTCGTCGATGACGAGGCCGACATCGCCGATCTGCTGGTGACCGGGCTGCGGTTCGTGGGGTTCGACGTGCGCGTCGCGCACACCGGCGCACAGGCGCTCGCGGTCGCGGCCGAGTTCCGTCCACACCTCCTGGTGCTCGACGTGATGCTGCCCGACATCGACGGCTTCGAGTTGTGCCGGCAACTCAGGAACAGCGTCGAACAGATCGGGGTCGTGTTTCTGACCGCACGTGACCGCACCGCCGACGCGATAACCGGCCTGGGGGTCGGCGGCGACGACTACATCAGTAAGCCGTTCAGCCTGGACGAGGTCGTGGCTCGCGTCCGCGCGGTGCTGCGCCGCATCACGCCGGTGAATCCGCCGGTCGCAACCGACGATCGCGGCGTGCTGCGATTTGCCGACCTGGAACTGCACGAAGACCGGCACGAGGTCCGTCGATCCAATGACGTCATCGAACTTTCGCCCACCGAGTTCGCCCTGCTGCGCTATCTGCTCAGCAACAGCGGCCACGTCGTGTCCAAGGCGCAGATCCTCGCGAACGTGTGGAGCTACGACTACCGCGGCGGAGACGGCATCGTCGAGTCCTACATCTCGAGCCTGCGCAAGAAGATCGACCGGCTCGACCCGCCGTTGATCCACACCTTGCGAGGCATCGGTTACAGCCTGCGCGTCGGCCGCACCGCCCTCGCGGAGGGCGCGCGATGAGGGCAGTATTGCGGCGCGTCCGGGCCCATCCGTGGCGCAGCGGCGTCGCCGCCGTTGTCCTGGTTGCAGCGGCCGGGCTGGGCACCTACTTCGGGACCCGGGGCGACCCGGCGAGCGCGGCCACGGCATCGACTCGAACGCAGACCGTGAGTACCGGCACGGTGAAGCAGGCGGTCTCAGCGACTGGGACGCTGGCACCGGCCCAACAGGAGAACCTGAACTTCGCTGTGTCGGGCCAGGTGACGAAAGTGGCGGTGTCGGCCGGGCAGACGGTGACGAAGGGGCAGGCGCTCGCAACGATCGACTCCGCGTCGCTCGCCGCCGGCGAAGCCCAGGCCGAAGCCAGTGTGGCGAACGCGCAGGCGAAGGTCGACGACGACGGCACCAACGGCGCCACCGACACGCAGATCAACGCCGACAACGCGGCGCTCACTGCGGCGAAGAACCAGTTGTCGTCGGCGAAGAGCCAGCTCGCCCAGGCGACGCTGACCTCGCCGATCAATGGCGTGGTGGCATCCGTCGACCTCACCGTCGGCCAATCGGTGTCCGGCAGCACCTCGTCGACCGGGTCGACCGGGTCGAGCGGGAGCGGTTCGTCGTCCGGCGGGTCGGCCGGCGGTGCCGGCGGGGGCGCCGGCGGGGCGGCTGGAGGCGCGACGAGCACCACGACCACCACACCGCAGATCCTGGTGATCAGCACGAACTCCTGGATCGTCAACGCAAGCGTGGACGCGAGCTCGATCGGGTTGATCAAGGCGAACAACCAAGCCCAGCTGACGGTGACGGGTGCGACGGGCACGGTCTACGGGACGGTGTCCTCCATCGGGCTGGTGTCCTCGTCCACGACGGGCACGGCGAGCTACCCGGTCGTCGTCGATGTGACCGGTTCGCCGAGCGGCCTGCACGACGGTGCGAACGTCACGGCGTCAATCATCTACAAGCAGGTCTCCGGGATCGTTGTCCCGGCGACGGCGCTGCATCGCAACTCGGCGGGCGGCCAGTACGTCGAGCAGGTGAAGAACGGCAAGACTGTGCAGACGACCGTGCAGGTCGGCATCTCCTCCGGCGGCCAGGCGCAGATCACGTCGGGCCTGGTGGCCGGCGACCAGATCCTCGTGCCGCAGCTGCAGGTTCCCGCCGGGGGAACGGGACGAACCGGCGGCGGCGCGGGCGGGGGTCAGTTCCCCGGTGGCGGGGCCGGTGGCGGTCAGTTCCCCGGTGGCGGTCAGTTCCCGGGCGGCGGCGCGGGCGGCGGCCGGTTCCCCGGTGGCGGCGCGGCGGGTGGGGGTGGTCAGGGTGGCTAGCCCGGCACCGCTCCTGACCCCGACGGACACCGGCGCGGTCATCGAGCTGGACGACGTCCGCAAGGTCTATCGCACCGGCGAGCTCGCGGTCGAAGCGCTGCGTGGAGTGTCCCTGTCGATCGACCAGGGCGAGTACGCGGCGATCATGGGACCGTCCGGCTCCGGCAAGTCCACGCTGATGCACATCCTCGGTTGCCTCGACGTGCCGACGTCGGGCGGGTATCGCCTGGCCGGTGAAGACGTCAGCACGATGGACGAGATCGACCTCGCCGAGGTACGCAACCGGCGGATCGGCTTCGTGTTCCAGCAGTTCAATCTGCTGCCGTCCCTGAGCGCGCTGCGCAATGTCGAGGTGCCGCTGTCGTACGCGGGGGTACCGCGCGAGCGCCGGCGGCAGCGGGCCCGCGCCGCCCTCGAACGGGTGGGTCTCGGTGATCGGATGCAGCACCGTCCGGGGGAACTGTCCGGCGGGCAGCAGCAGCGGGTCGCCGTGGCGCGAGCGCTGGTCACCGATCCGGCGCTGGTGCTGGCGGACGAACCGACCGGCAACCTGGACTCGGTCGCCACCGCGGACGTGCTGCGACTGTTCGCCGAACTGCACGACCAGGGCCGCACCGTCGTACTGATCACGCACGAAGCGGACGTCGCCGCGCAGGCGGCACGGGTGATCAACATTCGCGACGGGGAGGTTGTCTCATGAGGTGGGGGGACATCATCGCGAACGCCTGGGACGCGATCCGCACCCACAAGCTGCGCTCGGCGCTGACGTCGCTCGGGATCCTGATGGGCATCGCCGCGGTCGTGCTGACCGTAGGGCTGGGTCAGGGCGCGCAGCAGCAGGTCTCCAAGCAGCTGTCCGCGTTGGGCGGCAACCTGCTGATCATCTCGCCGGGCAGCTCCACGACCGGCGGCGTGCGGGGCGGCTTCGGCTCGGCGTCCACCTTGACGCTGGCGGACGCGAACGCGCTCAGCTCGAAGACCGCAGCTCCTGACATCAGTGGCGTGGCGCCGATCCTGCAGAGCAACAACCAGTCACTGGTCAACGGCGCGACGAACTGGACCACCACCGTGGTCGGCACGACGTCGCAGTGGGCGTCCGTACGCGGACGTACGGTCTCGTCCGGACGGTTCCTCACCGCCGCCGACGAGACGAACGCCACCGCGGTCACGGTGCTCGCATCGGACACCGCGAGTCAGCTGTTCGGCCCGATCAACCCGGTCGGCCAGAGCGTCACGATCAACAACGTGCCGTTCCAGGTGGTCGGTGTGCTCGCGTCGGCCGGCTCGGACTCCACGACGAATTTGGATGATCAAGCGATCGTGCCGCTCAGCACCGCCGCGCAGCGGATCGTCGGCGGGACGAATCGCACGTCGGTGCAGAGCATCTACGTCAAGGCGGCATCCGATGCACGCCTCAGCCCGGCGTATCAGGAGGCAACCGCGATCCTGCAGTACCGGCACTCGCTCACTGCCGCGACCACGACGGACTTCTCGATCACCACGCAGCAGTCGGTGATCAGCACGACGTCCTCGGTGGACACAACTCTGACCAGTCTGCTGATCGGCATCGCCGCACTGTCCTTGCTCGTCGGCGGCATCGGCGTCATGAACATCATGCTGGTCTCGGTGCGGGAACGAACTCGCGAGATCGGCCTGCGCAAGGCACTCGGCGGCACCCCCGCGATGATCCGTCGGCAGTTCCTGTCGGAGGCATCGATTCTGGGACTGACCGGCGGATTCCTCGGCGTCGGCCTCGGCGTGGGCGCGGCGCTGACGCTTCCGCATCTCATCTCGAGCCCGGTCGCTATCTCGGTGCCGTGGATTCTCATCGCGATCGCCGTCGCTGCGGCGATCGGCATCGGCTTCGGGGTCTATCCGGCCGCTCGTGCCGCGCGACTCTCGCCGATTGAAGCGCTCCGCAGCGAATAACGAACGTCCTGCTACGAAAAGGAACTGATTTCATGATCTTCCCCACCATCTCCAAACCGCGCCGCACGCTGGCGCTGAGCGCCGCGGTGCTCGCCGTCACGTTCACGCTTGCCGCGTGCAGCAATTCCTCGTCCGCGGGCAGTTCGAGCTCGTCGCCCGCTGCCGGCACCTCTGCGGGTTCCGGCGCCGCTCCCCAGGCCGGGCGTCCGGGCGCGTCCGGGCAGGTGGCCGCGATCTCCGGCGCCACGATGCAGGTGCAGAGCCAGCAGGCCGGCCAGGTTGCGGTCTCGTGGACCTCGTCAACGACGTTCACGCACCCGGTCACGACCACGCTGGCTGCGGTGAAGGCGGGCGACTGCGTCGTCGCCACCGCGCCCTCCGGGTCGTCCGGCACTTCCTTCACCGCGACCGCGCTCACGGTCAGTGCCCCGGTGAACGGACAATGCGGCGGCGGGCCGGGCGGGGGAGCCGGCGGGCCGGGCAACGGACAGCGGCCCAGCGGCCAGCGGCCGAGCGGATTCCCGTCCGGCGGGGCCGGCCGAGGCGCGGCCGGCGGCGCGTTCGCGACCGGGACCGTCTCGTCGGTGTCCGGCTCGACCGTGGTGATCGCCGCCCGGCAGCCGGGATCGAACGGCTCGACGACCAATCGCAACGTCACCCTCAACTCGCAGACGAAGATCAGCACGCAGCAGTCGACCACGTCCCAGTCAGTGAAGGTGGGCCTGTGCGTGAGCGCGCAGGGCACCGCCGATTCGACCGGGACGGTGACGGCGAGCAGCGTACGCATCACCGACCCGGTCAACGGGCAGTGCACCGTGGGATTCGGCGGGGGGAACAACGGTGGCTGAGCCGACCGGCCCCCAGCGTGCCCGTCGGCGTCGCACCCGCCGCCGCCGGACCTTCGCCGTCGCCGCCGGCGTCGCGGTGGCCGCGAGCGGCAGCGCGATTGCCGTGGCCGCAACGAACACGAACGGCCCGGGTCGCCGGGTCGCCACGGTGGCCACGTCGTCGATCAGCCAGACGATCGACTCGTCCGGGACCATCACCTCGTCGTTGAAACTGACGCCGTCGTTCGCCACGTCCGGAACGGTCAAGTCCGTCGACGTGAAGGTGGGCGACACAGTCCGCAAGGGACAGACGCTGGCTCAACTCGACACCGTCGCGCTGCAGGCGGCGGTTGACTCGGCCAACGCGACCCTGGCCACCGCCCAGGAGCAACTGCAGGCCGACGAGACAGGCCAGACGTCGACCGGCGGGACCGGCGGAACCGGCGGAACCGGCACCACCGGCACCTCTGGCACCTCCGCCGCCTCCGGCACCTCCGGCGGCGCGGTGACCATCGCGTACGTCCTCGAACTAGCCGCGGTCCAGCCGTCCAGCACGAGTCTGAGCGCGCTGATTACGCAGATCGAGAAGGCGCAGGCCGCCGTCGTCGCCGCCCAGCAACACCTGGACGCGGGACAGAGCGCGGTCGACGCCGCACAGAAGACCGTCGACGCGGACGTCAGCCAGAACACCACGCTGCGCGACGCGCAGAAGTCGGCCTGCGATACCTCTTCGAGTTCAAGCTCGAGTCCGAGCTCCAGCTCGGCACCGTCGCCGAGCCCGTCCGCGGACTGCGCGACGGCGATGACGAACTATCTGGCATCCGCCGACGTGCTGGCCGCCGACATGGCCACGCTTGATGCCAAGATCGCCACGGATGACGGATACACGAACGACCTGCAACAGGCGATCGCGAACCTGGACAAGCTCGTCGGCCAGCTGAAGAGCGCCAGCAGCAGTTCAGGGGGAGGTTCGGCCGGGCCCGGTCAGCCGAGCGGTGCGCCGTCGGCGCCGTCAGGCGGGTCAGGTCAAAGCAGTACGGGCCGGAGCGGCTCCGGCCAACAGAGTGCCGGAGGCAGCGGATCGGCGCCGAGTTCGGCACCGACCGGCGGGGCTGCGGGCCAGGGCGGCAGCGGCCAGACGACCCCGACCGCCCAGCCCGCAAGCGCGGCCCGGATCGCGGCCGACCAAGCGGCGATAGATGCCGCGCAGGCACAGGTGACGGCCGCCGAGCAGAACCGCGCGGCGGCCACGCTGAAGAGCCCGGCGGCCGGCAAGGTCGCCGCCGTCGGACTGACCGCCGGGAGCTCCGCCACCGGCCAGACCGTCACGATCGTGGGCACTGGCGTGCAGGGCGTCAACGTGACCGTCCCGCTGGCCCAGGTCGATGAGGTGAAGCCCGGTCAGCGGGTCTCGGTTTCGGCCGACGGTCGAACGGCCGCACTGCACGGCACGGTTGAGTCCGTCGGTTTGCTGAGCACCACGTCCGGTTCCACGACGACCTTCACGGTCGCCGTTCAGCTTGACGCCGGTAGCCCGCAGCTCTACGACGGGACGGGCGCCGGCGTCGTCATCACCACCGGGACGGCGACCAACGTGATCACGGTCCCGAACTCGGCCATTCATGTCGGCCCGAACGGCACACACACGGTCACGGCGGTACAGGGCAGCAGCACGAGCACCGTTCCCGTCACGCTCGGCATCGTCGGCGACGACGTGACCCAGATCAAGACCGGACTGAAGGCGGGCCAGCAGGTCGTGCTCGCCGATCTCGGCCAGCCGTTGCCGACCTCGTCGACGACATCCAACGTCGGTACGTTCCGGCCCGGCCAGTTCGGCGGCGCGGGCGGTGGCCGAGGAGCCGGCGGGTAGCGCCGGACTCATCGTCCTGTGTTGACCACACCCCCGGCGGGATCAACGAGTAGCGCCGACAGGTCTCGGGCCGTCAACCAGGCGTTCGCCAGCTCACCCATGGCGAACGCGGCCGTCGCGTACGCGTCGACATCGGCGAGCCTGCGGCCCACCACGGTGACGCTGGCCAGAGCCTCGGGGCGCACACCCGTGTGCGGGTCGGTGATGTGCCGGCCGCGCTCGGCGGTGCCGGAAGTCGCGACCGCGAGTTCGCTGCCGGACACGGTGGCGATGACGCGGCGCGGTCGCAGCGGATCGGCGATCCCGACCACCCAGGGACGGTCGGCCCCAGCGTGCCCCGTGCACTGGACGTCGCCGCCGCCGGTGATGCTGTGGTTCACCGAGCCGGCGGCGCCGAGCATGTCCGACGCGCGTTCGATCGCCCAGCCCTTGACGTACCCGCTCGGATCGAGCACCCCGTCGGGGCGGCAGTCGAAGTAGCCGTCCGTCTCGTCGGTGAGCTCGGCGCAGCGGGCCAGCACGACGGCGACGTCGGGGGCGCAGTCACGAAGCTCGACCTCGCCGCGCCGGAGCCGACTGATGTCACTGTCGCCGCGGTAGGTCGAGAAGGTTCGGTCGATGTGGTGCAGCCAGGCGATGACGTCGTCGAGCGCCTCGCCTGCGACTCCGGGCGAGCGGATGTCGAAGGAGAACACGGTGCCCATGCAGTGCTCCACCCGGCGTTGCGGGTGGGCGGTCGCGGTGGCGGCGGTCATCGGATGCCGGCCTGGTCGAGCGCACTCTGCAGTGACTGGACGTACCCGTCGCTGGTGTACGTGGCGCCCGAGACCGTGTCGATGTGCGCACTCTGTGCAGTCAACGTCTCCTGCAGCAGGATCGGCGCGGCCTCGGAGTTGATCTGCTGCGACCGGCCGTCGAACGCGGTGAGCTGAACGAAGTTGGCCGCAGCGACGTGTGTCCCCGATACCGTCACCGCCACTTGGACGATGCCGTAACGGGTTTGGACGGCCGTGCCGACGAACTTCTTCGACGCAGGCGTGGACGCCGACGAGCTCCGGCTGCGACCGGGTGGGGCGGGCCCGCTCGTCGTCGCCGGGGCCGGCGTACTGGACGGGGGGTTGGACGCCGCGGCGGCCGGGAGGCCGCCGGCAGGCGCGGGCAGGGGTGCGGACTGCGTCTTGAAGCTCAAGAGCGCGACCAGACCGAGGACGGTGCCGATGACGGCGAAGAAGATGCGTTTCACGTCAGCCCTAGAAGGTGAACGATTCGTGGTGGATGTTGCCGGCCGGGACTTGGGCGCGACGTAGCTGCGCCCGTACCGAGGTGGCAAGCTGGTCCGGCCCGCAGATGAAGACGTCGTGGTGGCGCAGGTCCGGGACGAGACGGATGAGCCGGTTGACCGACAGCGGGTCGGCCCGAGAGTCGCGGCGGGAGCCGACGACGTAGTGGACGCGTGCGCCGCGCGCCGCCGCGATCTCATCGAGCTCGGAGCGGAGGACGAGATCCTCAACCCTGCTCGCGCGGTACACCATGGTGATGTCACCGGGTTGGCCGGGCAGCGACTCGAACAGCGCGCGCAGCGGGGTGATCCCTACGCCCGCGCCGATCAGCAGCACCTTACGGCGACGGCGGCGGCGGGCCGCCGTGAACGAACCGTACGGGCCTTCGGCCAGCACCGCCGTACCCGGTCGCAGCCCGGCCAACGCCGCGCTGTGCCGGCCGGTGACCTTGACGGTGATGCGCAGCACGTCGGACGCCGGCACGGCCGACAGCGAATACGGGTTGGCCGCAAACCACAGGTCCCGGGTCAGGAACCGCCAGCGGAAGAACTGCCCGGGAACCGCGCCCAGGGCATCCAGCCGCCGGCCGGTGATGTACACCGAGACAACGTCGCGACTCTCCCGCCGCACCTCGAGCACCCGCAGCCGGTGCCGGCTCAGGCCGAGCAGTGGCGTGATCACCCGGAACCACAGCAACGCCGAGCCGACCACGATGTACATGGCTGACCAGAGCACCCGCACCTTCGGGTCGGTGAAATCGGCGCCGGTGGCGAACTGGTGGCTGAACGCCAGCGCGACCGCCAGGTACGTGTACAGGTGGACGAAATGCCACGCCTCGTAGGACATCCGGCGCCGGGCGGCGCGCGCGGAGGTGATGCCGACCCCGATCAGCAGGAGGACGCCCACCGTCGCCATGAGCACGTCGGGATAGGTCAGCACCAGCGTCGCGGTCTCGCTGGTGACACTTGTGTGCGCGGTGACCGCGTAACCCCAGATGATGAGCAGCGTGTGCGCCACCGACAGACAAACGGTGTAGCGGCCGCCCATCGCGTGCCAGCGGGCGAGCCGGTCGGTGCCGACGCCGTGTTCGAGCCAGGGCACCCGCGCCATCAGCCCGAGCAGAACCACCACCGCGTAGCCGGCGAGGAGTCCGGTCAGCCGGCCGGCATTCGTCAGCCAGTCGCCGAGACCGAAGATGAACTGGGTGTCCTGCCACCACAGGCCGATGACGACCAGCGTCCCCACCGCGATCCCGGCCAGTGCGACGAGAGAGACGACCCGGTCCGGCGACAGCGACGAACGGGGGGCAGTCGCGGTAGCCGGGGGCCTGGTCAAGGTCGTCTCTCTCGTCGACACTTACCGAGCCTGCCGGGCGTCCTTCTCCGTTTCGTCTCAACATCCTGTGATTTGCCGGTGCAGACCGAACTCTGAGGAAGTTCAGAGGCGGCGCTGAGGCATCCCTCATCGAAGACGCAGCATCCTGTACAGATGCCGTCCCCCCGTGCTCGTCTGTTGCGGGCCGACGGCTCGCCGCTGCGTGCCCTCGTCGTCGACGACGAGCCGGATTTGGCCGACGTCCTGACCAGCATGCTCGGTTACGAAGGTTGGGACGTTCGCACCGCGCGCAACGGCGCGACCGCGGTCGAGATCGGTGCGGAGTTCGGCCCGGACGCGGTCATCCTCGACGTCAACCTGCCCGACACGAACGGCTTCGAGGTCCTCCGGCGTTTGCGCGCGCTCAACCCGCGCGTGTGCGTTCTCTTCCTCACGGCGCGCGACTCCGTCGAGGATCGGGTCGCCGGCATCACCGCGGGTGGTGACGACTACGTCGTCAAACCGTTCAGTATGGAAGAGGTCCTCGCCCGACTTCGCGGTCTCGTCCGGCGGGCCGGACTCGATCGAGCGGGCACAGAGACCGCGATAGTCGTCGGTGATCTCCGCATGGACGAGGACGCGCGCGAGGTGATCCGCGACGGCGAGACGATCTCGTTGACGGCGACGGAGTTCGAGCTGCTGCGTTATCTGATGCTCAACCCGCGACGCGTCCTGTCGAAGACCCAGATCCTCGACCGAGTCTGGAGTTACGACTTCGGCGGGCGCGCGCACGTTGTCGAGCTCTACGTCAGTTACCTGCGCAAGAAGGTCGACCGCGGCCGCGAGCCGATGATCCACACCGTCCGCGGCGTCGGTTATGTGCTCAAACCGGCCTCATGACTTCGGGGCCGAAGAGAGCTCGCCGCACGCCCACTCTGCGCACCCAGTTGGTCGCCCTGCTCGTCGGTCTGCTCACCCTCGCGTTCCTGCTTGTCGCCGCGGTGACCACGGTGGCCTTGCGCGGATTCCTGCAGGACCGGCTCGACCAGCAGCTCCGAGCCGCCGGCGACCGGTTCTCGGTGAGTCTCGAGCACCCCGACGACCACGACGCCGACACCAGCAACACCCAGTTCGCATCGGTCGCCGGCCAAGCCGCCGGAACGCTCGGAGCCCGCGTGATGAACGGCACGGTCACCGCCGCCGCAGTCGTCGGCCATGACGGCGACGAGCCGGCCACGGCTCCCGGCCCTGCGGCCCGACGGGTCATCGGCCGGCTGACCGCGCGCGCGGCACCGCGCTCCATCGAGCTGCCCGGCCTCGGTGAGTACCGGGTGGTCGTCGCCCGCGGCGACGACGGCGACCTGCTCGTCACCGGCCTGCCGATGCACGAGGTGCACGAGACGACCACCCATCTCGTCGTCATCGAAGCTGTGGTGTTCGGACTCGTTCTCATCCTGGTCGGGGTCAGCGGCGCGGTGTTCGTCCGGCTCGCCCTGCGCCCGCTCAACCGGATGGCCGCGACCGCCTCCCGGGTCGTCGAACTCCCGTTGTCGAGCGGCACCGTCTCACTGCCCGAACGTGCCCCGGAGCCCGATCCGCGAACCGAGGTGGGGACGTTGTCCATCGCGTTCAACCACATGCTCGAGCACGTCGAGTCCTCGCTGCACCAGCGGCAGGCCAGTGAAGACCGCTTGCGGCGCTTCATCGCCGACGCCAGCCACGAACTGCGGACCCCCGTGGCCGTCGTACGCAGCCATGCCGAACTCGCCCGGCGAACGACCGAGTCGCTCCCACCAGAGGTCGAGCGCTCACTGCTTCGCATCGAGGCCGAGTCCGAGCGGATGGGCCATCTCGTCGACGATCTCCTCCTGCTCGCCCGCCTCGATTCGGGTCGGCCGTTGGCGGCCGACGAGGTCGACGTCACCCGGCTGATCCTCGACTCCGTCAGCGACGCCCAAGCAGCCGGACCCGACCATGTGTGGCGACTCGAGCTGCCGCCCGAACCGATCACGGTGATCGGCGACGACCATGCCTTGCATCAGGTGATGGCGAACCTGCTGGCCAACGCCCGTACCCACACGCCGGCCGGCACGACGGTCACCGCCTCCGCCCGCGCGACCGCGGCGGGCGCCCGAATCGTGATCTCGGACGACGGCCCGGGCATCAAGCCCGACATCCTGCCGTCCATCTTCGAGCGCTTCGTCCGGGCCGACCCAGCGCGGACCATGTCGACCGGCAGCAGCGGCCTGGGGCTGGCGATCGTTGACGCGATCCTGCGCGGCCTCGGCGGCACGATCGACGTGTCCAGCGAACCGGGGGACACTCGATTCACGATCCAGCTCGGGCCGCGCGACGCCGATCGCCGGTCCACGTGATCGCCAAGATCAACCAGCCGAGCGCGACCACGAGGGCGAGGCTGATGAGCCGGTAGAGCAGAACGATGGCCGCCGCCGACAAGGTGCTGACGCCGCCCTGGGTCAGGGCGAAGATCATGGCCGCGTCGACCACGCCCAAGCCACCCGGCAACAGCGAGAGACTCGACGCGGCCTTGCCGGCGATGTATGCGGCTGTGGCGAGGATCAGCGAGGATCCGGAGCCACCGACAGCGTGGAAGCAGGCCACGAGGCAGGCGAGGTCGGCGATCCAGTTCAGCTCGGCGAAGCTGAATGCGGCCAGCCAGTCGCGGTTGCGAGGTTCGATCGCAGACAGTTCGCCGATCGCCGTCCGCAGGCCGGCCAGCCCCGCATCCGGCGCCCGCCGCAGGGCCCGATTCGCCCGGGTGAGGGCCCGGCTGGCGAGCCGGATGAGCAGATCCGGCTTGTGATGGCGACGGATGATCAGCGCGGCGATGGCAACGATGGCAGCGCCGCCGATGACCGCCAGCGAGCTGAGACCGCCGCTGCCCGCCAGGACGGCGCACACGAGGGCGAGCAGCGCGAACGACAGCGTGCTCAGCACCGCGGAGGCCAAAATGGTGAAACCGGCAGCGGGAACCGTCGCGCCCCATGACCGCAGGCGCCGGAATACGTAGCCGTTCGACCACGCCACGCCGCCGGGCAGGCTGACGGACAGCGCATTCGCGATGTAGGTCATCGCGACCATGCGGCGCGTCGGAACGTGAGCACCGCCGGCGGAGAGCAGCCGGTTCTGACCGCGGGCGAAGGCGCTGATGGACAGCAGTTGCGCCACTACCGCGAGGGCCAGCCAGCGGAGATTGGACCGATAGAGATCGGACATCGCCCCCCCGAAGTACGGAGCCGCGAGCACGATCTCGACCAGCAGCACCGCAATCAACACGACGCCGGCGATACGCCTGCCTGCGCTGGGGCGCCTGGCCCAGCCACGCATCGTCGCCCGCGCCGTGAACTCGGTCATGTCAGGGGCGCGATCGCCGATTGCGCGCGCCGGTCCCGCGCGCCGGTGCGACGCTCGGGGTTGGCGCGATGCCGTTGAGCGCGGTGTCGACAACGTCGTGAACGAACTGGTCGTTCAGCGGCGCGTGGCCGTTGAGGAGGCGGTGACATATCGGCCCGTACAACAGGTCGAGCGCGACCTCGATCTTCGTGTCCGCCGGGATCTCGCCGCGCTCGATCGCTCGCCGGAAGATCGAGCGTCCCCGCTGGCGGCGCGGCCGGACGAAACGGGCGCGGTAGGCCTGGGCGAAGGCCCGGTCGGTCTGGGCCTCGGTGAGCAACGCGGCCATCACGCGTCCGTACGGTCGCCGGCGGACGAGTCGGACCCAAGGGCGAAGGAGTTCGAGCAGGTCGCCACGCAGCGTCCCGGTTTCCTCGGCGGCGGGGACCGCTGCCCATTCGTGGTGCAGCACCTCCATTGCCAGGGTCTGCTTGGTCGGCCACCACCGGTAGATGGTGGCCTTGCTGACTCCGGCTCGTGCGGCGAGCACGTCCATGCTCACGGTGGCCAGGCTCTGCTCCAGGAGAAGATCGGCGGCCGCCTCGAGAATCGCGTTCTGCGCCTTCTCGCTGCGCGGCCGACCACGTGGCGGCGACGAGGCAGTAGCCCCGCGGCTCATCTTCGTCACCGCAAGCGGGCTTCGTCGAGGTCGTTCTCCATGCCGCTCCCATCAAAACGAAACTCGTAGTTTTGATATTACGTATGCGCGTACGCGAGCACCGCGGCATCCGGAAGTACTCACCGGGTTCGCAGTCGGCACCTTGGAAGGCCACAGCCGGGATCGCAACGATTAAGAGGAACAAGCAAGAGAAGGAGCATCACCATGACGATGCCTACCAGAGCGTTTGCCGTCCCGCCGCGACTCGACCCGGTCTACACCGCGTGGAACACGGTCACCACCTATGACGACTACGCCGCCGCTCAGCGCGCCGTGGACCGGCTGTCCGACGACGGCTTCCCGGTCGAGCACCTCGACATAATCGGCTCGGACCTGCGCCTGGTGGAACGCGTGACCGGTCGCCTCACCAAAGCCCGCGCGGCGGCGGCCGGGGCAGCCAGCGGCGCTTGGTTCGGCCTGCTCATCGGATTCCTACTGGCGCTGTTCACGACCAGTTCGTGGGCGGGCCTGCTGGTCGCCGGCGCTGTGATCGGGGCGGTCTGGGGGGCGCTGTTCGGCTTCCTGGGACACGCGGCGACGCGCGGTACCCGCGACTTCGCCTCAGCGCGCACGCTGGTTGCCATGCGTTACGACCTCGTGGCCCGCGACGGCTTCCTCGATGCCGCCCGCAGCGGGCTCCAGCAAGCGGGCCTGCTCAGTGCCGTCGCCTGACCCCAAGCGATCGGCTCGGCAGCGATCGGTCGCCTTTCGCGCGGCGCAGCGCCGGGCCGAGCGCCGTCGACGGCTTCTGATCTGGGCGATCTCGGCTGTCGTCGTCGCCGCGGCCGTCGTCGGAATCACCGCAGCCACGCAGTCGGGCTCGGCCCGCGCGTCAGCGACACATGCAGGTGCTACTGGGCCGGAGGGCATCGCCCTCGAGCAGGGCCAGCAGCTGGCGTCGGCCGGTTCGGCCGCAACCGGGCAGACGGTCGACGGCATCCAGTGCGACGCCAACGAACAAGTGGCCTACCACGTCCATGCCCACCTCTCCATCTATGTGAACGGAGCGTTGCGGCCCATTCCGGCGGGCATCGGAATCGTCACGCCGGTTGTCCAATCGACCGCCAACGGCTCCTTCGACAGCGCCAGCCGTTGCTACTACTGGCTGCACGTCCATGCTCAGGACGGGGTCATACACGTCGAGTCGCCGACCACGACCACCTACACCCTCGGCCAGTTCTTCGCGATCTGGAACCAGCCGCTGACCGCCGACCAGGTCGGTCCCAGCACAGGCACGCTGACCGTGTTCGTCAATGGGGTCCGCTACACGGGGGACCCGGCCGCCATCCCGCTGAAGTCGCACGCGGACATCCAGATCGATGTCGGCACGCCGACGGTTGCCGCCCAGCCAGTCGACTGGTCGAAGTCCCAACTCTGAGCGCGATGAGAGAGTGCTCGGCGCCGTTCGTCAGCGGGTCACATACCCGGTGATGTCGACGACGACGTGTGTCGCCGCGGCGCTGCTGTTGTAGAGGCTGACGTGGCCGTCATCGTCCACCGGCGCGAGCACCGAATTGGACGTCGTGACTCCTGCGGCGAAGTTGACGCTCGACGTGGTGGGCGTTCCGACGTCGGCGGGCGAGCGCACAGTGAGGTAGCCGCCGGCGGCAGGGCCCGCGACAGTCACGGTCAGCACGGCTGCTGCAACACCGTGCAGGTGGCCGTCGGTCCCGCTCGGGCCCAGAACGTCCAGCACCCGGGTGCCGTGGGACGCGATCGCCGGGCTGTCGACGCGGGTGTCGAGCAGGCGTCGCGGAGACAGGTCGACGAGGCTGCCCGTGGTGCCGTTGCCGGAGCGCCACCAGCCTTCGGAGTCGACGACCACGTGGGCGGTTCCGGCCGAGTGGTTGGTGACCGCGATCGTCCCGTCGGCGGCGATCTGCACCGCCGTGAGCGACCCGACGGTCTGCGCTGCGGCGAAAGTGACCGCCGATGTCTTGGGAGCGATGCCGGTACCTGACCAGACGGTCAGATATCCCGAACGGGCCGAGCCCGTGACGCCAATTCGCGCGGCGAGGGTACCGGCGCCGGAGGTGATGCCCTGCTTCCCGACGACCGGAACACGGATCGTGGCACCGGCTGCAACCGGTACCCGGGAGCTCGCGGTGCGAGTGTCGAACAACCGCACCGGGTCCTGCGGGACGAGGTCTCCAGGGCCGGACGCGGCCGGACCGCCAAGGACGTAACCGGAGACGTCGGCGAGCAGCTGAAGCGACCCGGCAGATGCGTTGCGCACCGAGAAGCGCCCGTGAATGTCGAGCGGGACGATCGTGGTGTTCGCCGTCGTGTGTGCGGCGGCGAAGTTGAGCACGGAACCTGTGCTCGGCCCATCGGTCGCCGACCATGCCTGCAGAAAGCCGCCCCGCTGCGCCGCAGTGACGATCAGATTGACGACGGCGGCCGCGGCGCCGGCCGGGATACCCGCCTGCCCGGTGGCTTGCACCACCAGCCGTCCGCCGGCCGCCACAGCGGCTTTCCGCGCACCGGTTCCAACCCGGGTGTCGACCAGCCGGGTCGGTGTCACCGCAGCGAACGCGCCACGTGCCATCGCATCGCACCTAGCCGCGGCGGTCGGCAGGGTGAGGCCGTAGGTGCCGCCATCGGTGTACTCGTCGGGCCAGTGCGTATCCGGCCGGGTCGTCCGGAACTCCAGGCCGAGAAGCGATGACCGCGCGTTGCCGAGGTCGAGACGCAGGACGGTCTGTGTGTGGGCGGCGACGACCGGCCGAGCAGTACGAACCCCTGAACCCAGATAGACGTAGGGAGTCCACGCGAGGTCAGAGGCGGAGTTGTCGACCGTCACGTCGACGGCACCGGTGCAATCAGGGCCTGTGACGGTCGCGGTCGGCCCGCTGAGCTCCTGACTAACCGAAGTCGTTTCCCCTCCGCACGAGTGGAGCGCGGAGATGTACAGGACGCTGTCGTTGAGGGTCCCGGCTCCGTTGCGGATGCCGAGGGCGAATGCGTCCACGGTCTGGTTGCCCCCAGGCGGCGTCCAGGAGACAGTCCGGGTGAAACTGCCCTGCTGGCCCGGCGCGATAGTCCCGATCTGCGGCCCTGGGGCTTCGCCTCCGTTGAAGCTCCACAACGATGCCCGAACCTCTAGGTATGTGCCGAGTTGACGCGCGTCGTAGTCGACCGATAACCGGGTCGTAGTGACGTAACCGCCGGCGTCGCAGGTCTGGGTGATGGAGGCATTGTCGAAATGCACCTGTCCGACGATCGGCGCTGGGGGCGGGCTCGCCACCGCGGCGGAAGCTGCCGTGACGCCGAGGGTGAAGCCCGTGAAGCTCAGGACAGCGACGGTCGTCGACGCACACCACTGCGTGAGGGTGGACTTCCGCATCGGGGCTTCCTCCAATTCGTGATGGCTTGGCGGAGAGCCCCGCGCGCCGCGTATCACCGCGATTCTGCAATGTACGTGGTCCGGTCGCGCGGGAATTGGAGAGGTAATTCGGGCAGCGGCTCACCAGCGCCAGGCGATGCCGTGGCCGCCGGCCTTCGGTTCGAGCAGGGCAATGTGGACCGAGCTCGCCGACGTGAGCGCTAGTTCGCGCACCTCCTGGACCGGACCCGTGGGCCGGGCCTGAAAGACCTGACTGCAGTGGTCGGGAACCGCCTCATCGTCGAATCGGACCTCTAGCAAGTAGCTGGCCGGGCTGCGCAGGAACCCGGCTATCTCTTCGTGGCGGCACGGGAGTGGAGCCGACGTCGCCACTCGGGCTGCCGCGAAATCGACCGAGTAGTGCAGCACCTGGGTCTGCCCCACCGACAGGGCGCGATCGAGGGACAGCTCGAACAGCTTCGCCCGGCCACTGGGGTCGCGCAGTTCCCTCGTGAGTGAGCAGTTGATCAGCTCGCTGAGGTGGAATCGATCTATGTCGATCGACTCGTCATCCGGGTCGTAGAAGACCCACCGCGTGGTCACATCGTCGACGAGGGCGACGGCCACTTCGCTGGTCGATCTGTGCTTGATGCGGCGGTCGGCGCCGATGACGACGAGCTCGGTCACGGCCACGGCTCGCATCGAGTTGCGGGCCCGCGTCAGGAACGACTCGATGATGTCGATGCGCGCTGTGCTGGTCGGCGGCGGCGGCATCGGCGTCGGACGGGCCGATTCGTGCAGGCCCCACGCGGCGAGCAGCCCGAGGTGACCACCGACGTCGAGTCCGAGAGCCTGCGCCAGCAGGGCGATCGTCGTTCGGCGCGGGTGCACGATTCGGCCGGTCTCCAGGCCGCGAACCGTGCGCACGTGGACGGACGCGATCTCAGCGAGGCGCTCCTGTGTCAGGCCTGATCGCTGTCGCAGGGTGCGAAGCAGAGTGGGGCCCGACCGAAGCATCGCCACGAACGCCGGCCCTCCTTCGCTTGCCCTCCGACCACCTCGGCCGCCACCACATTAGGGGGCGTCGGGAGACGAGCGGATCGTGGCGAGCGCCCATTTCATCCTGGCTCCCGCGGTGTCCGGATGGTCGCCGAACTCGCGCGCCACCTGAGCGCCGCAACCTGGACCCCCGAAGCGCCGCAGCGTCGTCCCGATGGCGCGACGGACCTGGTCAGGGGACGGCGAGTCCGAGGACTGCAAGGTGGACACGAACAGCGCCTCAGCCAGGACAACCTCGAACGGGCCGGGCATCTCGCCGCCGCGGAGTGGTCTCTTCGTCTGCAGAATCTCCACCACCTGAGCTCGCCTTCTTTCCGTCCTTTCGCGCCCACTGTGACTGGCGCCACATGCCTTCCAGCTTGCCGGTCTGGTCCGGCAATGTCCGTGCGGCCAGCTTCCAACTCCGACTACCTGCTAGCAGGGAATCAACGACGCGGCCGGCGCCGGCGCGCCCGTCGTCGCGGACGCAGACCCGCAGGACAGAACCGTCCCGACGTCGCCGCTGCGCTAGGCGTCGAGGTGCGGGTAGCGGTAATCGTGCACGGGGAGGTGGTTGCGCTTGATCGAGCGCGGGCTCGCGAAGCGGATCATGTTCCATACCGTGCCGGCCTTGTCGTTCGTCCCCGAGGCCCGCGCCCCCCCGAACGGCTGCTGGCCGACCACGGATCCGGTGGGCTTGTCGTTGACGTAGAAGTTGCCGGCCGCGTACCGCAGCGCGTCGTTCGCCTCCTGGACGGCATCGCCGTCCGCCGCGAATACCGCGCCGGTCAACCCGTACGGCGTCGACTCGTCGACCAGCCGAAGGGTCTGCTCCCAGTCGGCGTCGTCGTAGACGTAGGTAGTGAGCACAGGCGCGAACAGTTCCTCGGTGATGAACGGCGAGCGCGGGTCCTCGACCTCGAGGATGGTCGGGTCGACGAACCAGCCCGTCGAGTCATCGGTGCTGCCACCGACGACGACGAGGCCGTCGGCGCGGGCGCGGGCCAGTGCCTCGACGTGCTTGGCGTGCTGGCGTGCGTTGATCACCGCGCCGACGTAGGTCTCCGGTTCGGTGGGGTCGCCGACGACGATTGATTCGGTGAGGGCGACAAGGCGCTCCTTGAGTGCCGGCCACAGGCTGCGGGGCGCATACAGGCGTGACGCGGCCGAGCACTTCTGCCCCTGGTATTCGTAGGCGCCCCGGACGCAGGCGACTGCAAGCGCGTCCACATCGGCCGAGGAGTGGGCAAGGATGAAGTCCTTGCCGCCGGTCTCGCCGACAACGCGCGGGTAGTTCTTGTACGACGCCACGTTCGCGCCGACGGTCCGCCAGATGTGCTGGAACGTGCCGGTCGAGCCGGTGAAGTGGACGGCGGCGAGGTTGCGGTGCTCGAGGGCGACGGCGCCGATCTCGGCGCCGTCGCCATGGACGAGGTTGATGACCCCATCTGGCAGCCCGGCCTCGCGGAGCAGCTGCAGCGACAGGTGCGCGACCAGCGACGCACTCTCGGCCGGCTTCCACACGACCGCGTTCCCGAGCACCGCCGGCCCGAACGCCAGGTTGTTCATGCAGGTGAAGTTGAACGGCGTCACGGCGAAGACGAAGCCCTCGAGCGGCCGGTACTCGGCCTGGTTCCACATGCCGGGCAGCGAGCCGGGCTGCACTGCGTACATCTCGAGCATGTTCTTGACGTTGAAGCGGATGAAATCGACCGTCTCGCAGGCGGCGTCGATGTCGGCCTGGTACGTGGTCTTCGACAGCTCGAGCATGGTGGCGGCGTTGAGCCGATCGCGCCACGCTCCGTGCTCGAGCAGATCAGCGGCACGCAGGAACGGCGCCGCGCGCTCCTCCCACGGCAGCCGCCCCCACCAGGCCGACGCCGTTGTCGCCGCCTCGATCGCCCGCGTCGTCTCGGCCGCGCCGGCCCAGTGCACCTCACCGAGCTGCCGCTTGTGCTCGTGCGGCGTGACGACCGGGACGCGGCGGTCGGTGCGTACCTCGAGACCGCCGATGATGTTCGGGATGTCGTACTCGCTCGACCGGACCTCCTGCAGCGCCGCGGCGGTCGAGGCGCGCTCGGGTGACCCAGCGGCATACCCCCGCGGCGCCGTCGGTCCGATCGGGAACAGGGCGGTCCGGCCGGCGGGAGCGGTCATCTCAGGTGACTCCAGATCGAGGGTGACGACGGAATGCCTGCACCGTATGCACCGGCACCGGTCAGTGACTTCGGCTCGGCTACGGAACTTCCCGGCTGGATTTCCTACGATTGTCGAAACGGCCGGACGACAATGCGGGCCAACTGACAGGAGCGGTGCCGGGTGGTGGACGTGCAGGATGCGGTCGATGCGCTCGCGGCCGAACTGGCGCAGCCGGTCCTCGTCGAGGACCCGTCGCACCGGCCACTGTGGTGGAGCGCCCAGGACCACGTCGACGAGACCCGGCTCCGCACGATCCTGCAACGCTCGATCACCCCGGCGGCCATCGCGCTGGTGGCGCGGCTGGGCCTCGCCGCCGCCGAGCGGCCGGTGCGAACCCCCGCCGCGCCCGAGGCGGACATGCTGCCCCGGTGGTGCGTCCCGATCCGATCCGGGCGGGATCTGCTCGGCTACCTGTGGGTGCTCGACGCCGAAGGCAGCGTCACCGAGTCCGACCTGCCCAAGCTGGTCGCCTGTGCGGATATCGCGGGGCTCACCCTGGCCCGGACCCGATCCACCCCGGAAGGACACGATCGCCACCGGGCGGCGCTCCTGGCCCGGCTCGCGCTGGAGCGCGACGATGCCGCCGCCCGGGAACTCATTGCTCTCGAAGACCTGGAACCGGACGCCACCGTCGTGGTCAACGCACCGCTGAGCGCCGGCGGGTGGGCGTTGCGCACCGGGATGAGCGTCCACGTCGTCCCACCTCGGCGCGATGCGGCCACCAGCGGGCCGCCCCTGCCGCTGAACGAGCTCAGCGTCGCCGTGCGCCGGGCCGCCGCGACCTTGCAGGCCGCCCGCGCCGGTGCCGTGCTCGCCCGGCCGTCGTGGGACGCGCTCGGCGTCTGGCATCTCGTCGTCGCCGCCCCGCCCGAGCTGAGGGTCGCCGACGTCCATCCCGGCGCCGACGTGCTGGCGGCCCGGCCGGACCTGCTGCTGACCGCCCGCACCGTGCTCGACAACGGCGGCGATGTCTCGGCGACCGCGGCCGAACTGCACATCCACCGCACGACGCTCTACTACCGGCTCGAGCGCATCGAGGCCCTCACCGGCGTGAATCTGAAGACGAGCCGGCACCGCGACGATCTGCACATGGCGTTGCGGCTGGCCGCCTACCGCCGCGCGGCCGTCTAGCGACTTCGACAATTGTCGGAACGGGTGTGGCCTTCTTCCGCGCCGCAGCCGAAGCCGTGGCCCACCCCGCCCTCCTAGCGTCGTGGCACCTGCAGCACACGGTCAGGACCACAGGAGCGTGCGATGGATGACCTCCTCACGACCGACGTGATCGTCGTCGGCGCCGGAGCGGTGGGCGCCAGCTGCGCCGCGCACCTCGCCCGCACCGGCCTCGACGTCACGGTCGTGGAATCGTTCGACGGCCCGGCCGAAGGCAGCACCGGGCGTTCCTTCGCGTCGATCCGCGCCCAGTGGGCCGACGCGCTCAACATCGAACTGTCCTGGCGCAGCATCCAGGCCTATCGCGACTTCGCCGACGAACACGGCATCGACGTCGGGTACCGGCCCTCTGGCTATCTGTTCCTGGTGCCCGACACGGCCTGGCCGGCGCAGCTGGATGCGGTGGCCTTGCAGCGCGAACACGGCGTCCCGGTCGACGTCCTCGACGTCGCGGCGGCGGCGCGGATCACGCCGTTCGATCCGAGTGGCATCGCCGGCGCGACATGGGGTCCCGCCGACGGCGTCGTCGACCCGCACCTCGCGACCAGCGCCTACCTCACCGTCGCCCGCGGCTGCGGCGCTCGCGTCCTGTACCGCCACCGGGTGCGAGCCATTGCCGCCGACGAGCAGACGGGCGGATGGACGGTCGAGGTCGGCGAACGCGTGATCCGCGCCCAGTACGTGGTCAACGCGGCGGGCGGGTGGGCCGGTGAGCTCGCGGCCCTGGCCGAGCTCGAGGTGCCCGTCGCGCACTCGCGGCGCAACATCTACGCCAGCGCCCCTGGTGCGATGACAGCACCGCTGCCCATGACGATCGACCTCGGCACCGGGGTCTTCGTCCGCAGCGAGGGCTCGCGGCTGCTGTTCGCCGCCGCCCGTCCGGACCAGGAGGACGGTTACGACGTGAGCGTCGACTGGCCGTGGATGGAGAAGGTCCTCGAACTGGCCGTGCCCCGATTCCCGTGGCTGGCCGACCTGCCGCTGGACCGCTCAGGCTGCTGGGCCGGAACGTATGAGAACAGCCCGGACCACCACGGCATCCTCGGCGCCGACCCCGACAGGCCGACCTGGGTGAACGCTTGTGGCTTCTCCGGACACGGCCTGATGCAGGCCCCCGAGATCGGCCGACTCGTCGCCGAGCAGATCGCCCGGGGCGCGATCACCAGCATCGACACCAGCGCGCTCGGTCTCGAGCGGTTCGCGGCGGCCAGCCGGACGAACCACCTCGGGCTGGTGTTCTGATGGGCGGCAACGGTCCGGGCAAGGAGAGCTGATGTATCCCACACTGCGCATCGACGCCGAGCGGGCAAGCTGGATCGACAAGACCGTCACCGATCTCGCCGCCTTCGGCCAGCGGCACCGCCAGGAGCTCGACACCGCCAACCGGGCCAACCGGTTCCCCCGCGAGGTCTACGCCGAACTCGGCAAGCTCGGCTACCTCGGCCCGCTCGTCCCGGCCGAGTTCGGCGGTCTCGGCGGCGGCGTCGCGGAGTACACCGTGATCAGCGAGGAGGTCGGCCGGCACGGGCTGGTATCCGGTCAGATCGCCGCCCAGGGGCAGCGGTGGCTGCTCGACTGGGGCACCGCCGAGCAGAAGGCCCAGTGGCTACGCGGCATCGCCACCGGCGAAGCCGTGTTCTCCGAGTGCATCAGCGAGAAGAACGCGGGCTCGTCGTTCAAGACGATGAAGTCCACCGCCGTGCGCGACGGCGGCGACTGGCTGCTGACCGGGAGCAAGACCCACATCAACCTCGGCGCCGACTGCGATGTCACCCTGTTCTATGCCGTGGCCGACGAGGGCCTCACCAGCTTCCTGGTCGACATGAGCCTGCCGGGCATCAGCACCCACGTGACCCGCGCGATCGGCTTGCGGTTGATCCGCACCGCCGACGTGGAGTTCGACCGCGTCCGGGTGCCGGACTCCGCGCGTCTCGGCGGGCCCGGTGAAGGGCTCGCGACGTTCCTGTCCACGTTCAACATCAGCCGCCTGGGCAACGCCTCGGAGTTGATCGGCCTCGGCCGCCGCGCGCTGGAGCTCGGGCTGCGCTACGCCACCGAACGGCAGGTCGGCGACAACATGGTGACCGACTTCCAGGGCATCCAGTGGATGGTCGCGGATGCGTGGACCGCCCTGCAGGCCGCCTCCTTCGCCCGGGACGACGCCGCCCTCGCCCATGAACGCGGCGAGGACATCGCGCTGCACACCACCACCGCGAAGAAGCTCGCGATCGGTGCCGCCGAGCAGGCATCGGATACGTCCTACAGCATGGTCGGCGGGCACGGGCTCTACTGGGACACGCCGTACACCGACATCGAGAACGACATCAAGGTGCTGAAGGTTGCCGGTGGGTCGGCCGAGATCATGCGCAACTACATTGCCCGGCGCATCCTGTCCGACTCGGGCCACCAGGGACTGGCGTGAACAACCTCGCGCGGGCATTCGTCGAGCAGGCTGCCGCCCGTCCTGACCTACGCCTCGGCACGGTCGACGACCAGGTCACGCTCTCCGATGCGCTCGCGCATGCCGCGGGCCGCGCCCGCACGCTGCTGGACGGCGGACTGCGCCCGGGGCAGCGAGTCGCCCTCGTCGCGCCGACCTCGACGGACTTCGTCATCACCTGGCTCGCCTGCCTGCTCGCCGGTACCCCGGTGGCCCTGGTGAACCCGACCTACCCCGAGGAACTCGTCGAGCGGATGCTTGCACCGCTCGCTCCGGACCTCGTCCTGCGCCCCGACGACGTCGCGCTGACCCGTGGCGACGGGCCGGCCGACGTCGCCGCGCTGCCGGGGCTCGCCGCGGACCCGTTCGCGGTTGCGTCCTACATGCACACCTCCGGGACCACCGGTCTGCCGAAGTTCTGCGCCCAGACCCATGACTACTTCCGGCGGATGGCGACAGCGATGGCGGGTGCGCTCGACCTGCGCCCGAGTGACCGGGTACTCGCCCCGTTGCCGCTGTTCCACATCAACCCGATGGGCTACGGCATCATCACGGCGCTGCTCACCGGCGCCGACGCGCTCACGGTGTCGAGGTTCTCGGCCGGCGGATTCTGGCCGGTTGTCGTGGGGGAGCGGGTGACGGTGCTCATCCTGCATGCCCCGCCGGTCGAGATCCTCAAGCGCGCGACCGGCGCCGAGCACGCGGCGGGCCACCGGGTCCGGACCATGTTCTACGCCGACGGCGGATTCATGCGGCAGTTCGACGTCCCGGCCGCGGTCTCCGGCTACGGCTCCACCGAAGCGGGCGGCGTGTCACACCTCAGGCGCTGGTCCGCCACCGACGACATCCCGGCCGACGCGAGCCGGCACGGCGGCCCGGGACGCGCCGACATCGAATGGCGGACCGACGACAACGGAATGATCTTCGTCCGCGAACGCGAGCACGCTGCCCTCTTCGACGGCTACGTCACGATCGACGGTGTCAATCCGGCCCGTGACGCCGAAGGCTGGTTCGACACCGGCGACCTCGGCCGCGCCGACGCCGACGACTACCTCGTCTTCCTGGAACGCAGTACCGAGTCCATCCGGGTCAAGGGTGAGTTCGTGCCGATCCCGTTCGTCGAGAATCACCTGGCCGCCGTGGACGGCCTCGCCGACCACGCGCTGTGGAAGCGTCGCGGCGCGCTCGTCGATGACGAGGTCGTCCTGTACGCCGTCGCCGACCCGCTGCCGTTGGACCAATTGCGCAGCAAGATCGCCGAACTGCCCGCCTTCATGCGCCCGGTTGCCGTCGCTCGCATCGCGTCGCTGCCGCGCGACGCGGCCGCCGGCAAGGTGCAACGCCGACTGCTCACCGAGCGACCCGTCCTCGACTGGGTCGAACTCCGATGAGCACGCCGACCCGGCCGGACTGGGCGAGCGGCATGACCGATCTGCACACCCATGCGTCCCCCAGCCTGCTGCCGCGCCACGGCGACGACCTTGCGACCGTGGCGGCCGAACGCGCGGTCGGTTTCGACACGATCGTGCTCAAGGCCCACGAGGGCAGCACCGTCGAGCGCGCTGCTGCGGCCGGCGACGGCGTGTACGGGGGCATCGTCCTCAACAGCCCGGTCGGCGGCGCGAATCCCGATGCCGTCGAGGTCGCGGCCCGCCTGGGTGGTCGCGTCGTGTGGATGCCCACCGTGTCTGCGCGCACGCACAAGGTCGGTGCACGTTCGCCGGAACTGGCGGTGCATCGCGGCTTCGAACTGGGACCGGTCGACGTCGTGGGCGCGAACGGTGTGTTGCTGCCGGAATGGCACGACGTGCTCGACGTCGTCGCGGCGCACGACCTGCTGCTGGCCAGCGGCCACCTCTCCGCGGACGAGACCGTCGTGCTGTTCCGCGCGGCGCGCTCACACGGCGTGCAGCGGCTGCTCGTCAACCATCCGAAGATGGCGTTCCTGCACTGGAACGAGAGCGCCGCCGCGGCGCTGCAAGCCCTCGACGCGCACCTCGAACTCGGCATCCTGCCCGACCTGCTCGGGGACGCGGCCCATTCCAGCCTCACCCTCACCGACAACTACCCGACCTCGCTGCTCGTCTTCGGCGGCGACCTCGGCCACGCCGACCACGACCCGCCCGCGGTCGCCGTCAGCCCCTGGCTGCACGACCTCGAACGCCACGTCGGCCCGGATGCAGCCGCCGCCATCATGACCGCCCAGACACGGAGCCTGCTGCTATGACCACGATCGCGTTACTGCCCGGAGACGGAATCGGCGCCGAGATTCTCGACGGCCCGGTCACCTTCCTGCGGCGCCTGGAAGAGCAGGGCGCACCGGTCATCCTCACCGGACCGTGGCCCTACGGCACGACCGGCTGGTCGCAGACCGGCTCGATCCTGCCCCAGGAGACGGTGCAAGCCTGCCGAGACGCCGATGTCATCCTGTCCGGCGCCGTCGGCAGCCACCCCGGCATTACCGCCGACCAGTGCCCCAACCCCGAAGCGGCCCTGATCGAGCTGCGACACATCTTCGACCTTCGCATCAGTGTCCGCACCGTCCGCGTCCCCGGTGCCGACGACGTGATCATCGTCCGCAACATCACCGGCGGCGCCTACGCCGGGCCGGACCAGCGGGTCGAAAGCGACGGCATCCGTGCCGCCGAGGACCGGCTCGTGCTCGATCCCGTGCGCGTGCAGGAAGTGTTCGACATCGCTGTCGACCATGCCCGCCAGTACCCGGACCGGCGCGCCATCAGCGTCGACAAGGCCAGCGTCTTCGCGACCTCACGGTTGTGGCGCCGAACCGCGCGCGCCACCGCGGTCGCCACCGGCGTGCCGTTCGCCGACGTCAATGTCGACCGCGCCGCCTACGAACTCGTGAAGTACGACCAGCTTCCCGCGGTCATCGTCACCGAAGGGCTGTTCGGCGACATCCTCTCCGACGTCGTCTGCGCGCGCGCCGGCTCGCCCGCGCTGTGCGGGTCGGCGACGATCAATCCCGACCGGCCGATCGGGCACGGCGCCACGGCGCTGTTCGAGCCCGCGCACGGGTCGTCGCCGCACCGCACCGGAACCCGCCGCTCCAACCCCACTGGTGCGTGGCTCGCACTCGCCGACCTGTTCGCGTGGTGCCCCGACCTCGCCGAGCTCGACCTGCACACCCGTGTTCGACGCGCGCTCGACACCGTCATCGACACGGTTGATCCGACCTACGACCTCGCCTCGGCCGGCGCCGCGACCGTCGACCTCGACCAGTTCAACAATCATGTTCTCGACGTACTGACGGCGGTGAAGGCATGACGCTCGCCGGCGGCCGGACCTGCGACCAAGCGCAGGAGATCCGACGATGACGACGCCGTTCCGCCAGCTGCACCACATCTGCCTGGTCGTCCACGACATCGACAAGACCGTCGCATACTACGAGTCGCTCGGCGTCGGCCCGTGGCAGGACTACCCGCCCCTCACCGAGTACAGCCGCCTCGAGGTGCCGAACCCCGACGCGTTCCACCAGATGAAGTACCGCTTCACCGATCTCGACAACTTCCAGCTGCAGCTGTGCCAGCCGCCCGACCTCGACTGTCCGCAGCGCCAGTTCCTCGACCGTCACGGCGAGGGTGTGTACCAGCTCGGGTTCGAATCCGACCTCGAGACCGCGGTGGCGCAAGGAACCGATCTCGGCCTCGACGTGACCATGCGAGGCCAACGGGACAACGGTTCGGGCTTCGTCTACTTCGACACCCTCGACGGGGCCGGCGTCGTGCTGATGGCCCGCAAGACCGCGAGATGAAAATGACGCCTCGTTCGGACGGGGCGGGCGGGGCCGAACATCGACAGCCCGCCGGTCAAGCGCCGTAGCGATACAGCGTCTCGCCTGCCAGGCGGCAGACCCACGGCGGACCCTGCTTGATCACGCCGGCGGCGGTCCTCGTCGACTGGGCTCCCCAACCTGCCGGCATCGCCCAGCCGGCCGGCGCCGCTCTGAGCACGGTGTGCACGAGGGGCAATTCCTGTGCCCCCCACGACGCCTTGAACGTGCGGAGACCACCGTTGTCCAGGTCGGTCCGCCCCCAGTCCAGCCACGAATCGCCATCGGTGCATGCGGTGCGGATCGCCTGCCAGAACAAGGCGTGGTTCGGGCGGACGGGCCAGGCACTCGAATCCGACGCGCCGTACTTGTAGAGCACGGTTCCGTTGTGCCGGAGGAACACGGCGGCGGCCACGGGCCTGCCCTCCACCTCGGCGATCAGCAACGAGCCGAGCCCGCCGGCGAGCACCCGACGCCACAACAAAGTGAAGAAGCGCCGAGGTTGTACTGGAACGCCCAACCGACGCCGGCTCATGAGATGCAGTCGGTAGAAGGTGTCGGTGAGATCCAGCTCGCGATCGGCCCGCCGTACCGTGACCCGTTCCTGCTGGGCACGGCGGATGTTGCGTTGGACCTGTGACCGATGGAAGGCGTGAAAGACGGCGTCCGGGTCGCTGTCCAGCTTCAGCAGGTGCCGCACGCCGACCTGGAAGAACGGCTCCCCGGACAGCTCCCCGCGGACTTGGATCGACTTCATGTTGGAGGATGCGAGCGTCCCTCGCAGCATCGCGCGCAACGGGACTGCGTCACCGGGCGTCTCGTGCAGTGGGGGACAGTGATCGGTGAAGGGAAGCGAGACCCACTTCGGTCGGCCCGACCCGTGCCGTACTTCCGCCATCGGCATTCCGGCGATGATGCCTCCGTCCGGCCCCACCACGGCTGCGGCGAAGGACGGGAAGCCGTAACACTCGCCAACCAGCCGGCCCCATGATGGGTGGTGAAATGGGGTGGCATCAGGATGGCTGGACACGAAGGCGATCCACCGTGGGTCGTGCAGCTCCAGAATCTCCAGCGGGCACCCAGCTGCCGGGTCGACCAGCGGCCGGCCATGGCTCTGACGCCGACCGTCCCGTCGCCGGCGCCCCATCGTGCGAACGAGCAGAGGTATCTCGACGACGGCGGGCAGCAGATCGTCCCGTGCTGCGATCGGCCCGTGCAGGGGCGGCCGCAGCGACCATACGTAGTCGGTGAGCTTTTCCTGGCCACGTGCGATCGCGCGCACGGCCGGCGGGAGATCCAGGGCGAGCCGGGTCCACCGGACGCCCGATTGGCCCGTTCGCACCGGCACCTCACGTCCCAGTGCCAGCAGGTACGCCCCGTACCCGAAGTCCACCCCGGCGACCGCGCCGATCGAGTGCCATCCCCACGCTCTGAGGTTGACGTCCAGAAGCTTGAGCGCATCATCGCGTGGGTCCCGTTTGAACTCGACTTCCACCAAACCGTCGACGTGGAGCGCAGCGAGGAGCCTGATGGCCGCCCCACTGACGTCGGGCAGGAGTGCGGTCTGCACGAACGTGCTCGCGCGCCCGAAGTCCCGCGGGTACTGCCGGCTGCGGCGGGCGGTGACCGAGAGCCTCGGCTCGCCGTCCTTGCAGACAGCGGCAAAGGAGAGTTGGCGATCGCCGCCACCGGGGACCAGTTCTTGCACGAGGAGATCCTCGATCGTCAGGAGCCGAAGGGCCTCGCGCCAGCGACGAATGAGCGAGTCGCGGTCATCGATCCGCCACGCCTTGTCCGTGGTCAGCTCGTTCAGGCTCTGCCGCTTCCCTGGTTTGAGCACGACCGGGTACTGCAGATCAAGTCCTTCGAGTTCCTGCTCGGTCTGCGGGAACCAGGTCCGCGGCGACTCGACGCCCACGGACGCGGCGACGTCTTGAACGCGGCGCTTGTCGGCGGCAACCGAGTAGA